>DASZRQ010000099.1:0-30798 GCA_035549115.1 Occallatibacter sp. | reverse complement strand
TGCCGCAGCTCGAACATGCCTCCGGCGGAGTTGGCCGGGCTCTGCTGGACGCCATTGCCATCGGTCGTGCCGTTGAAGGCTCCGTAGAGACTGGCGGCCACGGTGGTTTGCGCGGCAGCCGCAGCCGCAAGGCATGCCGCGGTCAGCGCCGCGGTCAGAATGGTCCTGCTGAAAGCATAAATGCGCATTGAAACCTCCAAAAGGATTGGTTCGAAGCCTGCCCCATTCAGACTTTGACACGTATTTGGATGCTTCGACGCGCGGAAACGCCTGTGGTCGTCATACCTTCCGATGTTCCTCAGGGTTTTCTCCGAAGTTTCACGCTATCCTGTCCCAACCATGAATCGACGGCCCCTGTTCCCTGCTCTTGCCGCATTTGCCGGCGCAGTGCTTCTTTCCTCGTTCACCGCCGCCCAGGAAGGCTCGATGAACGTGCTCGACTACCTGCACGAGCGGCCGGTGCGGGCGCAGCACGGCATGGTGGTGAGCGTGCACCACCTGGCCTCCGATGCCGGGCTCGATGTGCTGCGCGCGGGCGGCAACGCGGTGGACGCAGCGGTGGCGACCGGGTTCGCGCTGGCGGTGGTGCATTCGAGCGCGGGCAACCTGGGCGGCGGCGGATTCATGCTGGTGCGGATGCACGACGGCACGGCTACCTTTATCGACTACCGCGAGAAGGCTCCGCTGGCGGCGACGGAGACGATGTACCAGGACGCGCAGGGCAACGTGCTGCCGGAGACGAGCCTCCAGTCGAGCGTGATCGGATACCGCTCCATTGCCACACCGGGATCGGTGGCGGGGCTGGTGTATGCGGAGCGGAAGTACGGCAGGCTGGGGCTGGCGCGGGTAATGAAGCCGGCGATCCGGCTGGCGCGCGAGGGGTTCACGCTGAGCGCGGAAGAGGCCGGCGAGATGGCCGACGAGGACCTAGCGAAGTTTGCCGACTCGAAACGCATCTTTCAGCGTGACGGCAACCTCTACAAGGCGGGCGAGGTCTTCAAGCAGCCGGAGCTGGCGCGGACGCTGGAGCGTATTGCCGCCGACCCCGACGACTTTTACCACGGCAAAATGGCACAGGAGCTGATCGCGGACCTGAAGAAGGGCGGCGCGCTGCTGACGCTCGACGATCTGGCGCAGTACAACGTGGTGGAGCGGAAGCCGGTGATCGGCGCCTTTCATACCTACACGATTCTCAGCGCTCCGCCGCCTTCTTCGGGAGGAGTGGTGCTGGTGAGCGCACTCAATATTCTGGAGGGCTATGACCTGCACGCGCTGGGCGACCGCTCGCCGGAGTGGATGCACCTGGTGCTCGAAGCCTACCGGCGCGCCTACATGGACCGCAGCGATTATCTGGGCGATCCGGATTACAACCGGATTCCGGTGGAGGCGCTGACGGCAAAGACGTATGCGGCGGCGTGGCGGGCGGGCATTGCAATGAACAGGGCGACGCCCAGCGCGGAGCTGGAGCGGCCGGAGGGTTTTCTGCCGCCCGCGCCGAAGACGGCGGGCCGGCGCAGGAAGGAGTCGCCGGATACGACGCACTACTCCGTGGTGGATGCGGAAGGCAATGCCGTCTCGGTGACGACGACCCTGAATGACAGCTTCGGGTCGCACGTGACCTCGGGGTCGCTGGGCATCCTGCTGAACGACGAGATGGATGACTTTGCATCGAAGATGGGCGTGCCGAACATGTTCGGGTTGATCCAGGGGCCGGCGAATGCGATTGCGCCGGGCAAGCGGCCGCTGAGCTCAATGACGCCGACGATTGTGCTGGAGGACGGCAGGCTGCGCTATGTGCTGGGCTCGCCGGGCGGAGGGCGCATCATCACGACGGTGGCGAACATCTTTCTCTCCGCGGCCGAGGGCGGGCTGAACATCCAGCAGGCGGTGGATGCGCCACGGTTCCATCATCAGTATCTGCCGGACAAGGTGTATCTTGAGCCGGGCTTCAGCCAAGCGACGCAGGATGCACTGCGGGCGATGGGCTACACGCTGGCGGTCAAGGATGGGCACTGGTCCGACGGCGAGTGCATTGCGGTGGACCCGAAGACAGGCGAGCTCGAAGCGGGGCAGGACCACCGCAGTCACTACGGCAAGGCCGCGGGGTACTAGAGCATCAGACCGAGAGGCTGGCGGCCGTGCCCAGGTCCACATCCTCGGAGAGCGTGGCTTCCGTAGGCAGGAAGATGGAGATGGCCGTGCCGCTGGCGCCGGGACGCTGCGTGCTCCACACGCGAATGTCGCCGCCGTGGCGCTCGACAAGCTGCGCCACCACCCACAGGCCCAGGCCGGTTCCGGTTTCAATCTTGGTGGTGAAGAAGGGCTCGAAGATGCGCCGCATCGTGGCGCGATCCATGCCGACGCCGGTATCGGCAAAGGTGATGCGCATGCCCTGGGCGCCGCCGCTGCGCCAGTCGCGGGAAGGGCGCAGGCGGATGACGATGCGGCCCCGCGGGGCCATGGCATCGAGTGCGTTGGCCAGCAGATTGGCAAAGATCTGCTGCACCTCGCTGGGCATGCAGGCGATGGGCACCTCGTTGACCGTGTGCACGATCAATGCGATCTCCACGGCATTCATGCGCCCGCGGAACATGGCGAGCACACCCTCAAGGACCTCAGAGAGCAGCGTGCTGCGGGGCGCGCCGTACTGGCGATGAAACTTGAGCGTGGACTGGGTGAGCAGCGAGACGCGAAGCAGTTCGTCGAGAGCGCTGCGGGCGTGAGTGTGCGCGTCCTCTGCCGTGGGCGAGAGAGTGATGAGGTAAAGCAGGTTGGCCACGGCTTCGAGCGGGTTGTTGATCTCGTGAGCCACGCTGGCGGCCAGACGGCCGGCTACAGCCAGCTTTTCCGCACGCAGCATGGCCTCTTCAGCAAGGCGGCGATGGGTGATGTCGGCCAGCACGCCGACCAGGCGGGTCACATGGCCCTCACTGTCTTTCTGGCACTTGCCCTGTGACTCAACCCAACGAATCGAGCCATCGGGCCAGACCACGCGGTAGTGCTGGCGATACTCGCCTCCCCGCGCGCGTGTCTCTTCCATCACGCGGCTCAGCTCACCACGATCCTCGGGATGCACCACGGCGAGCCACTCCTCCGGACTGGGGCCAATGGTTTCCGGCTTGCGGCCTACCATGCGATAAGCCTCGTCGGAGCGGTGGACGGTATTCGAGGCAATATCCCAGGCCCAGAGTCCGAGGCCATTGACGCGAAGGGCGATCTGCAGGATTTCGTCGCGCTCGCGCAGTACCTCGCCGGCGCGGGCGCGCTCCTCGGCCATCTCGCGCTGGGACTGCTCGACGAGAAGATTTTCGCGGAGTCCCTGGCTGCGCAGCTCGATGCGCTGGTCCGCGAAGCGGCGCAGCAGCACGCCGAGAAGCGTGGAGAGGATCAGAAAGAGGACAAGCCGCACAATATCGAGCCCGAAGCCGGAGGAAAAGCGCATCTCCTCGCGCGTAAGCAGGTTGTCGATGAGCAGGATGTCGACGATTGCGCAGCCGAAGCTGCCCGCCATGCCGAAAAACCAGCCGCAGAGCACCACGGTGGGAAATGCCAGCAGCATGGGAAAGGAGTGGAGGGGATGAATGAAGTAAGAGAAGCTGACCGCCAACACACCTGTCACGCAGCCGAGCAGGGTACGTACCGGCCACGGCAGGTTCTCGATCATGCTGGCAGTGGGCAACCTCAACGCATCCTCGCAGTAACCAGCCGGCTGCAGGAGCCGGACTGTCTTTCTTCAGGTCTGCTCGCGTCGTTCGGGGCCGGGTCCAGACCGTGCGCCGGATCGTTGAGAACTCAAGGGCAAACGCTCAATCGAGGAGATCGCAGTGAGGGTAGGATAGGAAAATTCGGGCGGAAAGTCCATCTATTCCCAGCACGAACGTCTTATTCCCTGTCTGCGCCGCGCACCTATTTCTGCAACAGCCAGCGGCCAAACGGCAGGGGCGCATAATGCGACAATAGAGCCAGCGGCTCCAGCCGGCCCGACTGGCTGCGCGGACGCAAGGGGACCCGGTTTGACGATGCTGCGAGTCTTGTCCACGCACCTGTTTCTCACGCAGCGCCTGCATCCCGGCCTGCTGGAAGTGGCATCCCGCGCCGGCGCCGAGGGAATCGAGCTATTCGCCGCGCGCCAGCATTTTGACTACACCAGTCGCGAGCATGTGGGCGAGATCGCGGACTGGTTTGCGTCCAATCCGGTTGCACCCTTCTCCATGCATGCGCCGCTGTTTCCGGACCGGGAGATGGGCCGCGCCGGAGCGCCCGCGGTGAACGTGCTGCACCCGGAGAAGTCCCGGCGCATCGATGCGATGGATGAGATCAAGCGGGCGTTGGAAGCAGCCGAGCGCATTCCCATCCAAAACCTGGTGCTGCACCTGGGCGAGCGCGAGGACAAGTGGTCTCCCCGCACCATTGAATGCGCCATTACCGCGCTCGAGCATCTGGGAGCATTCGCGCATCCGCTGGGTGTGCGGCTGCTGGTGGAAAATCTGGTGAGCGAGGCGACGACGCCGGAGCACCTTCTGCTGATTCTGGAGATGGGCCACCAGAACAATGTGGCGGTCTGCCTGGACGTGGGGCATGCGCATCTCGGATCAGGGGTCGGCGAAGCCATCACGACGCTCGGCAACCGGATCGGCTCCGTCCATGTGCATGACAATCACGGCATCCGCGACGAGCACCTGTGGCCCGGCGATGGCAGCATTGACTGGCCCGCGACCGCCGAGGCACTGCAGGGATTGAAGACGCCGCCAGCGGCCGTGCTTGAAATCCACTACAGCCTGCCCGACGCCCAGACCGATCTGCCCGGCCGCATTCAAGCAGCCTTCACCCGGCTGGCCTAGCCGAAACGCAGCACATATTTTCTGCATTTTCATCGCGATAGCAGGCAATCGACGCACGAGATATGACCTCAGTCATGCCGTGCGGCGGGGAAACCGCAAAAATCGGCGGGCGATGCGATGTATCCTCGGTCTGACTCTCCACTTTTACCGTACTATGCAGTTGCGCCTCCCCTGCGCCATGCTCCGGGGGCGAAGCGCACCTCAACCCCCTGGAGACCTGAACGATGCGATCGTCCCTCCCCTGCCTGGCCCTTCTCCTGCTTGTCCCTGTAGCCGGATGCGTCTCCAAAGAAGCGGCGCATGCGCCCAAGCTCTCAATTACCACCGGCTCGCTGCCCAGCGGCTCGGTGGGCACGGCGTATTCGACGCAGATTGCGGTTGCGGGAGGCACGGCGCCTTTCACCTACACGGCAGCGGGACTGCCCGCAGCGCTGACGATGGATACGGCGGCGGGCACGATTGCCGGAACACCGGCGCAGAGTGCCATTGGCACGGCGCAGGTGACGGTGACGGTAACCGACACCTCGAGCCCGCAGCAGACAGCGACCGCGACCTATAGCCTGACGATTGCGCCCGCGACGCTGACGATCCTGACCACAGCTTTGCCGGATGCCATTGTCGGCTCGCCCTATACCGCGAATATCGGCATCAGCGGCGGCACGGGGCCGTTTACCTATGCGGCCAGCGGCCTGCCCACGGGACTGGCGATCAATGCCACCACGGGCGCGCTGACCGGCACACCGGTGCAGAGCGACATTGGCACGGCGCAGGTCACCTTCACCGTGACCGACTCCGGCACGCCCACGCCGCAGAAGGCGACGGCGACCATCTCCATTACGACGCACCCCGGCGCGCTCTCCATTACCAACACGGCGCTGCCTGCGGCAACGGTCGGAGTCACCTACAACACGACGATCACGGCCACGGGCGGCATTCCGCCGTACAGCTTCAGCGCGAGCGGTCTGCCCTCGAGCCTTTCCATCAATGCAACGACGGGCGCAGTAACTGGCACGCCGCTGCAGGCCGATGCGGGCAATCACGTGGTGACCTTTACGGTGACGGACTCAACCACGCCGGCGCCGCAGTCCGCGTTTGCGGAACTGAACCTGACGGTGAATGCCGCGGCTCCGCAGGCCGCCTGCAGCGTGATGGACACGGGCGACAATGCGGACATGCACGGCTTTGTTCCCTTCCCGGCGGACAATCCCTGGAATACAGACATCTCTGCCGCGCCGGTGGACCCGAACAGCGGGACGATCACCAGCTCGACCGAGTTTGCCGGGCAGCACCTGCATCATGACTTCTCCTCGGTGGCGGGCGGCGACTACGGCATTCCCTACACGGTGGTGGACTCAAGCACACAGGCGCTGACCCCGATCTCCGTGGTGGACTATGCCAGCGAGAGCGACGTGGCGCTTGCGCCGTATCCGGCAACCGCGCCGATTGAAGGCTCCCCGACGGACTGCGATGGCTGGCCGGACACCTATGTGGGCGACGCGCATGTGCTGGTGATCGACCGCAATACCTGCACGCTCTACGAGACCTTCAATACACATCGCTGCACGGGCCAGTGGAGCGCCTCATCGGAGACGATCTGGGATCTGAAGAACGATGAACTGCGGCCGTATGGCTGGACCTCCGCCGATGCGGCGGGACTGGCGATCTTCCCCGGCCTGGTGCGCTATGACGAGGTTGCATCGGGCGTAATCCGGCATGCGATCCGCTTCACCATGCCGCACACCATGAGCAGCGCCAACGGCGGCTACTTTGTTTCGCCGGCAAGCCACGCGGCGGGCAACAGTTCCACCACGGCCAATGTGATGGGCATGCGCATCCGGCTGAAGGCGAGCTTCGATATCTCCGGCTTCTCGCCGACAAACCAGGTGATTCTGACGGCGATGAAGAAGTACGGCATGATCCTGGCGGACAACGGCAGCGCGTTCTACTTCCAGGGCGTGCCGGATGCGCGCTGGAACGATGCGGACCTGGCGAACCTGGACGCGATCAGCTCCGACAACTTTGACGTGGTGCAGATGTCGCCGAGCTATCCCGGCTACGACGCCGTAAGCGCACCGACAGGCTCTTTGCCCATCATCGACAGCTTTACGCCCAGTTCAACTTCAGTGGCTGCGGGCACGGCGGTGACGCTGAACTGGACCACGACGAACGATACGTATGACTTCATCGATCAACTGGGCGGCGTGCACGGCAACAGCGTGACGGTGACGCCGACAGCGACCACTACCTACATTCTGTATGCGACCAACCAGTATGGGCGCACACAGCAGGCGGTGACGGTGACGGTGCACTAGCGCAGCGAACCCGCCATGGCACCTCAGAGGCAAGTTGGGGGCATGTAAGATGGCTCATGAGGTTGTGCACTCTACCTCTTCGGTGAGCCTGATGAATCAAGCTATTGCCCCCACACGCCTTGGACTGAGCGAGCTTGCGCCCGGCGCGATGCAGTCGGAGATTCGCGCGATGAGCACGGAGTGCGACCGGGTGGGCGGCATCAACCTGGCGCAGGGTGTGTGCGACACGCCGGTGCCCGCGGTGGTGGAGGCCGAAGCGATTGCGGCGATCCGGGCGGGGCACAACATCTACACGCGGCTGGACGGCATTACGCGGCTGCGGAATGCGATTGCGGCCAAGCAGGAGCGGGATTACGGGCTGCATTATGACGCTGAAACGGAAGTGCTTGTGGCCAGCGGGGCGACGGGCGGGCTGCACGCGGCGGCCATGGCGCTGTTGAACCCCGGCGACGAGGTGATCCTGTTCGAGCCGTTTTACGGGTACCACGTGGCGACGCTCAAGTCTCTGCGGGTGAAGCCGGTGCTGGTGGCGCTGGCGGAGCCGGATTTCTCTCTCGATGTGGATGAGTTGAAGGCAGCCATCACGCCGCAGACGCGGGCCATCCTGATAAACACGCCGGGGAATCCGAGCGGGAAAATCTTTTCTCTGCAGGAGCTCGAGGCCGTGGCTGAGGTGTGCCGGACGCACGACCTGTTCCTGTTTACGGACGAGATCTACGAGTACTTTGTGTATGACGGGGCGCGGCACATCTGCGCGGCGACGCTGGAGGGGATGCGCGAGCGGACGATTGTGCTTTCGGGGTTCTCGAAGACGTTCTCGGTGACCGGATGGCGGCTGGGTTACGTGACGGCGGACGCGAAGTGGATGGGCGCGATGGCCTATTTCCACGACCTGACGTATGTGTGCGCGCCCTCGGCACTGCAGCATGGGGCGGCGGCGGGGCTGGAGCAGCTACCGGCCAGCTTTTATACGGAGTTAGCGGCGAGCCACCAGTCGAAGCGCGAGCGGATTGTGGCGGCGCTGCGGGATGCGGGGCTGGAGCCGGGGGTTCCGGCGGGAGCCTACTACGTGCTGGCGCGGGCCGCGCACCTGAAGGGCGCGACGGCGGCCGAGAAGGCGCGGAATCTGCTGGCCGCGACGGGCGTGGCGGCGGTGGCCGGGTCGGCATTCTTCCGGCCGGGGCGGGGCGAGGACCTGCTGCGGTTCTGCTTTGCGAAGAAGGACGACGAGCTGGACGAGGCGTGCGCACGGCTGCGAAAGCTGTGAGAGGCTGTCAGCCGTCAGCTATCAGCCCTCAGCTTCGGCTGGGGGCTTTTTGCTGCAAAAAAGGTAGGGGGGAGGGGGTTCCGGCGTGGGCCTATCTCGTTTGTTTGCTTCTCCGGTGGCGGAACGAGCGCGATTTTGGCGAAGATTTGGCGAAGCGCCTGCGGTGCGGCTGGCGGATTGGGGCGCGGTGCTCATCCTGATGCAAGGATAGGCGGATTGCGGAAATAGTCCGCAAAGGGATGTGGTTTGGTTTGTGGGGGTTGGGTTGGATGGGGGTTGACAAAGCATTGCATGCAGCGGCCGCAGTTGTTTGTGTCATGCTTGGCGGCTAGCCCCGTTGCCCTTCCAACCAAGTGCGTGCCCAAAGAATAAAGGGAGCCACATTCGCGCCGCAGCGGAGGGTGTCTATCCTCCTAAGAGCTTATTCGCGTTTAATTATGTATTCATCTGTTGCATAAATTGGATTTAACAGTATTCTTATTGCAATTTCCGTATTCACTGTTCATTAGGGAAGCTCTATGAAAAAAGAAGTAGATCACATAAATGCCACACCGTCTAAAAGACTATTTTTGTCGATCATTGCGGACTATAACTTAAATCGTTCGATTTGCGAGCTTGTCGATAATGCACTCGATGTCAGAACTCGGTCTCGAATCAAAGGGCCAGTGAATGTGCAGGTCAGGCTTGAGGAAAGACAACAGGCCATCGAAGTCGTTGATGATGCAGGGGGCCTGAAACAGGCAGAACTCAAATATATAGTCGGTCCTGGGCAGACTGGAACGAGCACTAGTGACGAAACGATCGGCATTTTTGGAGTAGGAACAAAGCGTGCCGTCGTTGCCCTTGCGCAAGACATAAAAATCACGACGCGCTTCGCTAAGCAAAAAACATTGCAGATTGATTTTGATGAGGCGTGGCTTGCCGACGAATCCTGGGAACTCCCTGTTTACGAAGTCGATGAAATCGACGCCGGTACCACTATTGTCGAGCTTCAGAAGCTGCGCTTGCATATCAATACGGATGCAATTTCACTCCTCCGAGAACATTTAGGCGCTACTTATGCACTATTCATCAAGTCTGGCCGTCTCAATCTCAAGCTTAACGGCATATCTATAGTCCCACATTTCTTTGAAGATTGGTCTTTTCCACCTAATTATTCTCCTCGAAAATATACGGGCACTTTGGATACTGAGGATGGCGGATCGGTCAGGGTGACAGCAATTGCTGGGCTCACAAGCGAATCAAGCCCAGCAGCGGGGGAATATGGCGTCTATTTTTATTGCAATGATAGGCTCGTAGCAAGAGCTCTTAAGACTTATGAAGTTGGATTTTCTAAGGGGGTTGCAGGCCTTCCTCATCCCAAAATATCTCTCACTCGTGTGTTGGTCTTCTTGAACGGGGATGCGCAGTTAATGCCGTGGAATAGCAGTAAGTCAGATATAAGTTCGAAACATGAGGTATTCTCCGCTCTCCGCGGTTGGCTGATCAGCGTTGTGAAAGATTTTGCTGCATTATCTCGCATCTGGATGGGAGATTGGCCGGATAAAGTATTTCAATACAAAGAGGGTGAGATTGCAGAGGTAGCAATTAATGACTTCCCAACCGCCACGCGATCATTCCTGCCATCGCTGCCCAAATCGAGGCCTCGATATGGCGACATCATCTCACAGAAAAATCGAGATGTTGTAAGAAAAAAGCCTTGGTCGAAGGGTCTTTACGAAGGAGTAGTCGCTGCTGACTTGATTTCAAAACAACGCCTGGAGCAGAGAAACAGAATTGCACTGATTGTCTTAGATAGCACGCTTGAAATCGGGTTTAAGGATTACCTTGTAAATGAGTCCGGTACCTCCTATAGCGATGTACGTTTAGTCGAACTTTTCAAGGACCGCTCGCAGGTCCAAAATGAGGTAAAGAAAACCCTAGCAATAAAAGATGAAGTATGGAAAAAGGTAAATTTTTACTATAACCTGCGTTGCAAGCTTGTCCATGAAAAAGCAACCGCACCCGTTGACGATGGCCAGATCGAAAATTTCCGACTGATCGTCGAGGCGATGCTGCACAAGATGTTTGGACTTAAGTTCAAGAAATGACTACGCTATCTTGAAATCTCTTTGGTGTAATAGTTAGTTCATCACATCCGAATCTACGTCATCATCTGAGCTCTGATTGAATAGATAGGACCAGCCCAATCATCAGGACGGATGAGGCGGGGATGAGGAGGAGGGCGGAGCGGAGGCGCTGGGGGTTGTCTCCGGCGAGGGCTCCGATGAGGCGGGAGCTGACGGCGAGGCCGGCCCAGCCGCAGGTGATGGCGAAGCCGATGGCGGTGCCGGTCAGGTCGGGGAAGGCCGTTCCGACGATGGCCAGAGCGGTAGGAAAGACGGGGGCCATGGCGAGGCCCGCGATGAAGACGAGGGCCGCCGCGGCGGCGGGCTTCTGCGTGCGGAGCATGAGAAAGGTGCTGGCAGCCATGGCGATGGAGGCGGCGAGGAGCACCTGGACGGCGGGCACGCGGATGAGGATGGGCGAGACGCCGACGCGGCCGACGAGGAGTCCCAGGGCGAAGCCGAGGGAGAGGATGTTGAGGGCGCGAGACTCCGGGATGCCCTGGGCGATGAGATGGCGGGGGAGCCAGTTCCAGACGCCGACTTCACACGAGACATAGAGAAAGAGGAAGAGGCCGAGCAGGAGCAGGAGGGGCTTGCCGAGGAGGGGGCCGACGTGTGCGAGGGCGAATCCCGCAGACCCGGCGGGGGCGGGCATGGGGGCGGCGGCCTGCACGGCGAGGGTGACGAGGGTGACGGCGGCGATGGTGTAGGCGAGGCGGGGCCAGTTGCTCTTGAAGAGATTGGCGGAGATGAAGGGCGTGGCGAGCCCGCCGAGGCCGAAGAAGAGGTTGACGAGGTTGAGGACGGTGGCGCGGTGCGCGGTGGCGGCGACGCTGGAGAGCGCGTTGGCGCCGGTGACGACGATGCCTCCGCCGACGCCGAGGAGGAAGAGCAGCACGACGATGGAAGCGAAGCCGCCGGCGCGGGGCAGGGCGAAGAGCGCGATGGCGATGGCGGCGAGGCCGAGGATGAGTCCGGCTTTGTCGCCCTGCGTATCGAGGAGCGGGCCGACGCCGATGGAGGCGACCATGAGGCCGAGGGCCTGGGCGAAGGCGATGGCTCCGTTTTGCGCGGGGGTGAGGCGGAAGCGGGCGGAGAGGTCGGGGAGGATGGTGCCGAGCATGGCGGCGATCATGCCGTAGACGAAGATGGCGAGGATGGCGGCGAAGATGAGCACGGTGTCGGGCCTCGTTGGGGGTCGGAGGCAAGGATACGGCATGGGAGGGACGGGATGCGCTTTCCCGCTCATTGGGATGAAGCTGCGATGCATGGGCACAGGAGGTTGTGTCCAGTAGACTGAAGGCGATGCGGGAGCGAGCGAGCTGGTGGTGGGGCGCGGCGGGGCTGGCGTTGGCGGCCGCGCTGGCGGGATGCGGGACGCCGGGAGCGCCGATGCCGCCGAGCCTGAATCTGCCGGAGCCGGTGACGGACCTGGCTGCAGTGCGCGCGGGCGGCACGGTAACGCTGACGTGGACGATGCCGCGGCGCAATACGGACAAGCTGCTGTTGACGCAGGATGTGACGGCGCAGGTGTGCCGCACCGAGGCCAAGGTGGTGATGGCGGGCCTGTGCGTGGATGCGGGCGCGGCGGTGATGGAGAAGCCGGGGGCGCAGGCGACTTTCACGGATGTGCTGCCGGCGGCGGAGGCAACAGGCGATGCGCGGCCGCTGCGCTACTTTGTGGAACTGAAGAATGCGCGGGGGCGTTCGGCGGGGTTGTCGAACCCGGCGATGGTGCTGGCGGGAGCTCCGCCGGGGCCGGTAACGGGATTTACGGCTGAAGTGCGCAAGGCGGGCGTGGTGGTGCAGTGGGCCGCGGATGGTGAGGCTGCTCCGGTGCGGCTGCTGCGGACTCTGTTGACGCCGCCGGCGAAGACGGAGAAGAAGGGGCTGATGGCTGCTCCCGCGGAGCCGGTGGAGCAGCGGCTGCTGATTGAGGATGTGAGCAAGGGGAGCGCGCTGGACAAGACGGCGCGGTTTGGCGAGACGTATTCGTACCGGGCGCAGCGGGTGGCGGTGGTGACGGTGGATGGGCTGACACTGGAGCTGCCGGGCGCGGTGAGCGCGGCGGTGACGGTGGATGTGGAGGATGTGTTTCCACCGGCGGTGCCAGCGGGGCTGGTGGCGGTGGCGACGGTGGGCGCGGGCGAGACGGCGGCTCAGACTTCGATTGACCTGAGCTGGCAGCCGGATGCGGAGGCCGATGTGACCGGATATGCGGTGTACCGGCGCGAGGGCGATGGCGCGTGGACGCGGGTCTCGGGCGCGGCTCCGGTGGTGGGTCCGGCGTTCCATGACACGGATGTGCAGGCGGGGCACAGCTATGCGTATGCGGTAACGGCGATTGACGCGAAGGGGCACGAGAGCGCGCGGTCTGCCGAGGCGACGGAGACGGTTCCGGCGCAGTGAGCAGGCTCCCTTTTGTCTCGCGTGGCTCGATGAGAGCGGCCGGCGGGAGTTTGTGGTTTCCCACCCATCGCGCAAAGTACGCGCGATGGGTGGGGGGGCACGGAGGATTCGAGGCGGGGCGGCCTTCTTTCACGACGACAGTTCTGTAGACGATATGAGTGCAACAAGACAAAGGTGGGGCGATGAGGTATTGCCGGTTTGAGTTTGAGGGGCACGCGCATTACGGAAAGGTGGAGGAGCGCGCGGGCGAGCTCTGGATTGTGGGACTGGCCGAAGCGCCGCAGGAGGACCTTGCGTATCGGGTACTGCACGCCGAGTCGCCGAAATGGAGCTTTGAGTTTGAGCCGGTATTGCTGAGTGCGGCGACGCTGCTGGCTCCGGTGACGCCTTCCAAGATTGTGTGTGTGGGACGGAATTATCGCGATCATGCGAAGGAGCTGGGCAACGAGGTTCCACAAGAGCCGCTGCTGTTCTGGAAGCCGCCGTCATCGCTGCTGGAGCCGGGCGGGGTGGTGCGGATGCCGGCGGCGGCAGAGCGCGTGGACTACGAGGGCGAACTGGGGCTGGTGATCAGCAAGCGAGCGCGCAAGCTGAACGCGGACGCGCACTGGCGCGACTATGTGCGCGGCTACGTGATTGCGAACGATGTGACCGCGCGCGACCTGCAGAAAAAGGACGGGCAGTGGACGCGCGCCAAGGGGTTCGACACATTTTGCCCGGTGGGGCCGATTGTGTCGGACGAGGTCGATCCCGAGGCGGGGCTGACGGTGGAGACGCGGGTGAACGGGGAGCTGAAGCAGCAGGGCTCGACGAAGGATTTCATCTTTGCGATTCCGAAGCTGCTCACGTATATCACGGCGGCGATTACGCTTGAGCCGGGCGACCTGGTGCTGACGGGAACGCCGGCGGGCGTGGCTCCGCTGCAGGCAGGCGATGTGGTGACGGTGACGATTCCCGGTCTGGGCGTGCTGAGCAACGCGTTTGCGGCGGAATGAAGGTTGACGCCGGATGAAATGCAACCCCGGCGGCTCCGCTGAATCCAAAAAGCTGTAGACTGGAAGCCTCAGTGCTTCCCTGGAGGAACAATCTTATGCCGCAGAACCTGCTGGAACAGTTGCGCAGCTTTACCACCGTGGTGGCCGATACCGGCGACATTGAGGCGATGGAGAAGTTCAAGCCGACGGATGCAACCACGAACCCCTCGCTGATTACGACGGCGGCGCAGATGCCGCAGTATCAGCCGATTGTGGACGGCGTGCTGCTGGATGCGCGCAAGGAACTGGGCGACAGCGCGACCGACCAGGATGTGGCAAACCTCGCGTTCAAGCGGCTGGCGGTGGCCTTCGGCAAGAAGATTCTGGCGATTGTGCCGGGACGGGTTTCGACCGAGGTGGATGCGCGGCTGAGCTACGACACGCATGCCACCATCGAGCAGGCGCGGGCAATCATCAAGCAGTATGACGATGCCGGCGTGGGCCGCGAGCATGTGCTGATCAAGATCGCCTCGACGTGGGAGGGCATTCGCGCGGCCGAAGTGCTGGAGCGCGAGGGCATCCACTGCAACCTGACGCTGCTGTTCGGCATGCACCAGGCGGTGGCCGCGGCCGAGGCCGGTGTGACGCTGATTTCGCCGTTCGTGGGCCGCATTCTGGACTGGTACAAGAAGGACACGGGCAAGGATTTTCATGGCGCGGACGATCCGGGCGTGCAGTCGGTGACGAAGATCTACAACTACTTCAAGAAATTTGGCTACAAGACGGTGGTGATGGGCGCGAGCTTCCGCAACATTGGCGAGATTGAGGAGCTGGCAGGCTGCGACCTGCTGACGATCTCTCCGCAGTTGCTGGGCGAGCTTGAAGCCAACACGGGCGAACTGCCGCGCAAGCTGGACCCGGAGAAGGCCAAAACCATGGCTATCGAAAAGATCCCGATGGACAAAGAGACCTTCGACGCGATGCACGCCGCCGACCGCATGGCCAGCGACAAGCTGAAAGAAGGCATCGAAGGCTTCTCCGCGGCGCTGGTGAAGCTGGAAACGCTGCTGGCCAACCGGCTGGCTGTGCTGGAGTCGCGCTCGGCTGCAGCGGTGTAACACAAACTCCCTGTTGAACGGGAAGGGCAGCCCAGGCGGCTGCCCTTTTGCGTTGCCGCACAAAAGATGAGTTCGCACTCATGGCTTTGGTTTGCCAGAAAAGATGCACTCTCCTCTTGGCAACCACGACTTTTCCGATAAGCTGTGTGTCAAAGCCAGACAAGCAGGCAGCGGCGTCCTCTCTTTTCGGGCTGAACTGCAACGCCGCTGACCGAACAGGCAGGCGGCTGCGCGTGCGGCCAGGGGAGGTGTGTATGCCGGGCGAGACCCATTCGACGCATCCATTGGAGCCGTTCTTTCTGCAGACGGTGCGCAACAGCTATGAGGGCAGGCTGGGGCTGAACGATCCGGATGTGACGGGATATGTGGCACATCTGCTGTGCGAGTTCTCCGAGGCCGACAATCTCTACAAGGTGCGGGATGCAGAAGGGCATCCGGTAGAGGAGCTGGACGCGATGCTGCTGGCCGCGGACCCTGTGAACGGCACGGCCGCATCGTTCGACGCGGAGCGCTCGGTGCGCAAATACATTGGCGACTACGCGCTGTTTGTGGGCGGCATGTATCCCGAGGCAGCGGCCGTGAGCGGGCGGCGGCACGGCGCGGGAGCGAGCCTGCCGGAGCTGATTCGCGCAGGCAAGGAGAGCTACTTCATCGTGAGCCAGTTCAATCTGTTTGAGTACGAGCCGGAGGCAGCGCTGTTCGCACGGCTCTCCGACAGCTTTGAGCGATGCCTGCTGGGATTGGCGCTGGTGCGCGAGGACCTGAACAAGCGGAAGGCGCTACCGGCGGTGAACTAAGCTGCGACGCATGGAAGATGCGCGAAAATCGTGAGCCCTCCCGTGTGCATGCGCGGGAAGGCTCAGTTGTTTTGCGTGCTGTGTTACTCGGACCAGACGGCAAGAACGTTGCCGCAGCCGTCGTTGAAGTGGAAACGGCGGCCGCCGGGAAACTCGAAGGTGGCGACGACGATGTCTCCGCCGTGGGTGAGGATGGCAGCCTCAGTGGCTTTGAGGTCTTTTGAATAGAGAACGACAAGGGGCGCGAAGCTGGGCGGTGTTTCGCGCAGTCCGCAGCGCGCAAAGCCGCCGGCGATGCCAGCGCTGTCGGGATCGAAGGAGATGTAATCGGGGCCGTACTCCTGAAAATTCCAGCCGAAGACTTTCTCGTAAAAGCGCTTGCTGCGCTCGAGGTCGGTGGACGTGAATTCGATGTAGTTGATGCCGTGATGCTGCGGCGCGGGCTGACTCATGCGGTCTCTCCTCAATGTGTTGGGATGCGTGGCGGCGTGGGAGAGGTGGGCTGCGCCATGGGACGGGCGGCAGGGCACACCTTACCCCTATGCTCCGATACGCCTCCATCCACATTCCCTCAGGAGCGGGAGAGTGCAGGTAGAGCCCGCTGGCTGGCCGTGCGGCGCGGACTGCCGAGGTACGAAAAAACGTTAGCAGAGGCGAAAGCAGGACGCAATGTTGATTCGTGGCCTTTATGCCAGCGCGGATTGGTGCGATTCATTTGCCAAAACGCAGAGCGAGGCCGCCGGTGATGCTGCGGCCGGGCATGGGGATGCCGGCGATCTCCTGATAGCCGGTGTTGGACAGGTTGGCGAAGCGCAGATAAGGCCGGACACGGCCAGAGGCGCGGCTGAAGGAGGCGTTCCAGACGGGGTAGACGGTTTGCTGGTAGCGCTGGACGAGTTCGACGGCGTTGGTGACGGTGAGGGCGTGGGGGAAGTGGATGGTCCAGGCGCCGTGCAGATTGTCGACGGGGTAGTTGAAGATGTACTCGGACTCAAGGCCGTGCAGCGCGGACTGCACGCCGTTGAGGGCGGTCCAGGACAGGCGCACGGATTGCGCGCGTGTAGGCAGCCAGGTCATGGCAGCCTCGACACCCGCAAAGCGCAGGCCGCTGAGGTTGGCGGCGTGCCACTGATCGGCGGGGCTGGCGCGGAGGTAGTCGATGGTGTTGTGCTGGCGGGTATAGAAGCCAGTGGCGGTGAGAGTGAGTCTGTGCGCGGGCACCCACTCGAGGCCGGCATCGCCGGACCAGGCGGACTCGGGCTTGAGGTTGGGATTGCCGATGGTGGTGGGGTCGGAGTAGTAGAGATCGGTGTAGGTAGGAATGCGGTAGCCGTAGCCGCCGCTGGCGCGGAGTTTGAGCGCGGGCACGACGCGGAGGCTGGCAGCGAGATGCGGCGCGAAGGCAGAGTCGGGTCCGCCGGAGAATATCTCTTCGCGCGCGCCGGCGGAGAGATTCCAGCGCGCGGCGGCCGGATGCAGATCGAGATCGACGTAGCCTGCGCCGCGGTTGCGCGCGTGGCGGCCGAGATTATTGCTGTCGATGGCGTCACCGTCGGCCTCAAGGCCGAAGAGCAGCGCGGAAGCATGAATGGGCAGCGTGTGGCGCAGGTCGGATTGCCAGGATGTGTCGATGTGGTTGTTCTCGTAGAGCGCGGGATTACTGCGCACGAGCACGAATTCATCGGTATGGCGTCGCCAGGCGAAGGCAGCCGTGGTGCGCGGACCGATTTCCTGACGCGCGCCGGCGAACCAGCCTTTGGTGCGCTCCCATGAGGGATAGGGACCGTAGAACTGCGAGGCTCCGAAGGAGCGGTCGCTGGCGGCGAAGAGCAGATCGGTGATGCCGAGGCGCGAAGCGAGCCAGGACTCGCTCGACGCGGTCTCATTGCGGTAGTCGCGGTCGGGGATGAAGCCGGTGGAGAGATTGCGGTCAGCGGTGAGGCGCGTGGACCAGCGGCTGCGGGCAAGCGTGCCCAGGACGGATTGCTCATTCTCGCCAAAATTGCCCGCGCCCGCGCGCAACAGAAGCGAGTCGCCAGCGGGCGCGGCGGTGAGGAAGTCGACGACGCCGGCGAGAGCATCGACGCCGTGCAGCGTGGAGCCCGCGCCGTGCAGAACCTGGATCGAGTCCATGGCGTCGAGCGGGATGGGCAGATCGAGGTTGTGATGGCCGGTCTGGCTATCGTTGATGCGGAAGCCATCGAGGAGGACGAGGGTCTGGTTGAAGCCGCCGCCGCGCAGAGCGATGTCGGCCTGGCCGCCGCCCGCGCCGCGCTGCTCAATAAAAGCAGAGGAGTCCGAGCGCAGGAGGTCCGCGGGAGATTCGAGGGAGAACAACTTGCCTTCCACGGGCAGCAGGACGACGGCGCGTGGCGACTCCGCAAGCGGCACCGGGGTGGCGGAGCCGAGGACGACCAGGGTCTCGGCAGGCTGTAGCGTGGAGGACTGCGTTTGTGCGGAGGCGAGGGCGGATGCCGCGAAAAGGGTGGCAAAAATGAGCGAGCGGTTCATGCTGTTGCCATGGTGCTTGCGCCGCGGCCAGAGGGCAAGGATGATTTAGTATTGCGCTCAATAGTTGAAGAGCTCAATCAGGTGGACCCGATGCGGATCGATACGTTTCTGGAGCAGAGCCCGATGTTTGCCGTGAGCCGCGCGGCGCGGCGATTCGAGGCGCTGGCTGCCGATGCACTGGCCAGCGAGAACGTGGGATTTCTGGAGGGGCTGACGCTGGCGGCGATCTTCTTTGAAGCGCCGAAGCTGGTGAAGCCCTCGCAGCTTGCCGCAACCTTTGCGACCACGCGCAGCAACGTGAGCCACTGCGTGTCTTCGCTGGAAGCCAAGGGGCTGGTGCGGCGCACCACGGACCCGGAGGATGCGCGCGTCTTTCTGCTCACGCTGCGGCCGCAGGGACGGCGCACCGCGATGCGCGTGATCGGCGCATTCGACAAGCTGCAGAGGAGGTTCGAGCAGGAGATCGGGAAGACGGCGCTGAAGGAGATGCTGGGGAGTTTGCGCGGGCTGGAAACCTTGCATGCGGTGGACGCGGGTTGAAGACCGGGCCTTTTCGTTCGGACAGCATTGAGATACGGACGCGGGTAAGCTTTCCCACCCATCGCGGCAAAGTACGCTGCGATGGATGGGGCACGGAGATTTCTGAGGAGCTGCCGGCTGTTTGCTCGAAGGGACAGTTAGAGGATGTAGCGGCTGAGGTCCTGGTCCTTCACGATGGTGGCGACCATCTGTTTGACGTACTCGGGCGTGATGGTGAAGAGCTTTTCGGGGCCGGAGGCGGTCATGCGCTCCTGATAGGGCAGCGGCGTGGAGGACTCGGCCTTGATGGCTTCACTGAGCGCCACGGCCTGCTCGCCCTCGGGTGCACGGCGGGCCACGTCGGGCGCGAGGAAGCTGACGTCTTCCAGTACGCGCTCCATGATGGTGTGGAGGCGGCGCGCGCCGATGTTCTCCGTGTTCTCGTTGACGCGGAAGGCGAACTCGGCCATCTCGCGCAGGGCCTCGGGGGCGAACTCGAGGCGCACGCCCTCGGTCTCGAGCAGCGCGGTGTATTGCTTGGTGAGCGAGGACTTGGGCTCGGTGAGGATGCGGAGGAAGTCGTCGACGGTGAGGGATTTCAACTCGACGCGCAGGGGGAAGCGGCCCTGCAGCTCGGGGATGAGGTCGCTGGGCTTGGAGACGTGGAAGGCGCCGGCGGCGATGAAGAGGATGTGATCGGTGCGCACCATGCCGTAGCGGGTGTTAACGGTGGTGCCTTCGACGATGGGGAGGATGTCGCGCTGCACGCCTTCGCGCGAGACGTCGGGCCCATGGCCGCCTTCGCGGCCGGCGATCTTGTCGATCTCGTCGAGGAAGATGATGCCGGAGGACTCGACGCGCTCGACGGCGACGCGATTGACCTGATCCATGTCGATGAGGCGGCCTTCCTCCTCCTGCACCAGGTAGTCGAAGGCGTCGGCGACTTTCATCTTGCGCTTCTTGGTGGCTCCGCCGAAGAGGCCGGGCAGCATGTCCTTGAGGTTCATCTCCATGTCCTCAAGGTTCTGGTTGGAGATGATGCCGAACTGAGGGGTGCCGCGCTCGCGCACGTCGAGCTCGACCATGCGATCGTCGAGCTTGCCCTCACGAAACTGCTGGCGGAGTTTTTCGCGGGAGCGCTGGTGTGAATCGGTCTCGGGAAGCTTGAGCTGGCCCTCCTGGTGGCCCTGCGGGGGCGCGGGCGGCGGGGGAAGAAGCAGATCGAGGAGGCGCTCCTCGGCGTTCATCTCGGCGCGGTCCTCGACTTCTTCGAGGCGCTCTTCGCGGACCATGTCGATGGCGATCTCGACGAGGTCGCGGATCATGGATTCGACATCGCGGCCAACGTAACCGACTTCGGTGAACTTCGAGGCCTCGACCTTGAGGAAGGGCGAGTTGGTGAGCTTGGCGAGGCGGCGCGCGATCTCGGTTTTGCCCACTCCGGTGGGCCCGATCATGATGATGTTCTTGGGCATGATGTCGTCGGCGAGGTCGGGGGGGAGCTTCTGGCGGCGCTGGCGGTTGCGCAGCGCGATGGCGACGGCGCGCTTGGCGGCCTTCTGGCCGACGACATGCTTGTCGAGCTCGGCGACAATCTCGCGCGGGGTAAGCTCGTCGAGCGCGAGGTCCTGTTCTTCGGCGGATGCGGGGAGATAGATGGCCATGCTTGTTCGATGCTCCTGTGGAGCCTAGCTCTTCAACTCTTCGATGGTGATGTGGTTGTTGGTGTAGATGCAGATGTCGCCGGCGATCTTCATGGCCTTTTCGGCGATGTCGCGGGCGCCGAGGTCGGTGTTCTCCATGAGGGCGCGGGCGGCAGCGGTGGCGTAGCTACCGCCGGAGCCGATGGCGGCGATAGACTCGTCGGGATCGATCACGTCTCCTGACCCGGAGATGAGGAAGGTCTGATTCTGGTCGGCGACGACGAGCAGGGCTTCGAGGTTGCGCAGCATCTTGTCGGTGCGCCAGTCCTTGGCGAGCTCGACGGCGGAGCGGTTGAGGTTGCCGGCGAACTGCTCGAGCTTGGACTCGAAGCGGGAGAAGAGCGAGAAGGCGTCAGCCGTGGAGCCGGCAAAACCGGCGAGTATCTTGTCCTGATAGAGACGGCGGATCTTTTTGGCGGAGTGCTTGAGGACGTGATCGCCGAGGGTGACCTGGCCATCGGCGGCCATCACGACCTGGCCGTTACGGCGCACGCAGATGACTGTTGTCGAACGGATTCTTTTCTGGTTCTGGTTTGCGTTCAAGGCGGGGATCAACCTCCGGAAAATGCGACGCCCGTGAGGCTCAGGAAACCTTCGTGACGCAGATTTCAGTATATAAGGCCAGTGGTCAGTGATCGGAGGGTGCTCATCGCTGCCAGACGACCTTGCCGCTGCGGATGACCGTTTGCACGCGGGAGAAGTTGATGAGGTTCTGCGCGGGGTCGGCGGAGAGGATGGTGAGGTCGGCGAGCTTGCCGGGGGTGATGGTGCCTTTGATGTTGGAGACGCCGAGGCGCGACGCAGGATTGACAGTGAGCATGGCGAGAACGGTGGGAAAGTCGAGGCCGCTGGCGGCAAGCTCGGAGAACTCGCGCTCGGTGGAGTAGTCGGCCATGTAGCCCACATCGGTGCCGAAGAGGAGCTGGCCGCCGAGGGCGTGGAAGCGATTCACCTCGGCGCGGATGGGGTCCATGTAGTGCGGGTCGGACGTGACGGTGGTGGTGAACATCTTGAGGGTGGGAATCATGGCCATGTTTTTGTGAATGGCCTCGGAGAGGAGCGCATCGTCGACGCCGCGGGTGTCGTCGGCGGCATGGGCCAGGATGTCAACGCCGCTGTCGATGGCGACGCGGACGCCGGCCAGATTCGAGGGATGCGCGAAGACGATGCGGCCGTTGAGGTGGCTGGTTTCGACGGCGGCCTGGGCGATGTCGAGAGGCATGGGCAGCACATGGCCGCGGGCGACCCAGGAGCCGGTGAAGAGCTTGGTGACATCCGCGCCGGAGGCGAGGTTGCGCCGGACGATGCGCCGGGCCTGTGCAGGCGTGACGGGCTGGGGCAGCATGGCGACCATCCACGCGGGCATGGATTCGCGCAGATAGAAGGGCGCGCCGTGGGGCGGATAGAGCGCGGTGCCGGCGGTGTAGATGTACGGGCCGGTGAGCTCGCCCTTCTCGATGCGGCGGCGGATGGAGAAGGTGTCCGCGGGATTGGAGCCGAGGTCGACCACGGTGGTGAAGCCGCGGGAGAGGAACATGCCGGCGAGCTGCGGGTTGAGCGTGGCAGGAGACTTCCACTCGGCGAAGCTCCACTTGGGCTCAGTGAAGTGGACGTGGGCGTTCCAGAAGCCGGCGGTGACGACGCAGCCGCCGCAGGGAACGATCGTGGCTCCGGCGGGTACCTGAACCTGCGGGCCGACGGCGGCGATGAGGCCGTTGTGGATGAGGATGGTGCCGTCATCAATAGGCGGCGCGCCGGGCGCGGTGTAGATGCGGGCATGCTGGATGGCGAGTGTGCCCTGCGCAAGCTGGAGGGGCGGATGGGAGTTGCGGCGGGGATAAAACTCCACGAGCCAGAGCACGCCGCAGGCAGCGACGAAGAAAACAGTCAGCGAAACGACGATGCGGACAAACCAGCGGCGCATGATTCCCTCACCCGTTGGACACTATACGCAAATGAGACGGCCCTGGTTCACGAAATAACGAGTGATTGACGGCCCCGCGCGCGGGCAATAGGTTGAAAGAGTGCGGGGCGTGTTGTGCCTGCTCCGCGCCAAGGAGCAGGAATGCGAAATAAGGCCTTTTCCCTGTTGTGGAGGTGCGCAACGGCGGCGGTGCTAGCGGCAATGGCCGTGCATGGCGCGCAGGCGCAGGACCTGAAGAGTTTCGAGCAGCGGATTACAACCAAGGTGCTGCCGAATGGGCTCACGATTCTGGTGTGCGAGCGGCCGGAGGCCCCGGTCTTCAGCTATACGACGTTTATTGACGCGGGCGACGTGAACGACCCGAGCGGCGAGAGCGGCCTGGCGCACATGTTCGAGCACCTGGCGTTCAAGGGCACGAGCCAGATTGGCACCAATGACTATCCCGACGAGAAGATCGCGCTCGAAAAGGTGGAGAAGGCAAATGACGCCTACGAGGCGGAGTATCTGAAGCCGGTGGGCCGCGACCCGCAGAAGCTGGCCGAGCTGCACAAAGCCTTCATAGAGGCGCAGGCCGAGGCGCACAAATACGTGATCCCGAATCAGTTCACGGAGGTGGCGCAGGCCAACGGCGCCACGGGGCTGAACGCCTCGACGGGGCTGGACGAGACGATCTACTTCTGGTCGATGCCGGAGAACAAGCTGGAACTGTGGGCGTGGCTGGAGAGTGGACGGCTGAGCGACACGGTGCCGCGCGAGTTCTACAAGGAGCGCGACGTGGTGCAGGAAGAGCGGCGCATGCGCACGGACTCGAACCCGATCGGGCGGCTGATCGAGCAGTTCCTGGCGACGGCCTATGTGGCGCATAACTACGGGCGCAGCGGCGTGGGCTGGCCGAGCGAGCTAAGCCAGATTTCAGCAACCGAGGCGATGGCCTTCCACAAGAAGTACTACGTGGGCTCGAACATCGTGGTGGCCGTGGTGGGCGACGTGAAAGCCGCCGAGGTAATGCCGATGCTGGAGAAGTACTTCAGCAAGGTGCCGGGCGGACCCAAGCCGGAAGAGATGACGACGGTGGAGCCGAAGCAGTTTGCGGAGAAGGAAGTGATCATCCGCGAGCACACACAGCCGTTCTATATCGAGGGCTACCACCGGCCGAGCTATCGCAGCCCGGACAATGCGGTATACGACGCGATCCAGGACATCATGTCGAATGGGCGCGTCTCGCGGCTGTACCGCAGCCTGGTGGAGAAGCAGCAGATCGCGGCCGAGGCGGAGGGTTTTAGCCCCTTCCCCGGCGACAAGTACCCGAGCCTGTTCGCGTTTTACGCGGTGCCGCTGCCGGGCCACACGCCGGCGGAGATGCGCGAGGCGATCCACAAGGAGATCGACAAGCTGAAGACCACAGACGTGACCGACGCCGAGCTGGAGATGTACAAGACGCGCGCCAAGGCCGACCTGCTGCGCGGGCTGGCGGACAACCAGGGGCTGGCGAACGCGCTGGCCGAGTACCAGACGCGCTACGGCGACTGGCGGCAACTGTTCCTGCAGCTCGACCGCGTGGACAAGGTGACGAAGGCGGACATTCGCCGCGTGGCCAATGAGGTGTTTGTGGATTCGAATCGCACGAGCGCCGAGATTGTGACGGAACCGGCGAATGCCAAGAACGGGGGCGCGGAATGAGCTACAGAGATCAGCGAGTAGAGATTAGAGATCAGTTTCGTGCCAAGGGGAAGACAGTGATCAAGTTGACGATCGTTGCGGCTGCTCTGTGCGGGCTGCTGACGCCGGTGAACCTGACGGCGCAGCAGGAGAAGCCGTGGGAGAAAATTCCGACGCCTCCGCTGCATGCGTTCAAGCCGCACGAGCCCAAGCGCATTGAGCTGAAGAACGGCATTGTGCTGTTTCTGCAGGAGGATCACGAGCTGCCGTTCGTGTACGGCTCGGTGCTGATTCCGGGCGGCTCGCGCGACGAGCAGGCCTCGAAGGCCGGCATGATCGACCTGTATGGCGAGGCATGGCGGACCAGCGGCAGCGAAAAGATGGACGGCGACACGATGGACGATGTGCTGGCCGCCAAGGCTGCGCACATTGAGACCAACGGTGACGACGACTCGACGGCGCTCTCGTGGGACTCGCTGAAGGGCGATGCCGACCAGGTGTACGGCATGGCGATGGACCTCCTGTTCCATCCGAAGTTCAGCGAGGAGAAGCTGGCGCTGGCCAAGCAGCAGGAGGCGACGGGCATTGTGCGCCGCAACGACGACTCGGGCGAGATTGCCGGACGCGAGTCGACGAAGCTGGTGTATGGCGCGGACAGCCCCTATGCGCGGCAGCCGGAGCTGGCGACGATTGGCACGGTGACGACGACCGACCTGAACGCGTGGCACGACCGCACGCTGAAGGGCAAGCTGATTGTGGCGGTGAGCGGCGACTTTGACCCGGCGGCGATGGAGGCCAAGCTGCGCGCGACCTTTGAGCCGCTGCCTCCGGTGAAGCCTCTGCCCCCGCGGCACGATGCGTTCCACGATCCCACGCCGGGCGTCTACTTCGTGAACAAGGAAGACGTGAACCAGTCGAACATTCAGATCGTAGGGCTGGGCACGGACCGGCATAACCCCGATGTGCCGGCGCTGGCGGTGATGAACAACATTCTGGGCGGCGGCTTTGGCAGCCGGCTGTTCCAGAAGGTGCGCACAGAGCTGGGCCTGGCCTACGCGGTGGGCGGCAGCTATGGGTACGCCTACGACCATCCGGGACTGTTCCATGTCGTGGTGATGACCAAAAGCGCATCGACCGTGGATGCAACCAAGGCGGCGCTCGATGAGATCTCCAAGATGGACACCCAGCCCTTTACCGAGGTGGAGCTGAAGCGCGCGAAGGATCAGATCCTGAACGCGTTCCTTTTCCAGTACGATACGCGGGAAAAGGTGCTGGCGGAGAGCGTGCGGCTGGAGTTCTATGGCTATCCGGCGAACTACCTCGAAACGTACAAGGCGGCGATTGAGAAGGTGACGCTGGCCGATGTAACCGCAGTCGCGAAGAAGTACATTCATCCGGACAAACTGGCAGTTCTGGTGGTCGGCAACGGACCGCAGATCAAGCCAGGGCTGGACGCGCTGAACATGGGCGCGGTGCACCCGGTGGACATCACGATCCCGATGCCGGCGCAGGAGAAGACGCAGTGAGCAAGGCAACACGAGGCGGCCAGCGCAAGCTGGCCGCCGCTGTTTTGGCGGCGGAAGATGGAAGCGCATTCCACTCGCAGCGCGCGAAGGGGCTGCACGAGGCGGGCGGACGGGCGCTGGTGCGGCATGCGGCGCTGCTGGCTGCCGGGATCAGCGACGATGTGCTGATTGTGGCGGGCGCGGATGCCGAGCGCGTGGCGGCGGCCGCAGGGTGCGGACGCGCGGTGATGCAGGATCATCTGAACGCGGCTCTGGAAAAATTTGACGATGTGCTGCTGCTGCCCTGCGATGTGCCGCTGCTGCGGCTGGAGACGCTGCGCGAGATCGCGGTGGCGCATGCGACCAGCGATGCCGCGGCGACTCTGCTGGGCGCTGGAGTGGGCATCTTCCGGGTGGCGGAGCTTGACGAGTATCAGCCGCTTCCGGAAACCGCGCAGGGCAAGACGGTGACGACGGTGGGCGCAGCCTCCGCCGTGGAGCTGACGCGCGTGGAGACGCTGGCCGACCTTGCGGCGATGGATGCGCGGCTGCGCGCAGCGAAGGCCGGCGCGCTGATGGCCGCGGGGGTGACGATTTACCGCCCTGAAACCTGCGCGATCGACGCGGATGTGGAGGTTGCGGCTGACGCAATCATCGAACCGTTTGTGCAACTGAAGGGAAAGACCCGCATAGGAGCGGGCGCGCACGTGCACTCCTACTGCGTGATTGCCGACTGCACGATTGGCGAGCAGGTGACGGTACTGCCAGGATGCGTGCTGAGCGAGAGCGCGATTGCCGACGGCGCAAGCATTGGACCGATGACCCACATGCGGCCGGGATGCGCGATTGGCGAGGGCGCGCATCTGGGCGCGTTTGTGGAAGCGAAGAAGGCGCGGCTGGGGCGAGGCGCGAAAGCCGGGCACCTAGCGTATCTGGGCGATGCCGAGGTAGGCGCAGGATCGAATATCGGCGCAGGCGTGATTACCTGCAACTACGACGGCGCGCACAAGCACAGGACGCTGATTGGCGATGGGGCGTTTGTGGGCAGCGACTCGACGCTGGTGGCTCCGGTGTCCGTGGGCAGCGGCGCGTATATCGGCGCGGGCTCGTGCATCACGAAGGATGTGCCGCCGGATGCGCTGGCTGTAGGCCGGGCGCATCAGGTGACCAAGGAAGGCTGGGCGGCGGCGCGGCGTGCAAAAAAGAAAACCGAGACGCACTAGGCCGTTTGGTCCACAGACCAGGGAGCGAACGGAAACGACACGGTACTTTCGTTTCGCCTGATTGCATTCTGCATGGCTCCCAGTCCGGTTGAGTACTTTGATACTGCCTTTAGGAGTGCTTGCGCCGTAGTCTATGCTGGGCGTAAGTTCGACATACGTTCAACTTGCAACGATATGATGGGCGCGGATGAGGATGGCCGCGCGAGACAATCCGGGCCCGATCGAATTCAACACTTCCCCATTGCAGGACTGAGAGTGATCTCCACCGCGGCCGATACGGTGGAGCGACGTTAACCGGACGGCATGCGGGGAAGGTGTTCTCTGCCGCCGAACGCCAGGAGCTACAGGCGCAGGAGAGAAGTTGACCGTGGCATCCAACCTTGCACAACCCGGTACAGCAGACACGGCACATGGCAAACATGGTCATGTGCTCGTAGTGGACGACGAAGCGCCGGTGCGCACCATGATCGGGGCCACGCTGGAACGGCAGGGACACACTGTCCACCTGGCCACCAGCGGATCACAGGCCATGGAGCTGCTGGATGCGGGCGGCATCGACCTGGTGCTGACCGACATCGTGATGCAGGATGGCAATGGCCTTGCGCTGCTGGAGCGCATCCGCGCCAGCGAGCCGCACCTGCCCGTGGTGATGGTAACGGCGATTCACGACATCAGCGTTGCCATTGACGCGATGCGGCGCGGCGCCTATGACTATCTGCTGAAGCCCTTCGAGCGCGAGCACCTGATTGCCACCGTGCAGCGGGCTCTCGAACACAGGAAAGCCCTGCAGGCGAGCCAGAGCTACAAGCAAAACCTGGAACAGGTGGTGCGCGCGCGCACCGAGCTGCTGCGCCAGGCGATGGAAGATCTGGAGCACTCCTACGACGTGACGCTGGAGGCGCTGGGCGATGCTCTGGACCTGAAAGACTCAGAGACAGAGGGCCACTCAAAGCGCGTGACAGCCTACACGATTGCGCTGGCGCGGGCGATGGGAATTGCACCGGCGGAGATCAAGGTGATTGCGCGGGGCGCCTTTCTGCACGACATCGGCAAGATGGCGATTCCCGATGAGATTCTGCGCAAGCCGGGCAAGTTGACGCCGGAAGAAGAGACCGTCATGCGCGACCACTGCACGCGCGGCTATCACATTCTGCGCAAGATTCCATTTCTGAGCGAAGCGGCGGCCATCGTCTACACGCACCAGGAGTTCTACGACGGCAACGGCTACCCGAGCGGCCTGCGCGGCGAAGAGATTCCGATCGGGGCGCGCATCTTTGCCGTGGCCGACGCGATGGACGCGATCACCAGTGACAGGCCCTACCGCAAGGCGCGCAGCTTCGACGATGCCCGCGCGGAGGTTCAGCGCTGTGCCGGCACGCAGTTCGACCCCAAGGTGGTTGAAGTATTCCTGAAAATCCCGAACGAGTTATGGCTTGAGCTGCGCGCGGAGATCAACGGCGAGAGCCGGCACTTCTCCACGTTCACCTTCTCCAGCGGGCCGGGGCGCAAGCGCGAATAAGCTCCCGGCTCAGGCCTCAAGGATGCGCACCGTGCCATGCGGCGTGCGCGCCACACCGAAGAGGAAGCGTCCGCTGGCGTCCATGTGGCGCAACTGCAGCTCATGGCGGCTGACGGAGAGATGGCTGAAGCCATGCACCTCCTGCGCATAGGGCCCGCGATCCAGATCGTCAATTTTGAGCACGTAGAGGTCGGCTCCGCCGCCGCCGGAGAGGAAGTGCGTCGTCGGGTGGCCCTCGAACTGGAGCACCTGCAGGTCATGATCGTGGCCGGCAAGGTAGGCATCGACCTTGTACTTGTCGAAGAGCGGGGCCCAGTCGCGGGTGAGGACGGGGTGATCGCCGTGCGGGCCGTTGGAGTAGACGGGGTGATGGCCCATGACAACGAGGAAGGGCGCGGTGCGCGGCTTTTGCAGTTCGCGCTCCAGCCAGACGAGCTGTTCGGCCTGCTGCTCGGGCTTGAGGGTGAAGTTGTGGCCATGCTGCCATGAGCCGTCAGCCGAGGGCATGTTGCTGTCGACGACGATGCAGTGCATGAGCGGATTGTGCGCGGGAAAGTCGAAGGTGTACCAGCGCGCGGGCTGGGTCCAGCGGGTGGGCTTGCCGTTGAGGCCGCGGCCGGTACGTGCATACTCAAGTTCGGCCTCAACCTTGTTCACGGAGGGCGGCAACGTCTGGTAATCGTGGTTGCCGAGCAATGCATAGGCGGGGCCAGCGAAGACTTCGGCGGGATAGAGCTTTTCGAACTGGTCGATCCAGCGCTGGGATTGCGCGCCGTCGGGCAGATCGCCGTACCAGTTGTCGCCGAGGAAGAAGAGCGCGTCCGTATGCAGGCTATGACGCGATGCATAGTGGCGCATGCCCTGCGCCACCTGGGCCTGCGCGGCGTAGGACTCGCCGTTGCGCGTGTCGGAGGAGTGGTCGAGCCAGCCCCAGTCGCCGATCATGAGGGCATGGGCCGCGCCGGGGTGCACAGCGGACTCGCGTGCGGCACGGGCAAGAGACGGTGCGGCGGCCAGGGCGCTCCAGGCAAGGCTCTGGCGCAGGAAACGGCGGCGAGAGAGGGAGTCGGGAGTGTTCACACTTCTGTTCTATCAGGCGTGTGTCACAGGATTGCAAATGTGCGCCGTGTAAACGCAAGCTGACGCGAAGTGTGCCCTGTTGCCGCTTGAATTGCGGATATGTTTCATCACTGGTCATTTAGTAGTATCGAAAGTTAAGGCTTTCAGCAAACAGCATAAGGACAGTTCTGCTTTCCTGACCGGTGAGAGAACGACTGCGCCGGGCGCAACCCACTTTCAACTGAAAGGCTTGCTCCTCATGTCTGGTATACGCCTGCTCGATCTCTATGCCCAGTTCTTCGCCCGAAAGAGTCTCTACCGTTTCAACCGCATGCTGTTTCATGCTTCGATGCGCGGCATGGGAATCCTGAATTACAAAAGCGCCGCTCTAAGCGGGGAACAGCGCTTTTTGCGGGATTACGTGGCGAAGCGCGATGCTCCGGTGATTTTCGACGTCGGTGCCAATGAGGGTTCCTACGCGGCCGATGTGCTTGCAGAGAACCCACGAGCGCGCATCTTCGCGTTCGAGCCGCATCCGCGCACCTATACCCGGCTCAGCAAGCGCATGAGCGGGCACACGAATGTTATGGCAGTGAACGCCGGATGCGGCAGCGCGACGGGCCGGTTGGTGCTCTACGACTATGCGGGGTCAGAAGGATCGGCTCATGCGTCACTGCACCCGGGAGTAATTGAGACTATCCACCATGGGAGCTCGGAGCCTCTTGAAGTGGATGTGATAACGCTCGACGAGTTTGCGGCGACAAACCGGATTTCGTCGATAGACCTGCTGAAGATTGACACGGAAGGCAATGAACTGGAAGTGCTGAAGGGCGCAAGTCGTCTGCTAAGCGAGGGGCGTGTAGAGGCGATTCAGTTCGAGTTCAACGAGATGAATCTCGTGTCACGCGTTTTTCTAAAAGATTTTGCCAATCTGCTTACGGGGCACACGCTGTATCGCATGGTTCCGGATGGGCTAGTCGCGCTGGGGTCCTATTGGCCGCCGGCGTATGAAATTTTCGCGTTCCAGAATATTGTGGCACTGCCAAAGCAGAAGGTAAGTTAGCCAAAGTCATGGTGGAGGCGGCGGGAGTCGAACCCGCGTCCGAAATCGTTGTCAGCCAGGAGACTCCATGCTCAGTCCGGTTCCGAAGGGTTCGCTCTATGCGCTCAGAACGGACAAGATGCGCATAGAACTAGTCCGATGATCTTGCGGGTACGACACGGACCGAGCCGCAACCGCCAGCCTACTGAATGACGTCCGATTCGCAGCCCATAGGCGAAGCCGCGAGAGACGGCTGCTTAGTTAATTAAGCAGCAAGTGCCAGGTTATCGTTGGCAACTTTTGTTTTG
>DASZRQ010000098.1:0-6759 GCA_035549115.1 Occallatibacter sp. | reverse complement strand
ATCTTTCTGGACGACTGGTACTCGCTGGTGCAGATGGAGCAGGAGCAGCCGGCGATCCATGGGTTCACGTTTCGCAACATCTGGGCTCTGGACCAGCCGCCGCTGATCGCGTCGTCAATGACGGGGCAGGTGAGCGGCGTGACGTTCGGCAACGTGAAGTATGGACAGGTGGTGCGGGTGGACAGCAATGCGGCGATGCCGCTGGTGGTGGGCGATGGCGCGGCGCAGCCGCAGTTCCCTGTCCCCAGAGGGCCGGTGGCGGCGTTTACGGTGAGCCCGCCGATTCTGGAGCGGGGCGTGCGGGCGACGTTTACCGCGCAGGCCGCGCCGCATGCGAAGTACACGTGGCTGTTTGGCGATGGGACGACGGCGCACGGGCGCAAGGTGGCGCATACGTATGCCGATGCCGACGGGACGGAACTGGATGGAACGCACAGCGCGGGGCGGTTCCGGGTGCTGCTGCATGTGGAGAACAGCGATGGCGGACAGGATTGGGCGGCGCAGGGCGTGGTGGTGGTGGCGCAGTGGCATGAGGCCGTGAGCCCAGCAGGCGCGCTGGAGCCGGGGCTGGCATGGCGCATCTTTCCGGGAACATGGACGGAGCTGCCGGACCTGACGAAGGAGCTGGCGGTGTTTGCGGGGACAGGCGCGAATCTGAGAGCCGATGCGCAGGGCTTTACGCGATACGCGGCGGCGTGGGATGGGTATGTGGATGCTCCGGTGGATGGCGGATACACGTTTCACCTGCTGGCGCGGGATGGAGCGCGGGTGGTGATTGACGGTGTTGAGGTGGCGAAGACGGGCCCGCCGTTTGCACAGGTGTGCGGCGCGCCGGGAAACGCCATGCGCTACGACCGGGGCTCGATCGGACTGCGCGCGGGACTGCATACGCTGCACGTGGAGGGGCTGCACTCGGTGAGCCAGGGGGCTCCGCGGCTGCTGTGGGAAGGGCCGGGGCTGCCGCTGGCGGATGTGCCGGATGGCGCGCTGAAGCGGCTGAAGCAGGATGGAATGGGAGCGGAGAAGAGGCAGTAGTTCGCAGTTCATCGTTCACAATTCACAGAGAAAAGCGGAAACCGAGCGGCATGGCGGGTTCTAGAAATTACGTCTTGACATGCCAAGAAGTCTAGGCATAGAGTTCTTTATACCAAGCTGGCTAGGGGAGAGGGATGGCGAAGAACGATCTGCAGGGAACGCTGGATCTGCTGGCGCTGAAGACGCTGGCGCAGAACGGGGCGCTGCACGGGTATGGGATTGTGCAGCATATCCAGAGCGCATCGAACGACCTGCTGCGCGTGGAGGAGGGGTCGCTGTATCCGGCGCTGCACCGGATGGAGCAGAGCGGGTGGATTTCGGCGGAATGGATGCTAACGGAGAGCAACCGGCGCGCGAAGTACTACAAGCTGACGGCGCAGGGGCGGCGGCAACTGGAGCGTGCCGAGGAAAGTTTCGAGCAACTGGTGAAGGGCGTGCGCGCGGTGCTGAAGTACGCGTGACGGAAGCGAGGGACCAGGGACTAGGGACTAGGGACTAGGGACTAGGGACTAGAACAACGCTGGTGGAGTGGGTGCGATGGCGGCGATGCGGCGGGTGTGGAATCTGTTTCGGCGGAATCGAGTGAACGACGAGATCGATGCGGAGATCGAGGCGCATATCGGGATGCGGATCGATGAGAATGTCGCGCACGGAATGACGCCGGAGGAGGCGCGGCGGGATGCGCTGCTGCGGTTTGGCAACCCGACGGCGACGAAGGAGCGCGTGACCGCGGCGGATGCGACGCTGGGGCTGGATCGCGCGTGGTTCGATGTGCGCTATGCATGGCGGCAACTGATGAAGTCGCCGGGGTTCACGATCACCGCGGCGGCGACCATTGCGCTGGGCATCGGAGCGAACACGGCGATCTTCAGCAGCATGGATGCGGTGGTGCTGCGGCCGCTGGCTGTGCCGGCGCTGGACCGCGTGGTGGTTATCGCGGAGCAGGACCAAAACGGGTTGCGGCAGGTGGCGCTTGCCAATTACGAGGACTGGCAGCGTATGAGCCATTCGTTTGAAGAGATGGCGGTGCGCACCGAGGCGAGCAGCATGAGCCTGACCGGCGCGGGCGAAGCGGCGAACGTGGAGACGACGCAGACTTCCGCGGAGTTTTTTCCGGTGCTGCGCACGCAGGCGCTGCTGGGGCGGGTCTACGGCGAGAGCGAGTGCAAGCAAGGACGGGATGCGGTAGCGGTGCTGAGTTACGGCTTCTGGCGGCGGCAGTTTGCCAGCGATCCGCATGTGCTGGGACGGCAGATCGTGCTGGCAGAGCGCGCCTATACGGTGATCGGAGTCCTTCCCAGAACGGCGCAGTATCCCTCCTACGTGGACGTTTTTCTGCCGCTGGCTCCCACGCCGCAGGAGCTGGCTGACCGCACGGGACGCCGGTACGTGGCGACGGCGCGGCTGCGCGATGGCGTGACGGTGAAGCAGGCGCAGGCAGAGATGCGCATCACCGGCGAGCGGCTGGCTGCAATGTATCCGGCGGCCAACCAGGGCATGTCTGTCCGCGTGGAGCCGCTGCTCGAGAACGTGAATGGCGACCTGACGCCGCTCTACTACAAGATGGTGATGGGCGCCACACTGTTTGTGCTGCTCGTAGTCTGCGCGAACGTGGCGAATTTGCAATTCGCGCGAGGCATAGGACGGCGGCCGGAGATTGCCATGCGCACGGCGCTGGGCGCCAGCCGCATGCGCCTGATGCGCCAATTGCTCACAGAGAATCTGCTGCTGGGGCTGATCGGCGGCGCGGGCGGTGTGGCCCTGGCGGCGGTGTATCTGCACCTGACACTGACCACGATGCCGGCGCGCGTGGCGCGGTACGTTGCCGGATGGTCCAACATCTCGCTGAACGGCCGCGGGCTGCTTTTTTCCCTGGTACTCGCGGTGGGCGCAGGAGTGGTTTCAGGATTCATGCCGGCGCTTGAGGCTCTGCGCGTGAATCTCGCCGGGCAACTGAAGGCGGGATCGCGTTCCAGCATCGGCTCGGGGCACAGCCGCCGCCTGAGAAGCTTCTTCGCGGGCGCGCAGATCGCGTTTGCGGTGGCGCTGGTGATCGGCGCAGCGCTGATGGCCAAAGGCATGGAGGCGATGCTGCATCTTGCTGACGCGTATGAGCCGGGAAAGGTGCTGACCTTCTCGGTTGACCTTCCCGACACACGCTACGACACGCCGCAGAAGCAGGCAGCGTGGTATGCGGCGAGCGTGGACCGGCTGCGCGCGCTGCCGGGCGTGACGCAGGCGGCGGTGACCACTTCACTGCCCTATAGCGACGACACCTGGATGACGGATTTCGAGATCGAGAATCGTCCCTATGTGCCGGGAAAGTTCCAGAGCGCGCAGCGCATCGCGGTGAGCGACGGATATTTTGCCGCGATGAGGATTCCCATTCTCTCCGGCCGCAAGTTTACGGCAAGCGATACAGCTGACTCTGTTCCGGTGGCGGTGGTGAGCCGCGGTTTTGTGAACCGCTATTTTCCGGGTACTGACCCACTGGGCCATCGCATCCGGTTGCGCCGGCCGGAGGTGCGCACGCCGTGGCTGACGATTGTCGGCGTCGCGCAGGAAACCAGCTACTCGCTGTGGGACGAGTCTCGCCCGGCAGTTGTGTATATGAGCACAGCGCAACTGCCCTTGAGCGCTGCGACCTATGTGGTGCGCACCGCGGGTGATCCGCTGGCCCTGGCGGAGCCCGCGCGCAAGGCTCTCGACACGCTTGATCCGTCGCTGCCCATCGACAGCGAGATGACTATGGCGCATCGCCTGAACGACAACCTCGTAGGCCTTGAGTATGTCGCGGCGATGCTGGGGATCGATGCGGGAATTGCGCTGCTGCTGGCTGCGATCGGGATCTTTGGGGTGATGGCGACGCTGGTGGGCGAGCAGACGCGGGAGATTGGCGTGCGGCTGGCGCTGGGCGCGCGGCGGGAGGATGTGCTGCGGATGATTCTGCAGCGTGCGGGCTGGCTGACGGCGGCGGGGCTGGGCGCAGGACTGGTGCTGGCCTTTGCGCTGGCGCACGGCGTGGCAAATTTACTGCGCGGCGTGCGATCGGACGATCCGGCGGTGTTTACGGGGATCGCCGTGATGATTGCGGCGATTGCACTGGGCTCGAGCTGGATTCCGGCGCGGCGCGCAGCGCGGGTTGACCCCATGCAGGCCCTGAGAAGCGAGTAGAGCGGCACGCGATGACGATGCTCCGGCGGATGGATCGGGAGGTCGAAGCACTGCCTTCTGAATCTATTCGGCAAAGTGAGCGCGGACGAGTTCAATGAACGCGGACATGGCGGGTGAGACCCACTTGTCGCGGTGCCAGAGAAGATAAGCGCCGACATCGAGCGAGGGACCAGCCCAGTGCAGGGCCTTGAACTGGCGCTGGCGCAGCTCGCGCGCAATGACGACGGAGGGCAGCAATGCGATGCCCATGCCGACGCGGACGCACTGCTTCATGGCCTCGATCGACGAGAACTCAGTGACGTGGCCGGGGCGGATGTTCTCAAGGGCCAGAGCGCGATCGAAGCAGTTCCGGTAACCGCAACCTACCTCGGTGAGCAGGAGGGTTTGCCCGGAGAGGTCGATGGGGCGGACGGTGCGGCGGGCGCAGAGCGGGTGCATGTTGTCAGAAAACAGGACGATGCGCTCGGTCTGCAGCGCGATCCATGTGCGCGCGGGGTTCGAAGGCTGCTCGCCCATGGTGAGAATGAGGTCGAGCTTGCCGGAGTCGAGCTCAGCGGTAAGCGGCTCGCTGGACTGGGAGCGGAAGATGAGCTCAACGCTGGGAAAACGGCGGCGAAAGATGCGCAGTACCGGCGGCAGGCGATAGGTGAGCAGGCTTTCCGGGGCGGAGATGCGCAGCGGGCCGGCGGGCGCGGAACCGGTGCGGATGGCACGCTGGCCCTGTTCCATGGCCTTGAGTGCCTGCTCGGCGAAGGGCAGAAAGCGGCGGCCCGCGTCGGTGAGCGTGACGCGGCGGCCGAGGCGGTCAAAGAGCGGCGCGCCGAGCTCGTCCTCGAGAGCGCGAATCTGCGTGGTCACGTTGGACTGCACGGTATTGACCTTGAGCGCGGTGCGCGTGAAGTTAAGTTCCTCGGCGAGGGTGCGGAAGATCTGAAGCTGGCGGACTTCCATGGAAGGCCTTTCGATTTGATGGCAAGAAGCGGGATGCGCGCGGGGAAGTCAGCAGGCGACGATCGGCTGCATGAGGCACACTTCCCTTCTCCATGTGCAGGATATACCAATCTGCCACAGAGATGGTCCGTATCGAATCAATCTATTGGACAGATATTCGCGGCGACCGCAGACTCGCAGCATGAGAGTCGAGCTTCCCCGCCGGCTGCGTATGCCGGCTTTTCTTCTGACCATTGCCGCGAGCCTGGCTATGCCGAGCGCGCGGGCCGAGACGCGGCAACGCGTAACTGTCATCGTGTTTACCGAGTACAAACTGCACGAGAGTGCGTGGGCGCCTCTGCTTGCAGCCCTGCAGCGCGACCTGACAGATGCCGACCAGCCCTCGGGTCCGGCAATCGAGGTGATGCGCGGCGACGATGTGAAGCGGGGCATGCAGGTGGAGCAAGCCGTTTCGGTCTATCTGCACGGCGATTGCACGCTGCGGCCGGGTCCGTGGCAGACGGCGAACGGCACGCTGGGCTGGGTGTGGAGAGTGCACGGGCAGATTGAGCCCTTTGTGCATGTGGACTGCACGCTGCTGGAGCACATGCTGGCCCATAAAGCGGCATCGATCAATTCAAACCTATGGGATCAGACAATGGGCGAAGCGATTGCGCGCGTGGTGGAGCACGAGTGGCTCCACATTTATACGCAAAGTCCGGAGCACAGCAGGCACGGAGTGATGAAGGCGCAGTTCACCGCCGATGATCTGCTGAGCGCCGATGAACGGCATCGCGCAGGACGCGGGCTGGGACGATAAAGAACAAAAGTGAAAGCCTCGTCTCCTGCGGGATTCAGCGCAAGGGACGAAGCTTTTCTGTGTTCAGCGCGAAGGCTGCGCTTCAGCTATTGGAGCGGCGATCGAAGATGTTGACGCGGCGCTCAATCTTGTTCACACGGGTATCGGGCAGACCGATGCGGCGGTCGGTCCGGCTCTGGCGGCGCTCTGCGCGGCCGTTGCCGGATTTGGCGAGATCAGGCAGGACAATGACCGGATTCGCCGCGGCTTCGGCCGTTGCGGCGCTGCTTTCGCCGGCCGGAGCGCCGACGCAGGCCGCTTCGAGCGAGTGCTCATCGTTTGCCGTGGCGGGCTCAGAGCCGCTGGTGAGCAGCCTGTTGAGCACGGGGATGTTGGCGCGCTGGGTCTCGACGAAGTCGACGCCCTGCGCGGTGAGGGTGAAGTCAGAGTTGTCAGCGCGGGTGATATAGCCCTTCTTGAGCAGGTACCAGGTGGTGAAGTCGAGATAGTCGCGCGGGAAGCCCATGCGCCGTTCGATCTCAGCCAGGCCAACTTCGGGTGCATGGGGATTGGTGCGGCGGCGATAGTAGAGGACCGCAAGTACGGCGAGGCGGCGATTGAGCTCGCCCTGCAGGTTGTCCATGAAATCGACGGCAGTGGAGAGCGGCGGACGGCTGTGACCCTCAGTCTGATAAGTCGCGTCGTACTCGGCGCGGCGCGCAGGGTCGGAGAGGACCTCGTAGGCCATGCGCAGGAGCGCGAACTTCTCAGGGTCGGCGGATGCGGGATTGTCCGGATGATAGCGGGCAGCGAGGTAGCGG
>DASZRQ010000097.1:0-1788 GCA_035549115.1 Occallatibacter sp. | reverse complement strand
ATCTTAACCACCCAGCCTCCTACTACTGCAGCGCCGATTAGCATTAAACCGAGCGCAAGTGACTTGGCGAAGATTGCATAAACGCCATAGATAAAGAGGCCAACAAGAGCTATGCCACCTCCAAACTGGAGAAGAAAACCTAACCCCATAAAAACCATCACAATGAATCCGCGCATTGCTCATATCCCCTTGGTTGCACTGTCGAGCCTAACGCTTAGTAGACCCCAACTCGGGGCATATGCGTCCATGCTCCGTCCACGCTCGTACGGCGTCAAGCGGGGAAATCCTACACACGAACAAGGCCTTGCCAGATGTGCTCCTCACCAGGCTGCGCGCATGATGGTTTGCATATCTCACGGAACGAGGTCGTTATGCTTTATCGCCCCGAAAACGCGGATATGCGCTCCGCCCAGGGCAAGGCGCCGCGGCTGCTGGACGAGGTCCGCAGAGTGCTTCGGTTGAAGCACTACAGCCTACGCACCGAACAGGTTTACGTGGGCTGGATCCGCCGCTTCATCCTGGCCAACGGTAAACGGCATCCACGCGACATGGGCGCATCCGAGGTCGAGGGCTTCCTTTCGCAACTGGCCGTGCAGGGCCGAGTGGCGGCAAGCACGCAGAACCAGGCGCTTTCCGCGCTGCTGTTCCTGTACCGTGATGTACTCGGCGTCGAGCTGCCGTGGCTGGACGGTGTGACCCGTGCCAAGCGCCCAGCCCGGGTGCCGACCGTGCTTTCCCGCGACGAGGCGATGCAGCTGCTGGCGCGCATGGACGGTCGTCCCTGGCTGTTGGCCAGCCTGCTGTACGGCTCGGGTTTGCGGTTGATGGAAGCGCTGCGCCTGCGCGTGAAGGACGTGGATTTTGCACGCTGCGAAATCATCGTGCGCGACGGCAAGGGCGGCAAGGATCGGCACACCATGCTGCCGCGCGCGCTGGCCGAACCCTTGCGGCGCGAGATGGAGCGAGCTCGCCAGTTGCACGAGGCCGACCTACGCGCGGGCTTCGGTGCGGTATGGCTGCCGCAGGCGCTGGCGCGCAAGTATCCCTTGGCGCCACGCGAATTCGGCTGGCAATACGTGTTCCCGGCCGCGCACCGCTCGCACGATCCGCGCGACGGCCAGGAGCGCCGGCATCATTTCGACGACGGCATGCTGGCGCGCGCCTTGAAGAAGGCCTGCCGGGAGGTCGGCATCGTGAAGCCGGTGAGCGCGCATACGCTGCGGCATTCGTTCGCCACGCATCTGCTGGAATCGGGCAGCGACATCCGCACCGTGCAGGAATTGCTGGGCCACAAGGACGTGAGGACCACGCAGATCTACACCCACGTACTGAATCGCGGCGGGCACGGCGTGACGAGTCCGCTGGATCGCTGAAAGCCGCGGCGATGCCCTGTCGCCGCCGAGCGCCGCACGGCGTGTTTCCCGTGTCGCGGCATGCCTTCGCTGCGGCCGCCACACGCTAAACTGCGCTAATGGCCCCCCCACCGCGCAAGCGCCAGCGGCGCAAGCCCGCTGCTCCGGCACCGACGCGACGCGCGAAAGCGCCCGTCGCCGCGGTCGCGCGCCCGGCCGACAGCTCCACCCGCGCGGCGCGCGTGCTGGACTGGCTGCTGCAGAAGTTGCCGCCGCCGGCCCGCGAGAAGGCGCGCGACTACCTGGTGCTCACCCGCATGGACCGCCCGATCGGCGCGCTGCTGCTGCTGTGGCCGACCTGGTGGGCGCTGTGGCTGGCGGCGGGCGATTTCCCGCCGTGGAAGCCGCTGCTGGTCTTCACCCTGGGCGTGTTCGC
>DASZRQ010000096.1:0-24349 GCA_035549115.1 Occallatibacter sp. | reverse complement strand
TTCCACGCCGGCCCTGTCTGCTTTTGGGCCCGCGGCATCATGTACACTTCCCCCTAAGGCTTCCCGACCAGCCCGGAAAGATGGGCACGCCGCACACCGTCCGCGAGGAGAACTGCGCTGCCGAGCCAACTGCTTGCCTGCAAATCCATCGATAAGCTGATCTCCGACTCGGAGGAACCCGAGCACGCGCTCAAAAAGACCCTGGGACCCTGGTCGCTCACCGCGCTGGGCATCGGCGCGGTCATCGGCTCCGGCATCTTCACCGTCATCGGCACCGCCATCTCCGGCGAAAAGTTCGACGCCGCCAGCATCCTCAACACCCCGCTCGCCGACTTCGTCATCCATCACGCGGCCATGGCGGGCCGCCCCGGCGCGGGCCCGGCCATTGCCCTCTCGCTCATCCTCGTGGCCATCGTCTGCGCGCTCACCGGCCTCTGTTATGCCGAGCTCGCCTCCATGATTCCCATCGCCGGCTCGGCCTACACCTACACCTACGCCACCCTCGGCGAACTTATCGCCTGGATTATCGGCTGGGATCTGATCCTCGAGTATGCCGGCTCCAACATGACCGTCAGCGTCGGCTTTGCCGCCCACGTCGTCGATCTTCTCGACTGGTTCGGCCTCCACCCGGCAGCCACCTGGATCTCGCCCGCGTACCTGCCCGGCGGCCTGCAGGACCTGGCCGGCAACACCATCTATCAGCCCGGCTGGCACTTCGGCTTCAACATCCCCGCCTTCCTCATCGTGCTCATCCTCACCGTGATCCTGGTGCGCGGCATCCGCGAGTCGGCCTCCACCAACAACATGATGGTCGGCCTCAAGCTCATCGCCATCCTCATCTTCGTCTCCGCGGTTCTCACCTTCCTGCACCCATCCAACTGGCATCCCTTCATGCCCAACGGATGGTCCGGCGTGCTCACCGGCGGCTCCATCATCTTCTTCACCTATATCGGCTTCGACTCCGTCTCCACCGCGGCCGAGGAGTGCCGCAACCCGCAGCGCGACCTGCCCATCGGCATCATCGCCACGCTCGTCGTGTGTACCGTGCTCTATGTCGCCGTCGCCGTCTGCCTCACCGGCCTGGTGCCGTGGCAGTCCATGGTGGGCGATGCGGCGCCGGTGGTCAACGCGCTCAAGAAGCTCTCCGGCCTGCCCGGCGGACATCCCCTCCACTGGGTGCGCCTGGTCGTCCTCTTCGGCGCCATCATGGGCATGCTCTCGTCCATCCTGGTCTACCAGCTCGGCCAGTCGCGCGTCTGGTTCTCCATGTCCCGCGACGGCCTGCTGCCCAAAATCTTCAGCGCCGTGCATCCCCGCTTCCGCACCCCGGCCTTCTCCACCTGGGTCGCGGGCTTCGTGGTCGCCATCCCCTCCGGCCTGTTCGACATCGGCACCCTCGCCGACCTCTCCAACATCGGCACCCTCTTCGCCTTCGTCCTCGTCTCGGTCGGCGTCATCGTGCTCCGTTATAAGGACCCGCACCGCCGCCGCGGCTTCCGCGTTCCTGGCGGCCCGGTGATTCCCGCGCTCAGCGTCATCTTCTGCTTCCTGCTCATGGCCGGCCTGCCCATCATCACCTGGTTCCGCTTCCTCATCTGGCTGGTCATCGGCCTCGTGATCTACTTCTTCTACAGCCGCCACCGCAGCGAGTTTGCGAAGGCACGTAATTGAATCCAGGAGACTTCCGCGTGGTGCTGCATAAGAAACTTTCTCCCCTCGCAACCTTTGCACTCATGGCCGCGCTCGCCGCGCCGCTCTTCGCCGCCACACCCGGCACCGCCGATGCGATGTTCGCCCAGGCAAAAGCCGAGGCCGCCCAGCAGCACAAGAACATCCTGCTCGTCTTCTCCGCTTCGTGGTGCGGCCCCTGCAAGCTCTATGAGCGCTTCCTCGAAGACCCGCAGATGAAGCCGATCACCGGCAAGGCCTTCGTCGTCGTGCGCATCGACGTGGGCGAGCGCCCCGGCGATCCGCGCCACGCCGATACCCCCGGCGGCGTTAAGCTGCGCACCGCACTCGGCGCGGTCAAGGAGCCCGGCTTCCCCTGGCTCGTCATGACCGGCGACAACGGCAAGCCCCTCGTCAACTCCTACCGCAACGGCGACCCGAACGGCAACGTCGGCTATCCCGCCGCGCCCGAGGAGATCGACTGGTACATCGGCATGCTCAGGCGCGCCGCCCCGGCCCTGTCTCCTGAAGACATCGCGGCAACCCGCGCCTGGCTGCAGCAGCACGCTCCGCGCTAGAACACAACGGCGGCAAACAGCAGAAAATACGTGCCTTTGCAGGTCCGCGAAAATTCCCGCATTCCCCTCTCGCCAGCCACCGGAAACAGGCGCACAATACTGGCGGAGGATGACCCCATGAAGTCCTTCCTGCAACTCAACCTGCAAGCTCCCGATCGAAAGCCTGAAACCGCAACCCTGGGCAAGCCTGATGGCGATCAGGCGCAGTCCCCCATCTCGGGCAAGAAGCTGAACCGCCTGGCCAACCGCGCCGCACACAAAGCCGCAACCGTATATGGCCGCGGCGGTTCCGGCATCTTTTCGAAATAGGCGCGGGGCCTGACAATCCAGCATGGGAAGAAGCAGCTATGGGGGTTGCTTTTTCCTTTTTCCGGCTGACTCCGCACAGCCAGCCGCAGAGAGCTTTGCGCGGCTCATCTGACGCTCCCGCTACACTCAGAGTGTGACCGCCATCGCCGATTTCATCCGCCGCCTCCCCAAGGCGGAGCTGCATCTGCACCTTGAAGGCACGGTGCTGCCTGCCACGCTCGTTAAGCTGAGCGCGCGCCACGACGCCGAGCCGCTCACCCAGGCCGAGGCCGACGCGCTCTACTACTTCACCGACTTCTCCGGCTTTCTTGACGCTTTCAAGGCCGTCACCAACCGCCTCGTCGGCCCCGAGGACTACGAGCTCATTGCCTGGCGCATGCTCCAGCAGCTCGCCGCGCAGGGCGTGGTTCACGCCGAGGTCTACATCTCCGTCGGCGTCCTCTACATGTGGCGCAACCACGATCCATACTGCTTCGAGCCCATCTTTGCCGGTCTGGAGCGGGCCCGCATCCGCGGCCAGCAGGAGCTCGGCATCTCCCTCTACTGGATCTTCGACGCCGTGCGCCACTTCTCCGTGCCGGAGGCCGAGCGCGTCTTCCGCAAGGCCATCGCCATGCGCGCCGGGTTCCCCTCCATCATCGGCATCGGCCTCGGCGGCGACGAGCGCCGCGCCGGCTCCGAGCCCTTTCGCGCCCTCTACGCCGAGGCGCGCGCCGCCGGTCTGCGCCTGACCAACCATGCCGGCGAAACCACCGGCCCGGAGGCCATCCGTGAAGCCCTCTCCATCGGTTCCGAGCGCATCGGCCATGCCCTCTCGGCTATCCATGAGCCGGCTCTTCTCGACGATCTCCGTGTCACCCGCACCCCGCTCGAGCTTAACCCCACCTCCAACGTCCGCACCGGGGTCTGTCCCTCGTTTGCCGCACACCCCCTGCGCCGCTACTTCGACGCAGGCCTGCTCGTGACCCTCAACTCGGACGACCCCGCCTTCTTCGGCTCCGACGTGGCCAATGAGTACCTGCTGGCCCACACCGAGCAGGGATTCACCCGCGACGAGCTGCGCCAGCTCGCGGCCAACTCCATCGAATCCAGCTTCCTGCCCGAGCCGGAAAAGCGGGCCTGGCTGGGCCGCATTGCGGCCGTGGTTTAACTCTTGGGAACCATGAGTGATCTCGGTCACACCCCCGTTACCTTTCACCTAAACTTTCTCGGGCTGCGGGTCGATCTCTTATACAATTCAAGGAACACCCGCGGACTCCGAGCCGGTTTGTTTAAAGGACTTATTCAGGAATGGCGTCAGTTCTAACCGCACCATCTGAGCCCTCAGCAAATACTGCTGTTGAATCAACACCTAACGCAAAGTCAACCACAGCGCACAAAGTTGCCGCCCGCGAACTGGTTCGCATGGGCAAGGCCGCTACTGTGGGCGCGGGGCTGAACTGGCTCACCGTCATCACCGTCGCCGTGTTCCATGCCGGCGCCGTGGCGGCGTTCTTCTTCTTTACCTGGCAGCGCCTGGCGGTCATGGCCGTGCTTTACGTGCTGGCCATCAACGTGGGCATCGGCATGTGCTATCACCGCCTGCTCACGCATCGCGGCTATCAGACCCCCAAGTGGGTCGAGTACCTGATGACCGTCTGCGCCACTCTCTCGCTCGAGGGCGGACCCATCTTCTGGGTCTCCACGCATCGCGTGCATCACCAGCTCAGCGACCACGAAGGCGACCCGCACACCCCGCACGAGGGCGGCTGGTGGGCCCACACCGGCTGGATCTTCTTTGGCGAAGCCCTGCACGCGCAGACTGAAATCCTGAAGCGCTACACGCCCGACCTCACCCGCGACAAGTTCCATGTCTGGCTCAGCAAGTATCACTGGCTGCCCATCACCGCCAGCGGCCTGCTGCTCTTGGGTGGCGGCTGGTACTTCGGCGGCTGGAAGAATGGCGTGGGCATGGTGTTGTGGGGCGTTCTGCTGCGCGTCACCCTCGGCCTGCATGCCACCTGGCTGGTCAACTCCGCCACGCACATGTGGGGCAGCCGCCGCTTTGAGACCCGCGACGACTCGCGCAACAGTTGGTGGGTGGCCCTGCTCACCGGCGGCGAGGGCTGGCACAACAACCACCACGCCCATCCGGTCAGCGCCCGCCACGGCCTCAAGTGGTATGAGCTCGACCCCAACTTCTGGGGCATCTGGCTGCTCTCCAAGATCGGTTTGGCCAAGAAGATTCTCGTCGCCAAGTACGATCCGGCCGATCCCAAGCCCGCCGGGCTATAAACAAGCATCCGTTTTCTGCAGCGGCACAAAGGCCATCTCCCGCGAGATGGCCTTTGCATTTGGCCTGAGCGCCCCCGGCTCAGGATATTTCGCATCCTCGCGCACTGCCCTGAATCGAATCAGAGGAATTGCATCCCCAGGGAAATGCGAGCCGACATGACAAACGAAGAATTGCTCTGCGCCACCGCCCTCAGCTCATGGAAACTCGCAATCGGCCGCCTCGACAAGGGCCTTGCCTCGCTTGCGGACGAGCAGCTTCAGAAGCGCGTCGCGCCAGGCAAAAACAGGCTGTTCTATCTGCTCGGCCATCTCACCGCCATTCATGACCGGCTGTTTCCCATGCTGGGCCTGGGCGAACGGCTGCACCCGGAGCTGGATGACGCCTTCATCGCCCATCCGGATGGAGCGCTTGGCGATCCTGTCTCGGCTTCCGACTTGAAGAAGGCCTGGACCGAGGTCAACAGCAGGCTTACCGCGGCGTTTGAGCAGTTCACCACGCAGGACTGGCTCGCGAAGCACGCCGCCGTCTCCGATGAGGATTTTGCCCTGGATCCCACACGCAATCGCCTCGGCGTGGTCCTCAACCGCGCGATTCACGCTTCCTTCCACACCGGGCAGGCGGTGCTGGCAAAGTAGGTCCGGCGCATGGCGCTGAGAGCGGGTGGATTTACTTGCTCAGCTTGGCCCGTACCCACAGGAAGCCGAAGAACGGCAGCGCCAGCACCAGCACCAGCACGCCCGCCGGGAAGCCCACGTACAGATACGTGTCCGCGTAGTTCACCGCGTGGTGGCCCAGGTTGTTCCACGCCAGCAGTGACGCGATGGCCAGAAACGTGGTCAGAAAGAACGTGAAGAACGCCGAGGCGAACGAAAGCAGCATGCTCTGAAAAAAGCTGAAGCCTTCCAGCGGGAAGCCCAGGACGCTTCCTGCACGGCGGGACGAATGCGTGGTCTCCATGGTCGTTTCAGGCATCCTTTCTCGTCTAGAATACAGAGGCATGGCCAGTAACGCGCAAATCGAGCTGTGGCAGGCTGAAAAGGTCGCCACCCAGACTTCCGTCGGCGCCGGCCCCAACGGCATCCGCTATGCCGCATGGGGCGACACGCGCGTGACCAGCCCGGAGCTGGAGCGCATGGTGGGCGCTGTGCCTGCCGCGCTGGCCCCCGCGCTCGCCGGCCGCGCCTACTACTTCGTTCCCCTCGCCATCGCCGACACCGGCGAAACCATGATCGCGCCCGGCTACTCGGTCGAGCTCGGCGACCGCGCCATCTGCCACCGCAACGCGGCTTTCGGCTCCATGGAGGCGGTCTTTCTCTCCACGCGCCTCGTCGAGGACCGCTTCGGCCTCTCCTTCGAGTTTTTCATCAACGTGGCCCACAACTTCGTCACCGCCGCGGGCGTGCCGGAGAGTTTTTCCTCGCTCGCCTGGTCGCAGGCCGAGGCACAGGTGCGCGGCGAAACCAGCCAGGACGCCTGGGAAACCCGCCGCCGCGCGCAGGAGTCGCGCAACGGCAAGGGCCCGGCTGTCATGATCGACGAGCGCGCCCGCAATACCTTCTACGAAGCCTCGTTCTCTGACGCGCTGGCCATCTACATGCTCTCGCTGGCCGTCGACTTCGACTACCACGATCTGCGCGAGCGCGAGTATCCGCTGCTGGCCGCGCCCGCCCTCGCCGAGCGCCTGCGCCACGTCGCCAGCCTCTTCCCGCCCAACTCCGGCTACGAGTTCCAGATCCTCTATCGCCGCAAGGGATAGGCGGCGCATCAGCCTTCATCGCTCAAAGAGCGTGATCACACGAGCCAGAACCTCATCCAGAATTTCGCGCGGCAGGGACTCCACTTTTCTGCCTCCGCGCGCGCGAAGATCGAGCACACGCGGCTGATCGCAGCGCACCACTCCGGTTGTCCGCGTGCCCGCAAGCGGCACCGCAAAGCCGATTCTGCGCGCGAACGCGCCGCCGCTCGTGATCGGCAAAACAACGGGCAGACCCGTCGCCATGTTGAACTCGGTTGGGGAAACGATCAGGACGGGCCGATGACCCTGTTGCTCGTGGCCCTGTGTAGGATCGAGCGAAACCGCATAAATATCCCCGCGGTTCATACCAATTCACGGCCCACAGGCGGCGCATCCAGCCACTCCCGCTCCTCGTCCGTCTGCGGCGCAGAGTAGTCGGACTGGCTCAGCAGTTCAGCCATCGTGTAGCGCGGCCCGCTCTCGGCCTCGATCACCAGCCGATCCCCATCGATCGTCAGGTCAACTGCGGAACCCGCCTTCAGCCGCAACACATCCAGAATTGCGGGCGGCACCGCCAGCATCACCGAACCGCCGACCTTGCGAAGACTCGCTCGAGCCATGGCAGCCTCCTCTGCGAGAGTTTTATTATACTAAAATATAATTACTCGCCTGCTCCAGCGCATTAGCTACGCATATAAGCTCTGCTGAATGAACTCGTTGCGGAACTTGCCCGCCGGATCGTAACTCTTCGCCAGCGCCTTGAACGCATCCAGCCGCGCATACTGCGCCTGCACCTGCGCCGGCGGCACCGTGAACAGCTTGCCCCAATGCGGCCGCAACCCAAACGGCGTTAGCTCCGCCTCGATCATCGGCAGCACCTTCTGCACCTCAGGCCACTCCGGCTTCCACGTAAAGTGGATCGCCAGCGACGGCTGCTGGTGCGCCATGCTCATCCACAAATCGTCGGCGGCAATGGTGCGCAGCTCCGTGACAAACAGCAGCGGCGTGATGCGGTTGCGCAGCTTCTCCACCGCCAGAATCGCCTCGTACCCGCGCGCCCGCGGCACAAAGTATTCCGTTTGCAGCTCGCGCCCGCTCGAAGGCGTAAAGTTCATCTTGAAGTGCGGCAGCCGCTCGTACCACGGCCCCGGAATCCCCTGCTGCTCCGTGCAGCTCTCCGCCGGGTGGCCCGTGATCGGATGCAGCTTCTCCGTGGCCAGCGTCGCGCCGAACATCTCCTTCGCCCACTCATTCTTGTCGTCTGGAGTGAGCTTCCGCTTCACCCACACCTGCGTCGCGCGATGGTTCTGCCAGTCCGTAAACAGGCTCACCGAGTAGCCGCTGCCGAAGATCGTGTCGAAGTTGTCCTTCAGGTGGTCGAACGAGAGGTTCTGATACACCGATTGCGCCACCTGGTAGGTGGGCAGCAGCTTCAGCGTCACCCGTGTGGCCACGCCCACCGCGCCCAGCCCCACCACCGCGCCGGGAAACTTCTCGCCATCCTTCGCGCGCGACAGATGCACCAGCTCACCGTTTGCGGTCACCAGCTCCAGCGCCTCCACCGCCGTTGCCAGGTTGCCGTTGTGGATGCCCGAGCCATGCGTGGCCGTGGCAATCGCGCCCGCCACGGAGATGTGCGGCAGCGAGGCAAGATTGTGCAGCGCAAATCCCTTCGCGTCGATCACCGGGGCAAGCTGCCCGTACTTGATGCCCGCGCCCACCGTGGCCGTGCCGGCCCTCTCGTCGATCTCGATCGAGTCGAGATGCTGCAGCGACACCTGGTGCGCGTTGCTGTCCGCAATGGGATTGAAGGAGTGCCGCGAGCCCAGCGCGCGCAGATGGTCGAGGCTCTTCACCGTCGCGCGCACCTCGTCCACCGTCGCCGGCATGCGCACGTCGTCCGTGCCATAGGTGATGTTGCCCGCCCAGTTCTCCCGCGGCGCGGGCTGCTGCTGCCCGCCCGCCAGTCGCGACAGCATGGTTCCCGCCACAAGCGCTCCTGAAGTCTTCAAAAACTCCCGCTTATCCATTGTCGTGCCTCATCTCGCTCCGCGCGCATCCAATGCTCAGCCCGGCGCTCAGCAAGGATAGGGGCCATCCGCGGTACCCGGCAAGGTTCACATGTCAGGGATTAACCGATGGGTTGCCCCTGCGGCCTTCGTCCTTCACGCCCACTTGACAATTGTGTAGTCTAAAGAGGATGGCGTGCTCGTTGTCGTCCCTTCCACCCCTAACGACGAGGAGATATCCTGATGCCAGATACGGTAAAGAAGCCTGCCGTCCGCAAGCCGCGCGCCGCCGCGGTCAAAGCACAAACCGCTGAACCCGCACCCAAAGCAGTCCCGGCAAAGAAGAAAGCCGCGACCAAAACCAACGGGAAAGTCACGCAGATGATCTCGCGCGAAGAGATTGCGATGCTTGCGCATCGCTTCTGGCTTGAGCGCGGCGGTCAGCACGGCCATCATGAGGAAGACTGGCTCCGCGCCGAGCAAACCCTGCTGGGCAAAGCCAGTTAATCGCTACTCGCTTGTGTAGGCGATCCGCCCTTCGCTGATCGTCCACCGGACCTTGCCCTGCATCGTCCAGCCATCGAAGGGCGTATTGTGCGACCGGGAGTGCGTCTCCTTCGCGCGGTACGTCCACTCGGCCCTGGGGTCGAAGACAACCACATCCGCAAAGCTGCCCACCGCCAGCGAGCCGCGGCCCTTCAGGCCCAGCAGCGCGGCCGGCTGCGCGCTCAGCAAACTCAGCACACGGCCCAGCGGCAGCTTCCACTCCTTGTGCAGCCAGCGCAGGCACAGGCCCAGCGCCGTCTCCAGCCCGGTGATGCCGTTCGGCGCGCGCTCGAACTCCACTTCCTTCTCATGCACCGCGTGCGGCGCGTGGTCGGTGGCAATCGCATCCACCACGCCGTCCAGAATCCCCTCGATCATCGCATCGCGATCGGCCGCCGAGCGCAGCGGCGGATTCATCTTGGCATTCGTGTTGTAGAGTCCCACATGCTCTTCGGTCAGCAGAAAGTGATGCGGCGCTACCTCGCAGGTCACGCGTAGCCCGTTGCGCCGCGCCTGCCGCACCGCCGCCACCGCCGCCGCCGTGGACGTATGCGCCACATGCAGATGCACCCGCGCATCGCGCAGCTCGGTCACCAGGCGAATGTCCCGCTCCACCAGGCCGCTCTCGGCCTCCACCGGCATGCCGCGCAGCCCCAGCTTGAAGGCCGTCGGCCCCGCATTCATGCTCGCGCCCTGGGTCAGCCGCGTGTCTTCCGCATGCTGAATCACGCTCAGGCCCACGCGCGCCGCCGCGGCCAGCGTCTCGCGCATAATGCCGTCCTTCAAAATCGGATGACCGTCGTCCGTCACCGCCACTGCGCCCGCGGCCTTCAGCGCGGCAAAGTCGTTCAGCGCCTCGCCCTTCGATCCCCGCGTGGCAGCGCCAATGGGAAACACGCGCACGGCCGCGCCGCGCTCCGGCGCCTGCATCCACCGCGTAATCTCCGGCGTGTCGTTCACCGGAATCGTGTTCGGCATCGCCGCCACCGCCGTGAACCCGCCCGCCGCGGCCGCCGCCGTGCCGCTCGCAATGGTTTCCTTGTAGCCCTGCCCCGGCTCGCGCAGGTGCACGTGAATATCGATCAGTCCCGGCGCTACCGTCAGCCCGCTCGCATCCAGCACCTGCGTGCCGTTGGCGGCCTTCAGCTTGCCCGGCGCGGCAATCTCCGCCACGCGCCCGTCCTTCAGCAGAATGTCCTTCGGCGCGTCCACGCCCGCGCCGGGGTCCACCAGATGCCCGCCCTTGATGACCAGTGCGCTCATGCGCGGCCTCCACGCAGTGCCCGCTCCACCACCGCCATGCGGATCGCCACGCCGTTCTTCACCTGTTCCAGAATCGCCGACTGCGGCCCGTCCGCCACGCCGGCCGTCAGCTCCAGCCCGCGGATGATCGGCCCCGGATGCATCACCAGCGCCTTGGGCGCATGCGCTGCCAGCCGCTGCCCGGTGAGCTGATACGCCGTCTTGTACTGTTCGAGATCGATCTGCAGCCCCGCCAGCCGCTCCGCCTGGATGCGCAGCATCATCACCACCTGCGAGGTGCGCATGGCCGCCTCGAAGTCCCGCTCCACAGCGAGACCCGGCCCCGCATCGGCCGCCGTCTCCGGCAGCAGTTGCGCCGGCCCGCACAGAATCACCTGCGCGCCCAGCCGCGGCAGCAGCAGCATGTTGGAGCGCGCCACGCGGCTGTGCAGAATGTCGCCGACAATCGTTACCGTCACGCCGGCAAGCGTCTCCGCCGTCATCGTCTCCACGCTCGGCCGCAGATGCGCCAGCATGGTGCGCAGGTCCAGCAGCGCCTGCGTGGGATGCTCGTGCATGCCGTCGCCCGCGTTCAGCACCGGCAGGCCCGTCGTTTCCTCCAGCAGCCACGGCGCGCCGCTCGAGTTGTGCCGCAGGATGATCGCCTCCGCGCCCAGTGCGCGCAGCGTCAGCCCCGTATCCTTCAGCGTCTCGCCCTTCTCAATGCTCGAGGAGAGGCTCGACACCAGCGTCGTGTCCGCGCCCAGCGCCTTCGCCGCCAGCTCAAAGCTGGTGCGCGTGCGCGTCGAGGACTCGTAAAACAGCAGCGCCACCCGCCGCTTGAACAGGATGCGGTCCCGCTCCGCGGGGTCCATGCCTTCCAGCACCGTGGCCCGCGCCAGCAGATGGCTGATGGCTTCGAGGCTCAGGTCGTTCACCGAGAGCAGTGAGCCGGGATTGTAAGGAAACGCCGATGCCGGCGCAGGAGGAGGGTGAAGCTGGCGGCGGACGGGTGTTGCCGTTGCAGTCATGCGGTACGCTCGCAACTCGGTGTCAGCGGCGCCGGGGAGCGCCGGCAAATTGTTTTGGTCTCAGTCCACCCGCTCGACCAGCAGCACCTGCTCGTCGTTGTCGATCTCGTGGAACTTCACTTCGATAATCTCGCGGCTGCTCGTCGGCACGTTCTTGCCCACATAGGTCGCCTCGATGGGCAGCTCGCGGTGCCCGCGGTCGATGAGCACGGCAAGCTGCACCCGGCGCGGGCGGCCGTGATCGAACAGCGCATCGAGCGCCGCGCGAATCGTGCGGCCCGTGTACAGCACATCGTCGCAGAGAATCACGTCGCGGCCCTCTACCTCCACGCCCAGCGCGCCGGGCGTCACCACCGGCCGCACATCGGTGGTTGAAAGGTCGTCGCGGTAGAACTGGATATCGAGCACGCCCGTGGCCACCGGCTTCTTCTCGATGCCTGCGATCAGCTTGCCCAGCCGCTCGGCCAGCGGCACGCCGCGCCGCTTGATGCCGATCAGCACCAGATCGTCGCAGCCGTTGCTCCTCTCCACAATCTGGTGGGCCAGGCGCACCAGCGTGCGTTCAATCTCCGAGGCGGACATCAGCCTGCCCTTCACGCGCAGGCTGGGGTGGTTTTGCTCGTTGCTCATGGGCTCTCTCGTGGAAGGTGCGCGGTACGTGATGCTCTGTGTGCCAGTCTCTTGAGGATGATACGGGGCCGGGCCTGCTCCATCAACTGTGGAGAATCGCAGCCTAAAGCTGCGGCCGGCGCATCCGCGCCGTCATCCGCGCCCCCAGCGCTCCGCCGCCCGCGGCAAACAGCAGCAGCAGCAGCGCATTCATGGCAAACCCGGCGGTCTCAATCCCCGCATGGCCCCACGGCGACTCCATCCACGCCTGCACCTGTGTGCGCACCTGCTTGGCCTCGCCGGGGTCGGCGGAAGCCAGCCCCGCCTGCCATTGCTCGGTCATCTGCTGGCTCATCTCCACGCGGTTCTTCCACTCGCCGTCGATCTGCGCCCCATGGTGCAGCATGTAGCGCTGCACAAACAGCGCTCCGCCGCTCACCGTAAAGGCCAGCCATGCGGCTGCCAGTCCGGTCACCAGCCCAATGCGCGCGCCCGCGCCAATCGTGATCCACGCCGTGCCCTGCCCGCCGCGCACATACAGCGCCACGGCCCAGGCCGCCGCCGCCGCCATCCAGAAGATGCCGAAGAAACTCACCGGAGAAGTCGAGCTTGAGAGCAGCCCCGCGGGAATCGCCAGCAGAAACGCCGCGCGCATCGCCGGCTTCCAGTCCACCATGCTGGCGTCGCGGGCCACCTCGGCCCAGCGGCTGCCCTGCTCCGGCGCTGCCGCCGGATCGGCGGTATAGACCAGTTGCGGCAGTCCGCAGGCGGGGCAAAAGGTCGCTCCCTCCTGGATGGTCTGGTGGCAGCGAATGCAGGTGGCTTCCATCGGTCTCCCAGCCGCGGCATCTCTGCCGGGCTGGTCCAATTCTATGCTGCCGGGCCGGGGTCGCAGGCTGGTAATCCCGCGCCTCAGGAAGATTTGCCGCGATGCGGCGCCGGAGGCAGCGCATGGGCAAAGCTGCGCGGCGCAAACCGCCGGTGCTTGCAGTTACGGCAGCGCACCGGCAGTTGCAGGCGCAGCAGATGCTTCAGATCGGCAAAGAATCGGACACGGGAGGCCTGGAAATCGGACGATCCACAACGAGAACAGATGATAGTCACTTCTCCAACCTTGGCTTGAGCACAACAAAAAGGCTTGCAAGCAATCAGCAAAAACCGCGCGCCGTCACGTTCCGCCCGCATGCGCTCCGCGAACGGCGTTCAGCGCGAGAGCCGCCGGAAGCAGCTCTCACCGTAAGTGTGGCACAGCGATTGATCAAAATTTCGTTGGATTGCGCGCGTGGAATCCAGCCGGATTCCCGAATCGGGCAGTGTTCAGCCGCGCACAGCAGTGGCCCCGGCTTGCGCCAGCTTCGCCTCCACAATCGCCTCGGCGGCCTTCACCGCCTCGTCCAGCGTCATGTTGGTCGAGTCCAGCAGCACCGCGTCCGCCGCCGGCTTCAGCGGCGAGTCGGCGCGGTTGCGGTCGCGCTCATCGCGCGCATGCAGCTCGCGGATCACATCCGCCGCCTGCGTGGTGGGCCTGGAGCCCATCTGCTCGAAGCGCCGCATGCCCCGCACCTCTGGCGCGGCGTCCAGAAAGATCTTCGCATCGGCGTGCGGAAACACCACCGTCCCGATATCCCGTCCTTCCATCACCACGCCGCCGGCTGCGCCCATCTCCTGCTGCAGCCGCACCATCCACGCGCGGATGGCCGGAAACACACTCACCCGCGAGGCCGCATCGGTCACGGTCTGGTTGCGGATCAACCCGGTCACATCCTCGTCGTCCAGCAGGACGCGGTTCTCGTCTTCGCCCGCTTCCAGGCGAATGCTGGTCTCCCCGGCCAGGGTTTCGAGGTCCCGGCTGTTGTCCAGGAGCACGTCGCGGCGCAAGGCCTTCAGCGCGAAGGCGCGGTACATCGCGCCCGTCTCCAGGTTCAGCAGGCCAAAGTGGCGGGCCAGGTGGCGGGCAATCGTGCTCTTGCCCGCCCCGGCCGGTCCGTCAATCGCGACAATGATCCGCCGCGCCGGTACAGCATTTTCCGTGGAGCTCATCCGCGCTTCTTTTGCTTGGGCCGCGCCGTAAAGCCGTAGCGCTTGCTGTTCCCTGCCTTGGCTCCGGCCGTCAAAGCGGGCTTCCGCTTGCCGCGCGCATCGGTGCGCACGTCTTTGCGGGTGGTCAGGCTGGCCTTCCGCGCGCCGTTCGCGTTGCTGGCTGCGGGCTTGCCGTTCTTCTTGGCATGCCCGTTGGACTTGGCCCACGCCGGGGCTGCGGACTTGCCGTGCGCGGCGCTGGTCCGCGTCACCTTGCCATTCTTGGCGGCAGGCCTGCCGCTGCTCTTGCCCGTAGAGGCCGTCTTGCCCCAGCGCGAACCGGCTGCCGGGCGGCTGCCGCTGCGGCTTGCGCCGTTCCGGCTGGCGGCGGGCTTGCGGTCCCTGGTGTGCGGAGCCGGGCGGCTGTGCGGACGCGCGGCCTGCGGCTTGCCCGCTGCCGCGGGCTTGCGCACCGGGGTGCGCGGCGCATGGTTTTCCGCCTTGGCCTGCGGCTCAGGCTGCGGCGCAGGCGCGGAGTACGTCCGCGGAGCCGGAGGCGGCTCGGGCGTGAACCCTTCGCGCTCGTAGCCGGAGAAGTAGTAGCTCGAGGCCGAGGCCTGCAGCGTCGATCCGCCGTAGAGCGAAGTCGTCGCCGGAAACTCCGGCAGCGTGCCCGCCACGTAGAAGTGCGGGGCATGGCCCATGGCGATGGTGTGCACCTGCCGCGTGGCCACCAGACCGCGCAGCACTTCGCGCACCTTGCTGCGCGCCGTCAGCGCTGAGAGGAAGAGTTCCACCTCTTCCATGCTGGCCGCGATCACGGCCTGCAGATAAATGGAGGCAAGCACGGAGATGGCCGTCACCTGCGAGGTGGATGCGCCCTCCGCGATGGCCTTCTGGAACCGGTGGCGCAGAAGCTGCCACTTGGCGGCCTTGCCGGGGGCCTCGATCACCGGAACAATGCGAAGCTGCTGCCACAGCTCGGTAATGGCGCGCACCACCGCGGCCTCGCTGACCTCGCGGCCCAGCGACTGCTTCAACTGCGCAATGGTCTGGTCGCCCGCTTCCAGTTGCTTGTAGGCCTGCACCGCCAGCGGAGACACTGCCCGCGAGCCCGTCAGTTGCGGGTTGCGCCGCCAGTCGCGATCGCCGCGCAGCGCATAGACATACGGCAGCACCCAGCTCGCCACCACAAAATCGGGCTGTTCGCCGGGCTGGCCCAGCAGGTTCAACCGGACCGCCACATCGGCCCGCTCCAGCCGCACCAGCAGCTCTTCGCCAGCCGCAATAGCCTTTGGATCGGGGGTCGCCTCGCGGCGGCCCATGATTGCCTCAACAAATGTAGGCGCAACCGAGGAAGAAAACTGCCGGCGCGGCAGGAAGAGGCAAAGTCCCGTCTCTTCGATCCACGTCCGGGCATCCTCGAAGGTGAGAGTCCCAAGTCCGTTCTGGCGCATCCTTTCGGCGCGCGCGGCTTCCAACTGTTCCGATGTCAAAGAGAACCTCGCTTCCAGACTGGTGCTGGCCCCAGGCCGCTCACTCCTGGGAGGAGCCTGCCCTGAAATCGATTCTAAATCCGATCTAGATGCGATGGAAAGCCCGCAGAATGTCCTTCCAGCCATAGAGCAGCGCAATCGGCCGTCCGTGCGGGCAACTTGTTGGATGCTCAGTCTTTGCGAGCTCCGCCAGCAGCCACTCCATGCGCGCCGGGTCCAGCGGCGTATTGATTTTGATGGCCGCGTGGCAGGCAATCGAGGCCGCAATCCGGGTCCGCAGCACCTCCAGCCGGTCCCCGGCCGCTTCCCCGTCCCCCTCCGCGCTCGATTGCTCAATCACCTCCGCCAGAGCCCGCTCCAGCTCCGCTCCTTCCAGCCCCACCGGCGCGGCCTTTACCGCAAGTGTCTGTGGGCCAAAGGGTTCCACCTCAAACCCGCTCCGCTCCAGCTCCTCGGCAATGCGCGCAAACACCACCATCTGCGCCGGTTTCAGGTCCACCAGCAGGGGCATCAGCAGCCGCTGCCGCTGCACCCGCTCCACCTGCCGGTCCCGCAGAATCTTCTCGAAGAGCACCCGCTCATGGGCCACATGCTGGTCGATGATCCAGAGCCCATCCTCGCCCGCCGCCAGAATGAACGACTCCTTGAGCTGCCCCATGGGCCGCAGCGACCCCAGCCGGTTCAGGTTCACCGCCTGTCCGGCCTCCACCTCGGCCGTCGCCGCCGCGCTCTCCTGGGCATAACTCCCATTTATAGAGTCATTTGGCAAGCCGTGCTCTGCCCCATCCAGCAGCGCCTCGACTGCCTGCCCCAGCCCCGCCCCCACAAAATCCAGCCGCCCCGCCACTGGCGCAATGGGCCGCGGCGTCAGTGCAAACCTCTCCCCGTCTCCGGCGGCGGCCACATCTTCGGACTCCGGCATCCCCGGCAGGGGCGAAACCGCTGCGGGCATCAGGGACGGGCTCGCCACCGGCGCGGACTCCAGCGCCGCCAGGAAACCCGCCGCCGGACGCGCCCGGATGAGCGCCGCCCGCAGGCTGTCCCGCACAAAGTCGTGCACCAGCGACTGCTGCCGGAACCGTACCTCGGTCTTGGCCGGGTGCACATTCACATCCACCTCTTCCGGAGGCATCTCCAGAAACAGCAGCACCACCGGAAAGCTGGTCGGGGGAATCACGTTCCGGTAGGCCTCGGTAATGGCGTGCAGCAGCAGCCGGTCGCGGATCAGCCGCCGGTTCACAAAGATATAGATGGAGTTCCGGTTCAGCTTCTGCAGCTCGGGCTTGGAGTAGAACCCGCTCAGCCGCAGCGTGCCCGGATCGCGCTTCGGCTCCTCCGGGTCGCGCTTCCACGGCGGAGGCTCCGGCAGCCCCGCGCGCTCCAGCGCCGTCTCCGCCGCCACCGGCAAAAGCTGCGCCAGCGTGTCCTTGCCGAAGATCTGGTAGATTCGCTCCGCCGTGCGCGCCACCGGCGGCGCGGCCACCAGCGTGTGCGAGGCCGACACCAGTTCGAAGTGCTTCTCCGGATGGACGAGGGCGTAGTGCGTCACCAGGGCCGTCACATGCGCCAGCTCCGTCGCCTCCGCGCGCAGAAACTTGCGCCGCGCCGGCGTATTGAAGAACAGGTCCGCCACCGTGATCGTGGTTCCGCGCGACACGGCGGCATCGTCCACGTGCAGAATCCTGCCGCCCGCAATCTCCATCCGCGTGCCCGCGGCCTCTTCGCCCGTGGCTGTCTCCAGCGTCACCCGCGCCACTGAGGCAATCGACGGCAGCGCCTCGCCGCGAAACCCCAGCGTGGCAATCTTCAGCAGGTCGTCGGCCGTGCGCAGTTTGCTGGTGGCGTGGCGCTCAAAGGCCAGCAGCGCATCGTCCCGGTTCATGCCGTGGCCGTCGTCGGAGACGCGCATCAGCTTCCGTCCGCCCGCCTCCACCTCCACGCGGATGCGCATGGCTCCCGCGTCGAGCGCATTTTCGAGCAGCTCCTTCACCACCGATGCCGGCCGGTCCACCACCTCGCCCGCGGCAATCTGGTTGGCCACCTGATCGGAGAGAACCCGTATGCGCCCCATAAGGGACTAGACTACCGCAGAGCTTGCATGAGCATCGCGCAGGAAAACAGGACAGAATTGCCAGTGTAGAAAGCTACGAAGTAGCTGGTTGCGACTCGCTCATAGCCCGGCGCAAGAGCGCGCAGCACATTCGATCAAATTCGTAGGCCCCCGCAGCCGGGAGTCGTTCGGCAAGGGTATTGCTCCTTGACCATGCCTCCTCAGCTTCGATCGCATTACCTTCGATCCAATTCAGGGCGCTCTTCGCCCTCCAGTAGTCAACATTCAAGCGTGTTGGCTTCTTGATCTCCATCTGTTCCCACCACACTCGCGCCGCGGCAGCATCGCGCTTAACATACGCGTTCCCAAATACAAATACCGTATAGAGTTCGACTGGCACACTCCCGGCAGATTCACGAAAAATAACCTCAGCATTCATCAAAGCCTGAAGAGCTTCAGCATGTCTATTGCAATCGAGTGCGTGCGAATAAGCCCATAGACGAAGAATCATCGCGTGATTTCCCTGCGTAATCCCTTGTGACGCACGTTCAATTGCACCGGCGTCAAAATCTCTCGGCCGCAATGGGGTCACCAAGCTCGAAAGGACAATCGATGTCGCGCGGTGGTACTCGCCCCAGGGACCATTCGAAAGGGTTTGATAAAGTCGCGCGCCGTCACTGTACTGATTCCCAAATCGCAGCGGAATGAGGTTCGTTGCAAAACACACAAGATTGAATGCACCGAACAATACGAGAAACCCGCCCGTTTGAACAGGCGCGTCAGGCGGAGAAAGGAATGCCAACGGCAAGGCTACGAGAGCAGCGATGAAATTAGCAATAGGCCCTGCAAGTGTGACAGAAACATCGCGCCACCGGTTTGGCTCGCTGGTCATTGGCACAACCCCGGTGCCGCCCGTGTCTGCAAGAAGGCCTCCAATCTCAAATTTGAACTCCCACTTGCCCTCCCGTTTCTGCCAGCGGAATGGGCCAACCAGCAAAAGCCGAAGCTTCATCCCGAAGAGCAATCCTGCGATCGTATGACCAAATTCATGGATAAGGATGATCAGGAAGCTAACGACGAAAATGAACAGCACGTTCGCCTGACTTACAGGCACCCCATATTCGGCCATCCAGTAGCCGCACCACTCCCATGCACCTACATACGCGAGCCCAAGGATTATCGCCGCAGAGCTGTTCACCAGTTTGTTCGTTCCATCGCCGGCAATCTTAGTCACGCCCGCCCGGGCCTGCGAACCGGCTGCTGCCTCCTGTGAACGTCCGAAAACAATCAGGCCTCCGATGCTTTGATAAAGCACTAGAGCGACTAGAAATAGCACCCCCACCAGCCCCGAAACCGGCAAAAGGCGGAATGGGGTATACAACACGATCACGAGGTCTACGAGCAACAGAATTAGGCTGGCTGCCGTCCCCCAAAGGCGGGCCAACTTCTTTTGCTTCCATACAGTCCACCACGCCATCCCAAATATGAGTCCGAGTCCGAGATTGGCGAGTTCTAACGTCAGTGTGCGGCGCAGTCCCATACTTGCAGGCGAGCGAAATGCCGGCAGCAGGGGTAGCAGGGTGCCTTGAAGACATACCACTGCAGCGACTGCATAGGTTCTATACAGAAAGTTGCGAAATCTCTGCATTCTGGCCCATCACACTGGAAGTGATGGGAAGAATAGCCGTTTGGCGGCACCAGCGCAACCTCGAAGGAAACACTTTGTATAGGTTCTATATTTTCAGCGTTTGCCCTACTTCACGATTCCCGCGCCCCAAAAACAACAATGCCGCCCGAAGGCGGCATCATCGACCCATGCATAGTGAATCTACAAAAACTCTATACTCCTACGCCGAACTCGGTAGCCTGTGCTTCACCCGCGCTCGAGTAAAAGTCATACGGCGTTCTGCGGTTGAACTTGTAACGGCTGCGCAGCTCATAGCCAACGTACACGCTGAGCGCGGCCACAGCCATGCCCACGGAAAACCAGCCAAGCACCTTGAGCGTCTTGCTCTCGCCCGGCACTTCGGCCTCTGTGAGGGAGATGGGTTCAACCGGCATCGGGGGCAATGCCTCCTATTGGCATCATAGCCTAACTTTTCTTTCGACGTATTTTGTATCGGAAAAGTGAGGCTACAACTTCTGAGGGATGCGCCCATTTGGTACACTCCGAGGCCGGAGGCGCTTCCCCCGTGGCCACACCGCTCACCGCGCTCAGCGAGGAAGAACAGCTCTTCTTCTCCACCGTCCGCCAGTTTGCGGCCGATACCATCGCTCCGCTCGTCCGCGAGATGGACGATGCCCAGCAGCTTGCCCCCGGCCTGCTTCGCCAGCTCTTTGAGCTTGGCCTCATGGGCATTGAAGTCCCCGGCGCGATGGGCGGCGCGGGCGGCAGCTTTTTCGATGCGGTTCTCGCCATCGAGGCCCTCTCCACCGTCGATCCGGCTGTCGGCGTCATCGTCGATGTGCACAATACGCTGGCCGTGAGCGCGCTGCGCCGCTGGGGAACGCCCGCGCAGCAGCAGCGCTGGCTGCCCCGTCTGGCCGCGGACACCGTCGGCGCCTACGCCCTCAGCGAGGCAGGCTCCGGCTCCGACGCCTTCGCCCTCCAGACCCGCGCCGAAAAGACCGCCGGGGGCTACAGTCTCTCCGGCCGAAAATTATGGATCAGCAACGCCCGCGAAGCCGGCCTCTTTCTCGTCTTCGCCACCCTCGATCCCTCCGCGGGATATCGCGGCATCACCGCCTTCCTCGTCGAGAAGGATGCGCCCGGCCTCACCGTGGGCCGTAAGGAGGACAAGCTCGGCATCCGCGCCTCCAGCACCTGCGAGCTCATCCTTGAAAACTGCCTCGTGCCCGCGGACGCCATCCTCGGCGAGCCCGGCAAGGGCTACAAGATCGCCATTGAGACGCTGAACGAGGGGCGCATCGGCATTGGCGCGCAGATGCTGGGCCTGGCCTCCGGCGCGTGGGGCCACGCCGCGCGCTATGCCAGTGAGCGCCGCCAGTTCGGCAAGCCCATCGCGGAGTTCCAGGCAGTACAGTTCGCGCTCGCGCAGATGGCCACCGACATCGAGGCCGCGCGCCTGCTCGTCTACAACGCCGCGCGGCTCAGGGATGCGGGCAAGCCCTTCGTCCGCGAAGCCGCCATGGCCAAGCTCTTCGCCTCGCAGGTGGCCGGGCGCGTGGCCAGCGAGTGCGTCGAAGTCTTCGGCGGCAACGGCTTCGTCCGCGACTATCCGGCCGAGAAATTTTACCGGGACGCAAAGATCGGCGCGATCTACGAAGGCACCACGAACATGCAACTCGCCACCATCGCCCGCCAGGTACTTTCGCGTTAGTGCGCGGCTCCGCGAAAGCCTGCGTCCCGAATCCGGACGGCCGGCAAAGCGCCCCTTTTGAAGATTGCATGTGCCTGTAGGCAACTGCCATGCGCAGCGCGTACACTGTCTCCCAATGACCCGCGTACTCTGGATCGTTGCTCTCGCTGGCGCACTGCTCTGCTTCGTCGGCGGAGTGGCCTACACTCTCGTCGCCTGGCGGGCGCACGGCCATCTGGGCCTTGTGGGCGGGCTGGTGCTTCTCGCCGCCGCGCTGCTCTTGTGGGTCTTCGCGCGCTACCTGCGCTTCCGCATCGATGAGGCTCTGCACGCCGCGCGTGCCGAATCCGCTCCCGCGGACAGCGAACCCCTGCGCGGCTGATCCCTCTTGATGCGGCACTCTGCTACAATGTAGGTACGTTTCTACATTGCGAGGCGCCATGCCCATCACCACGCTTACCAGCCGCGAGTTCAACCAGGACGCCAGCCGCGCCAAGCGTGCGGCGGAGAAAGGCCCTGTCTTCATCACCGACCGCGGCCGCCCCGCCCATGTCCTCTTGACGATTGCGCAATATCAGCAGATCGCCGGCGGGCAGGACAGCATCGCCGATGCCCTCGCCATGCCGGCCGCCGCCGCCATTCGCTTCGATCCGCCCCGGCTCGGCGAAACCCTGCACCGTCCCGCCGACTTTGCATGAGCTATCTGCTCGACACCAACGTCGTCTCGGAGCTGCGCAAGGCGGGAACGCGCCGCATCGACCGGCATATTGATCGCTGGGCGCGCAACACGCCCGCAGCCTCCATGTATCTCTCCGCAATCTCCGTTCTGGAGCTTGAGCTGGGCGTGCTTCTCCTCGAGCGCCGCGATCCGAAACAGGGCGCGATTCTGCGGACATGGATGGAGAAGCATGTTCTGCCCGGTTTTGCGGGCCGCATTCTTGCGGTCGATACGGAGGTCGCGCGCAGGGCCGCGGGCCTGCACATTCCCAATCCCTGTTCCCAGCGCGACGGCATGATCGCCGCGACAGCCCTCGTTCATGGAATGACAGTGGTGACCAGAAATACGGCGGATTTCAAGGCAAGCGGCGCGGCGCTCTTCAATCCCTGGCGCAGTTAGGGAGAGCCGCTCAGCCCTTCTGCGCGCGCTTCACGTCGCGCACCCCGCTCACGCGGCGCAGGCCCAGCACCATGCGGTTCAGATGCCGCACATCCTCGGCCTCCACGACAAACTCCACAATCGCCTCGCCGTTCTCGGCGTGCCGCACGTCCACGCTGCGGATGTCCGTATTGTCGTCGGAGATCACGGCGGTCAGCTCCTTCAGCATGCCGGTGCGGTCGTCGCAGTAGACCGTGATCTTCACCGGGTAGCGCGTCACGCGCCCATTGCCCGCGGCATCCGGCGCGGACGACCACTCCACCGCGATGCGCCGGTCGCTCTCGTAGAGCAGGTTCTGCACATTCGGGCAGCTCCGTGCATGCACCGCCACGCCCTTGCCCCGCGTCACGTAGCCCACAATCTCCTCGCCGCGAATCGGGTTGCAACAGCGCGCGCGATACACCAGCAGATCGTTCTGCCCTTCTACCTGCAGCGAGTCCGAGCCGCGCAGATGCAGCTTGCGCACCGCGTCGGACATCGGTGTCTCGCCCGGCCTGGTCTCCGGCGCGGTCTCCGTGCCCTCCGGCGCGGCAAGGTCCGGCGCCAGCTTGGTCAGCACCTGATGCGCGGAGTGCCTGCCCTGCCCCAGCGTCGCCAGCAGGTCCGCCGCTGTCGCCACGCCGTACTCGCCCGCAATGCGGCCCAGGTCCTGGTCGGAGATCTGCGCCATCGGCACCTTGTACTTGCGCGCCTCGCGCTCCAGCAGCTTGCGGCCAATCTCCACCGCGCGGCTCCGCTGGTCCTCGTTGAGCCAGTGCTTGATCTTGTTCCGCGCGCGCGGGCTCTTCACAAACGTGAGCCAGTCGCGGCTGGGCTTGTGGTCCTTCTGCGTCACGATCTCCACAATGTCGCCCGTGCGCAGCTTTGTGCGCAGCGGCACCATGCGCCCGTTCACCTTGGCGCCCACGCAGGTGTGGCCCACCTCGGTGTGGATCGTGTACGCAAAATCGACCGGCGTGCCGTCTGCCGGAACCACCACCACCTTCCCCTTCGGCGTAAAGGTGTAAACCTCGTCGGGATAGAGGTCCATCTTCAGGCTGGAGAGAAATTCGTTGGGGTCCGTCATCTCCTTCTGCCACTCGACGAGCTGGCGAATCCAGTTCAGCCGCTCCTCGTCGCGCGCGTTCACTGAGCCTTCGCCGGCCTTGTACTTCCAGTGCGCGGCAATGCCTTCCTCGGCGATGCGGTGCATCTCCTCGGTGCGAATCTGCACCTCGAACTGGTGCCCACCGTCGCCGATCACCGTGGTATGCAGCGACTGGTAGCGGTTGGCGCGGGGAATGGCGATGAAGTCCTTGATGCGTCCCGGCACCGGCCGCCACAGCGTGTGCACCAGTCCGAAGACCGCGTAGCAGGCCGCCACATCCTGCGTGATCACGCGGATGGCCAGGAAGTCGTGCACCTGGTCGAAGGAGATCTTCTGCCGCTGCAGTTTTTGGTAGATGGAGTAGAGCCGCTTGATGCGCCACTCCACGCGCGCCTCCACGTTGTTCTCGCGGAGCTGCTCGGTGAGCGCGTCTTCCACGCCGCGCAGAAACTGCTCCCCATCCACGCGCCGCGCCTCCACGGCCGCGGACACCTGCTCGTAGCCCACCGGGTCCGTATAGCGGAAGGCCAGGTCTTCCAGCTCGCCGCGCACCTTGCCCATACCCAGCCGGTGCGCCAGCGGCGCATAAATGTCCATCGTCTCGCGGGCAATCGCCTGCTGCCGCTCCGGCTTCAGGTGCTCCAGCGTGCGCATGTTGTGCAGCCGGTCCGCCAGCTTGATCAGCACCACCCGCACGTCGCTGACCATGGCCAGCAGCATCTTGCGCACGTTCTCGGCCTGGCGGTCTTCGCGGTTGGCAAACTGAATCTTGTCGATCTTCGTGACGCCATCCACGATGTGCGCCACCTGGTCGCCAAACTCCGCGGCAATCTCCTCGTTGGTCGCCGGCGTGTCTTCCACCGCATCGTGCAGCAGCCCGGCGGCAATCGCCGTCGAGTCCAGCTTCATCTCCGCCAGCACCTCGGCCACTTCCAGCGGATGAATGATGTAAGGTTCGCCCGAGGCCCGCATCTGCCCCTTGTGGTGCTGCACGCAGAACTCCCAGGCCTTGCGGATCAGCCCGGTATCGTCGCCCGCGCGGTTGGCCTGCACCTGCCTCAGCAGCGAATCCACGCGCTGGTCGATGGCGGCAAAATCGAAGGAAGGGGTGGAGACAGCAGTCTCCGGCTCCGCGGTCTGCGGAGTGATGTCAGATGTCTGCGCCGGCGCGGGTTGGCGGGCAGTCGCCATACTTCATTATAGGCGGCTCCTGTTTGCC
>DASZRQ010000095.1:0-28132 GCA_035549115.1 Occallatibacter sp. | reverse complement strand
TACACCGCGCACGTGGACCAGTAAGCCGCACTCTCATATGACCACTGCTGTTGCGACAGAAGGACCAGAAACAATCGTCCTCCCGGTCATCGGGATGACCTGTGCTGCCTGCCAGCACCACGTAGAATCGGCCCTGCGTGAAACCAGCGGCGTGGCCTCGGCCCATGTCGATCTGATGGCGCACCGCGCCACAGTTGTCTTCGATCCCTCCGTCACAGCTCCCGATCTTCTGATCGAGGCCGTTCGCAGCGCCGGATATGACGCCGTCCTGCCACGCTCCGGTGAAGAAACAGGTCAAGCGGATGCGGACGAGTCCGCGTCCATGGCTTTGCGTGCCGCCGTCACCATCATCGCCGGCATTGCGGCCATGATACTGGCCATGCCGCTCTCCCGGTCCACCGGCATGGTTGACCAGGCGATGCAAGGCTGGCTTCCCTGGGTCTTTGACGCGCCGGCATCGCTGATTCGCTGGCTGCTCTTTGTTCTCACCGCATTTTTAATGACCTGGGCCGGCCGCGGCATCTACGCCAACGCAGCCCGTGCCCTCCGCCACGGCAGCACCAACATGAACACGCTGGTCAGCATCGGCACCGGCGTGGCATTTCTCTACTCGGCCTATGCCACCATCTTTCCCGCGCCGGGCCGTGACATCTACTTCGACGCTGTCCTGCTGATCCTCGGCTTTCTCCTGCTCGGCAAGTCTCTTGAGATTCGCGCCAAGCGCCGGGCCCTGGCCGCGCTCGACTCGCTCAGCCGCCTGCGCCCCTCCACGGCGCGCCGCGTCGAGGGCGGCGTGGAAACCGTCGTGCCTCTCGGCCAGATTCGCCCCGGCGACCTGATTCTCGTGCTTCCCGGCGAGCGCTTCCCTGTTGACGCGGAGATTGTCGAGGGCCGTACCACCGTCGACGAATCCATGCTCACCGGCGAATCCACTCCGCTGACGCGCGAGCGCGGGCATCGTGTGCTGGCCGGCTCTATGAACTACGACGGCGCGGTTACCTGCAGTGCGCAGTCCCTCGGCGAAGACACCGTTCTCTCCCAGATCACGCACATGGTCGAGCTTGCCCAGAGTTCCCGCGCTCCCATGGAGCGCATGGCCGACCGCACCAGCGCCATCTTCGTTCCCACCGTCCTTGTTCTCGCTGTCATTACCTTCGCCGCATGGATAGACACCACGCACTCCATGCAGTTGGCGCTCGCCAACTGCGTTGCGGTGCTGGTCATCGCCTGCCCATGCGCCATGGGGCTTGCTGTCCCTGCCGCGCTCACTGTCGCCGTCGGCCGCGGTGCCCAGCTCGGCATTCTCTTCAAAGGCGGTGAAGCGCTCGAGCGCCTTGCCAGCGTGGACACGGTTGTTCTTGACAAGACTGGCACGCTTACCGTGGGCCGGCCCATTCTTTACAGCATCCAGGCGCACAGCGGCTACACGGAGAGCGATGTGCTGCGCATTGCCGCGGCGGTTGAAGAGCGTTCCAACCATCCCATTGCGCACGCCATTATCGAAGCGGCCCGATCCCGTGCGATCAGTTGGGAGCCCGCGCAGGATATCAAGATCCTGCCCGGCCGCGGCGTCACCGGACGTGTCGATTTCTATAGCTGCATTTTGTGCAATGAGACCTATTATCGCGAGCTCTACGGCAGGCCTTCGGACACCTTCTCTCCGCCCAAGCCCGGAAGCACGCGCGTGTACATGACGCTCGATAACCAGCCCGTCGCCGCCTTTGATGCCCGCGATACCGTCCGCGAAGACGCTGCCTCGGCAGTGGCTGCTCTGCGCCAGGCGGGCATGCGCGTTCTAATGCTTACCGGCGACTCGCCAACTGCCGCCGCTCCTATTGCCAATCTGGTGAGCATCGACGAGGTCGAATCCGGTCTCGACCCGGCCGGCAAACTGGACCGCATCCGTTCGCTGCAGGCGGAAGGCCGCCATGTTGCAATGGTCGGCGACGGCATCAACGATGCGGGAGCGCTCGCCCAGGCCGATGCGGGCATCGCGCTCGGTACCGGAGCCGATCTCGCCCAGGAGGCCGGCGACGTGCTGCTGCTTCATGCGCAGCCGGCTTCCATCCCCGCCTCGCTGAGCCTGGCCAAGGCCACAGTGCATGTCATGCGCGAGAACCTCGTCTGGGCCGTGGCCTATAACGCGCTCGGCATTCCCCTCGCCGCCGGGCTGATGTATCCGGCCTTCCACATCCTCCTCAGCCCCTGGATCGCAGCCGCCGCCATGGCATTCAGTTCGGCCAGCGTGCTCGCAAACAGCCTGCGTCTGCGCCGCTGGCACCCCGCTGCCGCGCAAGCCGCTGCGGAGCCGCGTTAAACTAGCTCCAGAGCAAGCCGTGCGCATCCTTACCCGCTACATTCTCGGCGAGATTCTCTCGCATACCCTCATCGGCTGCGCGCTGTTCACCTTCATTCTCTTCATGCCGAATCTGGGCCAGATCCTGGAAACGGTGGTCCGCAACAGCTCCCCCTTCACCAGCGTGCTGCAGATTTTCCTGTTCATGCTGCCCAACACCTTCAAGGTCACCATCCCCATGGCGGTGCTGGTCGGCGTGCTGCTGGGCCTCAGCCGGCTCGCGGCCGACAGCGAGATCATCGCTATGCGCGCCTCCGGTCTGGGCATTGGCTACTTCGTGCGCGTCTCCGCGATCGTCGCTGTCGGGGGTACGCTGCTGGGTCTGGCTAACTCCCTCTTCCTCGCTCCGCGCGCCAACCAGGCCATCCTCGAAATGCAGCAGGAACTCGAAACCGAGCAGGCCTCATACCAGATTCAGCCCCGCGTCTTCTACGAGGACTTCCGCAACTTCGTTCTCTATGTACAGGACGTGCGCTCCGGAACAGGCGCGGCAAACTGGCGTCAGGTCTTCATGGCCGATGTCACCGATCCCACCACGCCGCGCGTCACCACAGCGGCCTCGGCCACCGTCGTCAATGACTCGACGCAGGTCCTGCTGATGCGCCTGCGCGACGGCGCGCGGCATGAGACCGTTCCCGGCCAGCCCCAGCAGTACAACATCTCCACCTTCGCCACCACCGATCTGCCGCTTGTGCTCGGCGGCCAGAGCGACGTGCATCTGGGCCGCCTCGATACCGCGATCTACGCCATGCCCATGCGCACACTCGAGACGCACGCCCGCGGCCCTGACAATCGGCGCTATCTGCTGGAGCTGCACTCGCGCTTCTCGTATCCCGTCGCCTGCATCGTGCTCATGCTGGTGGGTGTGCCACTCGGCGTCATCTCGCGCCGCGGCGGCAAAAGCTCGGGCTTTGTCTTCACCCTGCTGTTGGTCATCGTCTACTACGTCCTCTCCTACACCGGCATCGCGCTTGGCCGTCAGGGCAAGCTCCCCGCATTCCTTGCCGTCTGGATGGCCAACATCCTCTTTGCTGCCGCTGGTTCCTTTTTGCTTTGGCAAATGGCAAGCGGCGGTCGCATGCTCAACGCCCTCAGCGGCATCACGTCCTTCCTTCCACGCTTCGGCGGCAAACCCAAATCGAACGGTTCTTCCCAGCGCACCGGCCTTCTGGGCAAGCTGCAGCCCCGCTCGGCGCGCATCGGCGGCCGCGGCACTTTCCCCCGCATCCTCGATGCCTACCTCGTCCGCGAGTTTCTGAGCACCTTCTTTCTCGTCCTCGCCAGCTTCGCCCTGCTGATGCTGGTCTTCACCTTCTTCGAACTCATCGGCGACATCATCCGCAATCACATCGCTCTGGTTACGGTCGGCGAATACCTGTTGAACCTGACGCCGAGCATGCTCTATCAGATTGCGCCTCTGGCCGTACTCATTGGTGTGCTGGTCACCTTCGGAGTGCTCAACCGCAACAGCGAAATCGTCGCCATGAAGGCCACCGGCATCAGCCTCTACCGGCTTGTCGTGCCCGTGGTATCCATCTCTGCGGTCCTTGCCGTCAGCCTCTTTCTCTTCGACCAGTACTATCTGCCTCAGGCCAATCGCCGTCAGGAGGCGCTGCGCGCCACCATCAAAGGCCGCCCGCCGCAGACCTTCCTCCATCCGGAACAGACCTGGATCTTTGGCCAATCGCAGCATGGTGAGCCGGGACACATCTTCTACTACCAGTTCTTCGATCCGGACACCAACGAATTTGCCAATATGTCGGTCTTCGAGTTCGACCCCCAGACCTTCTCTATCTCCAAGCGCATCTTTGCTACCCGCGTCTACTGGAACGAAGCTGACAGTACGTGGACATTTGAAAACGGCTGGGAGCGATCCTTCGACGGCGCCACGCAAACGCAGTACCGGCAGTTTGCACAGTCTGAGTTTCCAGAGCTTCACGAGGAGCCCGGCTACTTCAAGAAGGAGAGCCTGCAATCACAGGAGATGAACTTCGGCCAGCTTGAACGGTATATCCGCGACCTGCGGCAAAGCGGTTTCGACACCATGCGCCTGCGCGTGGCCCTCTGGCACAAGCTCTCGTATCCGCTCATTGCCATCGTCATGGCGGTACTTGCCATTCCCTTCGCGCTTTCCATGGGGCGCCAGGGTTCGCTCACGGGCATCGCTGTCGCCATCGCCGTTGCGCTTGCGTACTGGGTCATCGACGATCTTTTTGGAGCCATGGGCAACGTCAATTACCTGCCCGCGGCCATCGCCGCCTGGAGTCCGGATATTCTCTTCACCCTCACCGGCGGGTACCTGCTTCTGCGCACGCCCACCTAATTGGGCTCTTCCGCCTCCGGCCCATCGGCGCTTGCTGCTTCCTCGAGAGCACGAATCAGCCGGAGAATTGCTTTCTTTGATCTCTCATCGAACTCCTGGAACTCAAATCCAGCTCCAACCCCCGGACGCAGGCTCTTCACCCGCGCCAGGCACCGCACATTCTCTCCCTCCAGGCTGAAGCGCAGTTCAACTTCAGTATCCGGGCGCAGGCGCAGACGCGCCCGCGTCTGCACATAGCAGCCCGTCAGGCTTAAATCGCGCACTTCGCCCCGAAACAAAAACTCCGCGTCGAAAACCCCTACCTCAACCGGTCCGCTGCAGGCATAGCGCGGATTACGCCTGCGCTCGGGCCCTCCGTGCTCAGGGCCACTGTCAGGCTCCTTCGGTGCCTCTTCGACGGCCTTCTCCAGCTCATTCATTCCGATCGGCTCTCCAGCCGTGTACCGAGACAGACCACCCCTCTTCAGCGTCTATCGGCAGTGTTTGCAGGAACTCCACCTGCCCCGGCAGGGTCTGCGCTCTCCCCGTACAATGGGAGTATGCTTCGCGATCTCGGCCCGCTCTTCGGATACATGCGCCGCTACCGCTGGGGATACCTCTGGGGCACGCTCTCGGTCATCGCCACCAACATCGTCGCAGTGCAGTTTCCCCGCGTTCTCGGTATGGCCATCGACGACCTGAAGAACGGGACAACGCGCGCGTGGATTCTGGCATTCGCCGGAATCCTGGTCGCAATCTACGTCGTCAAAGGTGTCTTCCTCTACGCGCAGCGTTGGATTCTCATCGGCATCTCGCGCGAGATCGAGTTCGACCTGCGCAACGACCTCTTTCGCCAGCTAGAACTGCAGGACTCCGGCTTCTACGAGAGCTACCGCACCGGCGACATCATGGCCCGCATGACGAACGACTTGAACGCAGTCCGCATGCTGCTTGGTCCGGCGCTCATGTACAGCGCAAACACCATCTTCCTCACTGTTTTCGCGGTCTTCTTCCTGCTGCGCATCAGCCCTTATCTCACCCTCGTGGCTCTCGCCCCCATGCCGCTCGCCAGCATCCTTGTGCAGTACTTCGGCAGCCGCATTCACGACCGCTTCGAGCGCATCCAGGCCAGCTTTTCCGAGATATCCTCGCAGGCCCAAGAAAACTACTCCGGCGTGCGCCTCATCCGCGCCTTTGCCCGCGAGGACTCGCAAATTCACCTCTTCGAGGGCCTCAATCGCCAATACATCGCCCGCGCCCTGCGCCTCGTGCAGTTGATGGGCATGCTGTGGCCTACGCTCGAGTTCATACTCGGCGTCTCCATGATCATCACGCTGCTCGTCGGTGGCCACGAAGTCATTGCCCACCGCATCACGGTTGGCCAGTTCGTCGAGTTCAACACCTACATGATCATGCTAATCTGGCCCATCATTGCCGTGGGCTGGGTCATCAACATCTTCCAGCGCGGCACCGCATCGGTAAAGCGCATCGATGTATTGCTCCGCTCGCAGCCCGCCATCGACGATCGCGAAGCCGACCCCGCGATTGCCGAGGACACCCTTCTGAGCGGCGCAATTGAATTCCGCAACCTTAGCTTCAGCTACGGCGCCACGAAAGTCCTGCACGGCATTTCGCTCGCGATTCCTGCGGGTTCCAGCCTCGCCATTGTCGGTCCCACAGGCTCCGGCAAATCCACGCTCGTCAACCTCATCACGCGCACGTATGAATCGCCGGAGAACGCGCTCTTCATCGATGGCCGCTCCGTGCGCGAGTTCCCGCTTGCTGTTCTGCGCCGCAACATTGGCATGGTGCCTCAGGAGACTTTTCTGTTCAGCGACACCATCCGCGGTAATCTCACCTTTGGCGCGCCCGGCGCTACTCCGGAAGAGATGCTCGAAGCCGCTGCGGCCGCACACATCCGTAGCGAGTTCGAGGAGTTTCCCCAGGGCTTCGAGACCGTCGTTGGTGAACGCGGCGTCACGCTCTCTGGCGGCCAGAAGCAGCGCACCGCCATCGCTCGCGCCCTGCTGCGCCGTCCTTCCATCCTCATCCTGGACGATGCCCTCGCCAGCGTGGACACCTATACGGAAGAGCGCATCCTCAATGGCCTGCGCGGCTACTCGGAGGGCTCCACCACGATCCTGATTTCGCACCGCGTGTCGACCGTGCGGCATGCGGACCAGATCGCCGTGCTCGATCATGGAAGAATTGTCGAAATTGGCCGTCACGAAGAGCTGCTCGCGCTTGACGGCTACTATGCGAGCCTCTACCAGAAGCAACAGCTTGAAGAGGAACTGACCGTCGCGAGCTGAAGCCCTCAGGCTGTCCAGCCGGAGGCTGTCACCGCCGCAAAGTCGGTCTGAGCCTCCGCGCTCTGATGATTTCCCAAAGCGCCTTCGGCCTCTCGTGCCACCTGTTTCCAGGCATCGCGCACATTGCGCACGCAGTCGATTGCGTGTTCGAACTTCTCGCGCGAAGCAGCCTGCGAAGCCTGCAGAATCTGCGCGAAGATCGACGCGTAAAACTCGCTTAATGCCTGTGCGGGTTTTCCGCCCACATCCATGCGGAGCCGAGCCTGGAGGTGAATGATGATATCAAAAGCGCGCTTCACCGCCGCGCGCCGTCCCGCGATATCGCCCTTGTCCACGGCATCCGCCGCGGTATAGAGAAAACGGATGATCCCGTCATATAACGCAACAACAAGATCGACTGCCGATGCCCCTTCGAGGGTGTGTTCCTGATAGCTGGACATCCAGCGCGGCTCCTTACCCGTTCTTGGTTTGGTTGTAACCCGTAATTGCCGAGTAGATTTCGTCCACATTGTTTAGCTGTGCGGGCAGCGCCTGCAGAATCTCGTTGGCGCTGTTCAGCTCATCGGTCAGACTGATTTTCTGCACAGAGATCAGGCTCTCCTCGCGCGAGATGTTCGTATTCAGGTTGGACTCGACCGTATTGTTCGCGTTCTGGGCCAGCTTCAGAATGCCGGTCGGGCTGCTGTTTCCAGCATTGCTCAGCACGGTCTCAAAGTTATTTCCCCAGCTATTCGCATCCTGAAAGAACCCGACAACTCCACTGAAGTCCGTGTTCAGCAGAGAATCCAGCGAGCTTGCATCCAGCGAGAGCGTTCCGTCGTTGTTGACGCTGATGCCAAGCTGCGTGAGCGAAGAAATATCCGACGAGTTTGCGTTGTAGTTCAGCGACGTGCCGGTGGTTGCATCGGTCAGCGACGAAGTCACCGTCAGCGCCCCCGCGGACCCGGCCGTACTTGAAACCAGCACGAGTCTTGTGCCTGTCGAGCTGCTCACCAGGTTCGCCGTCACGCCAATGCCGGCGGAGTTGATGGCTGAGGCCAGGCCGGAGAGCGTGTTATCGCTGCTATCCAGCGTAATAGTCTGCGGTGTCCCGCTGCTCTGCTGAATCGTAATGGAACCGGAAAGCGTATCCGAGGTATTCGTCACCGGATCAAGATAGCCGTTCGGGTTCTGCGTGCTCACGCTGCCCAGCAGTCCCTGCTGCAGCAGCGAGAGAGTCGGCGAGCCAAAGAGCGGCTCCGGTGTGCCCGAGCTCGTATTCCCTTCCTGCGCATTGATGGCACTGATCACGGCGTTGTAATCGGAGACCAGGGCCGCCACCGTGCTCTCCACGCCCGTGTTGTAGTTGCCAATCACCACCTGCACAGGGGTCGCCGTTTCCCCGGAGATAGGGCTCGCCGCCAGAAGCTGAAAGGTAACACCCGGAATCAGATTGGATACCGTATTGGACGAGCTGGTCAACGCAACACCATCGATGGTCAGCGAGGCATCCTTGCCATCCACGGCGTCGTTGTAGTTCAGCGCCCCTGTCGGGTTCGATCCCGAAGTCTGGCTCGCGTCGGCCACCGTAGAGGTGATGTTGAGTTGCCCGGCGGCCCCTGAGGTTCCGGAGACGATGCTCAGCCGCGACCCGTTGGAATCAGTCAGTACGCTTGCGGTTACCCCAATCCCCGCGGAGTTAATAGCTGCCGCCAGTCCTGCCAGGTTCTGACTGCCCGAAGCAAGGCTCGAAAGATCGAACTCGTGCGATGTTCCGCTTCCCACGCTGATCGTGAGTGCCCCGGTCAGTGTGTCCGATGCGTTTGTAACCGGATCGAGATAGCCGCTCGAGGTCTGCGCCAGATTGTTGACAACGACAGTATGGGTGCCCGCGATTGCCGCGGAGCTTGCGGAGGTCAGTTCAAGAACATCGTTGTTGGAGCTTGATCCGGTCTTCTGGGCCAGCACTCCCTGAAAGTCCGTAAGCTGGCTGATATCGTTGGAAAGATTCGAAAACAGCGTCCCGAGATTGGAGAGCACCGCATCCTGTGACTGCAGGGAGGTCAGTTGGTTCTTCCACGGGGTCTCCACCGACTGCAGGTTGCTCACAATGGAGGCGACTGTTGCACTCACGTCGAATCCGGTTCCGCTTGTCGGCGACCCGAAGCTGATCCCTACTGTGCCCATGCCATGCTCCGCTTTTTCATGCAGCAGACAGGCTTCCAAGCCATCCTGCGGGAGATTGGAAGAGACTCAGAATGCCTGAAATTCGTTGCCTTCACGCGAAGAGGGCGCCCTGAGGACGCCCCCGCCGCGCTTTCTGCTTCGGTTTACTGCAGCAGCTTGGTTACTTCCTGCTGCAGGCTGTTGGCCTGGGCCAGGGCCGAGATGCCGGTCTGGCTCAGAATCTCGTACTTGGACAGGTTCGACGACGCCGTGGCGTAGTCGGTGGCCTGCACTGCGTTCTGCGCCGCAACGATGTTCTGCTGCTGCGTGCTGATCACCTGGCTGGCAGAGTTCAGCGTGTTGATCTGCGCACCAATGTAGCCATCCTGCGCCGCGACATAGCTGATCGCGTCGTTCAGTGTGGTCAGGGCCGTCTGGGCGTTGCCGGCCGTGGTCAGGTCGGTCACGGAGAGGTTGGAGGTGGAGTCGCCGCCGGCCGCCGCCACGTACTGAATCGTCGTGGTTGCCGCCGTGCTTGCCACCAGAGTCGAAGCCGCAGCCTGGCCGGAGGTCGTATCCTGCACCGTGCTGGCCGTCGCCGTCAGGCTCACGTTGGAGTTGGTGTTGGTCAGCAGGATGCCGGTATCGCCCGCTGCATCTGTGGTGTCGCCCACAGCGGCGGCGGTCGTGAACGACGCTGTTACGCCAGGAATACCGTCCTTGTTGATCTCCTGGATCAGACCGCTCACCGTGGTCGCGGTCGTGGCGATCGTGCTGGTTGTGCCATCCGGATTGGTGATCGTGAAGGTCAGCGCGCCGCTGACGGTATCGCCCTGCTGCGCGGCCGTGGTCAGCACACCAGCCGTATCCACCGAGAGATCCAGGAACTGGCCAGCGTTGCTCTGCTGCACCGTGCCGCCGGAGTCACCCACGCTGGACGAGGTCAGTTTGGCGAAGTAAAGGTTGTTGATCGAAGCGCCGGAGGTCGAGGAGTCGCCTGTGTAGATGCTGACGCCAGACGCGGAGCCTGTGAACACCTGGTTCTGGTTATAGGTCGTTGTGGAGCCGATGTTGTTGATCTCGGCCAGAATCGACTGGTATTCCTGGTTCGCAGCAGCCTGCTGCGAGCTGTTGAGGGTGCCGTTCGAGGCTTCGGTGGCCAGCGTCACGGCCCGGTTGAGCAGGTTCGTCACTTGCGAGAGAGCACCATCGGCGACTTGCAACAGGCCCACGCCTTCGGTTGCGTTGGTGGCCGACTGGGTAAGAGCGGATGCGTTGGCAGCCAGGCCGTTGACCAGCGAAAGGCCTGCGGCATCGTCGGCGCCCGAGTTGATGCGCGAGCCGGAAGAAAGCTGTTGCAGAACCTTCTGCAGGCTGTTGTTCGTGTTGTTCAGGTTGTTGGTCGCGTAGATCGCGCTCAGGTTGTTCAAGACACCCAGGGACATGGGTTCTCCTCATCGGTGTGTAAAATTGCGGTCCGCGGGAGAGCCGCTCCGGCTGTTTGTACGATCCGCCGGTCGCATTCTCTCGGGCAGTTCCGCTGCACCTGGCCCATTCTTCGGCGCATCGCAGGCCGTCTTTACATTCCTCTGGTTATGTCCGCCACAGGACACTCCTGTGTTCCTTCTTAACTTTTGCCGCTTCGCGTCGATACACGCGAGAGAGGAGCAGGACTCCCATGATTGAGCTGACGCGACTCAACGGAACACCTATTGTGCTGAATAGCGACCTCATCAAGACCTGCGAAGCCTCGCCGGACACCATGATCACTCTCATCAATGGAGAGAAGCTGATCATCCGCGAGGAACTGCAGCAGGTGGTGCGCCGTGTCCTTGAGTATCGCGCGCAGTTGCTGGCTGCGGTGGCCCGGCAGATTCCGGGCCTGGCGGCATCCGCGGTTGAGCCGGTCGTGCGGATCGATTCCGTGGACCGCATCGAGGCGCTCAACAAAACTTCGCAGGATTCCCTGCGCTGCAATCGCTGACACACACTGAGCGGCACATGACGGAAACTGGCGGGGAGCGGAGTAATGGATAAGGCGAGCGTTGGGGGCGTACTTCTGGCTGTTGTCGGCATCATTGCCGGCCTGCTTATTGAAGGCGGCAACCTCGGGCAGGTGCTTCAGCCCACGGCCGCGCTCATTGTCTTCGGGGGAACCATGGGCGCCGTGCTCGTCCAGTTCCCACTCACCACAGTCGTGTCCGCCTTTCGCAATCTGATTCATGTCTTTGCCGCCCAGCGCAAGCAAAATGACAGCCTCATCCGCCTTCTGGTGAACTTCGCCAACAAGGCCCGGCGCAGCGGCGTCGTCTCGCTCGACTCCGATCTGAACTCCATCACCGACCCTTTCCTCAAGCAGGCCGTCATGCTGGCCGTTGACGGAACCGAGCCCGCCGAACTGCGCAAGATCATGCGCGTCAACCTCGACACCATCAGCGAGCATGCTGACCGCCTGCCCGCGGTTTTTGAATCCGCGGGCGGGTTCTCGCCGACCATCGGCATTCTCGGCGCCGTGCTCGGCCTCATCCAGGTCATGCAGCACCTCGACAATATTCAAGAGGTCGGCCGGGGCATCGCGGTCTCCTTCGTCGCCACCATCTACGGCGTGGGTGCCGCGAATCTCTTCTTCCTTCCCTTCGCCGGCAAAATGCGCCTGAAGCAGCGCGACGATCACCTGCGCCGCGAGATGATGCTCGAAGCCGTCATCTCCATCCTCGAAGGCATGAATCCACGCATGCTTGAGGTCAAGCTGGCGGGTTTCCTCAAAGACGCTTCGCAGCCCAAGCGGGAGCGCGCCGCATGACGGACCGTGGCCATAAGGGCCGCGTCAATCACGAACGCTGGCTCGTCTCCTACGCGGACTTCATTACCCTGCTCTTTGCTTTCTTCGTGGTCATGTATGCCTTCGCCAAGGCAGACCAGCGCAAGCAGGCGCAGGTCTCCGAGGCCATCGACACGGCCTTTCGCTCCTTCGGCGTGCTCTCGAACGCCAAAAAGCAGGCCGCCCCTGAGCAGACCGTCCACGCGGCCTCGCCGCCGCTGCAGCCTGCCGCGGCCATCGCGGGCGAGAGTCTCGTACCCGCCTCCAAAGTCCGGGCCGATCTGGAGCGCATGCGCCAGGATCTCGAGCAAAGCCTGGCTACCCAGATTGCCAACCATACTGTCTCCGTACAGATGGGCCCCGACGGCCTGGTCATCAGTCTGCGTGAAGCTGGATTCTTCGACAGTGGTTCGGCAGTCCCGCACCCAGGCGCAATTCTCACTTTGAAGCGCGTTGCTAATTCGCTCAGCACGCTGCCCTACGAGATTCGCGTCGAGGGGCATACGGACAATGTGCCCATCCATACGGCGCAATTCGACTCCAACTGGGAGCTCTCCTCCGCTCGTGCAACGGCCATTGCCCGGCTCTTTCTTACCCTGCATGCCGTTCCGCCGGAGCGCATCTGCGCCGCCGGCTATGCCGAATACCATCCTGTAGCCAGCAACGCTACCCCCGAGGGCCGCGCCATGAACCGCCGCGTCGACCTCGTCATCCTGCCGCGTGTGCATATCGATCTGGGAGTCGTGCCCGAAGGCGCTCACCTCGAAGGATCATGGTCTCGCATCACCGACCAGTAGGCTTACTCCACGCCCAGTACCTTCACAATCACCCGCTTGCGGCGCTGTCCGTCAAACTCCGCATAAAACACCCGCTGCCATGTGCCCAAATCCAGCCGCCCGTTGGTCACTGGCAGCGTGGTCTCATGGTGCAGCAGTAAAGACTTCAGATGTGCGTCACCGTTGTCCTCGCCCGTCTGGTGATGCTTGTAGTCCGGCCGCGCTGGCGCCAGTTCCTCCAGCCACTTGCCGATATCCTCAATCAGCCCGCTCTCCAGGTCGTTCACATACACCGCTGCCGTAATGTGCATGGGAGAGACAAAGCACAACCCGTCCTTCACCCCGCTGCGGCGCACAATCTCCTCCACGCGATCGGTAATGTGTACCATCTCGCGGCGCTTCCTGGTCTCAAACACCAGGTACCCCGTATGACTCTTCAAGCAACCCTCCTCGGCTCCGCGTCTGCCTGCGGCATCCCAGCCTTTATCCTAATAATTGCCGTGACAGCACAACCAAACACCGATTCGGAAACCCTCCTGCAGCGCGGGCTCAATCTGCTCGCAGCCGGCTCAGCGCACGAGGCCGCCCTCGCCTTCCGCGCCGCCATTGCTGCCGACGAGCACAATATAGAAGCCCATCACGGCCTCGTTCGTGCTCTTCGAGACTTCGGCCACCTGGAGCAATCTGTCGCCGCGGCTCTGGCGCTCACCGCGCTCACGCCTGCGGATCCGCTTGCGCACACCGCGCTCTCCATCTCTCTTCAGACCGCCGGGCACATTCCGGAGGCTGAAGCTGCCGCAGCCCGCGCCCGCATCCTTGAGTGGAAGATCCAGCTTGCCTCTCCGCCGGAAAACTCTCTCGCATGAAATCGAGTCCGGTATTCCGTCTGCGGCGCATGCACGATGTGTTGATGGATACCTACGGGCCGCAGCATTGGTGGCCGGCACGCACCCGTTTTGAAGTCGTCGTAGGCGCCTACCTCACCCAGAACACGGCATGGTCTGCCGTCGAGCGCTCGCTCCATCAATTACGTACAACGGGCAATCTGAGTATCCATCGTCTCCGCGCAATCCCCGTCGAAACACTCCAGGACCTGATTCGCCCCTCAGGCTTCGCCACGCGCAAGGCTCCAGCCATCAAGGCCTTCATCGCTCTTCTTGACCGGAACTTCCGCGGCTCTCTCACCGTGATGGCCAAAGCACCAACAGGGTTCCTGCGCGAGCAGTTGCTCGCCCTGCCCGGCGTCGGCCCGGAGACCGCCGATGCCATCCTGCTCTATGCTCTGGGCCACGCCGTTCCGGTAGTCGACGAATATCTGCACCGTGTTGCCGAACGCCACGGCCTGCTCCATCCAGCCATCAACCGCAGCCGCGAGAGTTATGAAGCGTTGGTCCAGCTCACCCGCAGCGCCTTTGCTGCAGACGCGGAGTCTGGCCGCGCACAGCTCTATAACGAGTTTCACGCTCTCATCGTTGCCGTGGGCAAAGCGCACTGCTCCCGCACACCCGATTGCGCCCGCTGTCCTCTCGCCGCCGATCTGCAGCGCAGTGCCAGCAAGTCGCGTGCCACGAAAAAGAGGGAGAACCCTGTAAAAGCGGACCTCCCTGTGCTGCGAACCAGCCGAATAACTTCTAGCGCATGCTAATCCGTTCGCTAATACTCCTCGCCATACGCAACGCTGTTGTCGGTCGTGTCAACCGTGGCTTCCATGCGCGGTGAAACATCCTTGCCGTTGGACTTGTAGACCACGCCGCCTTTCATCACGAAATCCACATGGCGCATCGCAGTAATATCCTGCAGCGGGTCCGTGCTCACCGCGACGATATCCGCAAAGCGCCCGGGAGCCACCTCGCCAATCTCATCCGGAACGCCGATCAGATCAGCCGCATTATGCGTCGCGGCAAACAAAATGTCCATCGGCTTCATGCCCGCATTGCGCATCAGCCCCCATTCATTCAGGTCCATTCCTGGCCCGACATCGGTTCCGAAAGCGATCTTAACTCCGGCCAGATAAGCGTCATGCAGATTGCTCAGCGTCTTCGGCGGGACAATCAGCGCCTTCCATGCGGAGGGCCCCATCAACTCCGGATGCGTCTGCGCGGTATGCAGCGAACGCGCGGCAGCAGACTGGGTGGGCACCAGGTAGGTCCCATGCTCCTTCATCAGTTGGTAGGTCTCTGCGTCGCTGAACGAGCCATGCTCAATCGAATCGACGCCGCTGCGGACCGCGCTGTCGATGGCAGCCTTGCCTTGCGCGTGAGCGGCCACCTTCATTCCCAGCGCGTGTGCGGCATCGATGGCCGCCTTGATCTCTTCATCCGACATCAACTGGTACTTGGGATTGTCGTTCGCTGAGAGCACGCCGCCCGAAGGCATGATTTTGATGAGGTCTGCGCCGCGCCGGCGATGCTCCCGCACCGCATGCACATATCCCCAGGGAGAGTCCTCCACAGATTCTTCCCACGACGTATCGCGGATATTGATGTCCAATCCGTTCTGCGGATCGCAATGGCCACCAGTAGGACACAGCGGCTCGAGAGAAACCCACATGCGCGGCCCCTCAACCCATCCTCGATCGATCGCGCGCTTGAGCGTCACGTCGACATTGCCGCTCGCGCCCACATTGCGGATCGCGGTGAACCCCTCAAGCAGCAGCACCTTCGCCGAGACCGTAGCCCCAAGCACTGAGTCCATGGGCGTAAGTTGCGTCCGCCGCCCCGGCGCTGGAGGCTCTGCCGGTGGGCCAATATGTTTGTGGCAGTCAATCAGGCCGGGCAGTACGGTCTCGGTCGAGAGATCGATCACCTTCGCGCCTTCCGGCGTCACAAAACCCGCCTCCACAGAAACAATCTTGTCTTTGTCGATGACGATCGACATTTTGTCCTGCGACTGTTTGGTGACGCCATCGATCAGGTGCCCGGCATGAATCACGGTTTGCTGAGCAACTGTATGCTTGGCCGATCCGGCCATCAGAACCAGCGCTGCCGCCATTGCGGCACTCAACTGCGTTTTCATGATTCCCCCTGAAAATCTTGAGGGCGTCCTTCAGGACGCCCTCGTGTGATCCGGTTTAGAAAGTCGCCTTGATGGCAAGCTGCAGTGAGCGCTTGTCGCCGCCCGTCTGGTTCTGCTGCGTCACCGTCGAAGTGATCACGCCAAAACCGGATGAATTCGCCACCAGTCCTGGAGTTGCCCAGTTCGGATGGTTGAATAGATCGAAAGCTTCAAACCGAAGCTCTGTTGTGAATAACTTCCTTACCTGTATATGCCGCACCAGGGAAAGGTCCATTGTCGTCAGGCCGGGGCCAATAATTGTGCTGCGCGGCTCGTTGCCGAAGGTATACGAAGGATCGGAAGATGAAGCAGAGTTGGGCACTTGAAACGCCGTGGTATCGAACCATTCTCTGACGGTATGAGGAGCATGTGCATTCGGATTCTCCAACAGATTTGGGCGATCTGTTGTGCTCGAATTGGTATTGGAGTAGTTGCCGCTCAGCGTTGCGGTCAGGGGAACACCCGTCTGCCACTGCACCATCGGCGAAATCTGCCAGCCGCCGACGATCGCTGCGGCCACGCCGTGGTTCACATAGGACTGTCCGACTCCGAATGGCAGCGAATACACCGCGCTCGCTACGATGCGATGCCGGATATCGAACGTGGACGAACCTGCTCCGGTCTCGCGATTTGACTGATCCGTAAATGGCCCCAGATCATCGATCGAATGCGAATACACCCAGGACAGCAGAAGAGACAGGTTTTTCGTCGCCGTCTGCGACAGCTTCATCTGCAGAGAGCTGTACCGCGCATTGAAGCCGAACTGCGTGAAAGTAATCGGACCGAATGCCGGGTATGGACTGCGCGCCGTTACCTGTGCGGGCGTGCCGGGCCCAGGAGCAGGCTGGTTGATGTTAAATGTGCTCCGCAGATGATTCTGAATCGAGCCAACATATAGCGTATCCAAAATCAGCGAGTGCGTAAGCGGCTGCTGCACACCCAGAGTGTAGGTGTACGACCGCGGGTTAGAGTAATTCAGCGACACACCGGTCGGTGAATTGGTTACGCTTGCCCCTGCCGCTGGAAATGGATCGTCCAAGGTAAGCGGAGACGCCGTCGACGAGGTGAACTTATTGTTCACTGTGTACGGCACCGCGCCCGGATAACCATTTATGTTATTCAAATTGATCGGGCTGCTGTAATACGTTCCTGCGCCGCCGCGGATGATTGTGCCACGCAGAAACGATGGCTGATAGGCAAAGCCGATGCGCGGTGCCCAGTCACTCTTATCCGCTCTCCACACCGATTGCGTTGGCAAGGTTTCATACGGAGTCGGATTCGGAATGTTCGGGGTCATGCCGCCCTTCTGAATTGCCGGAAGACCTGTCTCGGGATCGAAGCTCGCCAGGTTGTTGGAGAGATCGATCGGTGGCGTGTTCATCTCCCAGCGCAGACCGAGATTCAGCGTTAACGCGGGCGTTACCTTGAAGTCGTCCTGAACAAAGAATCCGAGGCTGGCCTCACGGTAATAGATCTGATACTTATATGGCGTGTTGCCGCTCGAGGCCGGCAGCCCAAGATACAAGTCGGCCAGCGCATAGCCTGTTGTCGGCCCTTTATTGGTGCTCGTAAACGCCAGCGTTCCGGCCTGGCTGCCGAGGTTGATGTTATTGATCGCAAGGTGCAGCACTTCTGCGCCGAACTTCACGGTATGCCGGCCATGCGTCCACGACAACGCATCGTACCAATCCCATACCGGAATCCGATAATACGAGGAATTGCCCGATCCAAAGGTCGTAATGCCTGTAATGGTTGTGTTCGGATAGCCCTTCGTGCCGACACGCGTTTCATCCGCAGTGGGAGAAATCAGCGGTGTCACTCCATAGGGCCCCCAGAAGTCCGTGCGGGCGGTGTCTATGCGGTTATCCGTAGCCGACCACAGCAGGCCGACACGGGCTTCGTTGATCAGGTTTGGCGTGAAGATATGCGTCTCGGAGAGGCCATATAGCTGGTCGTTGTGATTACCTGAACAGGTAAACTGTGGCACATAGTAGGCAATGCAGCCCGCTGCCAGTGTGGCGCCTGTCTCCCTGCTTGTGTCATGGTAGTAGTTCCAGGTCGCAAACGCCGAATCCCTGGATGAAAAGGAATGGTCCACCTTCACGCTGTATGAGGTGTAGTTCTCCGGACGAACCTGCTGAAAAGTGTAATCGTTCAGAGGCTGGCCCATGGTTGAAGAAGACGCTGATGCCGTGTGATTGACACCGTCGGTCGGATACAGATTCATCAGCGCTAGACCCGCAGAACTAGGCGCATCCGTAATCACGTTGTTCGCATATGGAGCATTTGTGTACGGATTCTTCAACTGAATGCCGGGATCGCCTGGCGCGGCCGGAATCGGAATCGCGCTGAAGTCGCCCGTGTGCATCTCCGGAAACGGATAGCTCTGCTGCTGCACCACAGCCTGCGTCAGCGACAGCCCCTCATACGCGAAGAAGAAGAACGTCTTGTCCTTCTGGATCGGACCGCCAACCGTGGCGCCCCACTGATTGCGATGAAAGGATGGCTGGGAAGTCGAAAAGTAATTCCGCGCATCAAGTGCCGAATCGCGGAAAAATCCGAATGCCGAACCATGGAAGTGATTTGTGCCCGATTTCGTGATGGTCAGAATCTGGCCGCCCGAGTTGTAGCCATACTGTGCGCCATAAACACCCGTCAGGATGTTGAACTCCTGAATGGCATCGACGGAAGGACGAACCGAAGGCGTGCCAATCGCCAGATCGTCATTAAAAAATCCATTCAGCGTATACACGTTACACACGTCGCACGAGCCGGTAATGTTGAAGCCGCCGCGCGTCGAATTCGTTGACGAAGCCGGAGAGGGCATAACGCCCGGCGTCAGAGGCGCCAGGCTGTAAAAGAGCCTTCCATTCAGAGGCATCTCCACCACGGTCTTGTTGTTGATCACCGTGCTCAACGTTGGATCATTGGCGTCGATCAGGTTGTCCTCGGCGGACACCGTCACGCTTTCCGTGTTGGCGCCTACTTCCAGCGAGAAGTTGCGCCGCATCGCCTGCGCCACAGCCAGCACAACGTTGTGCACCGCCAGATCCTTAAAACCCGCGCTGCTCACCTTCACGTCATACGTACCAGACGGCAAAAACGAAAACTGGTAGTCGCCGGCGCCATTGGTTGTTGCCGAGCGCACGGTTCCCTGCTCATGGCTAATCAGCGTTACAGTCGCATTCTGTATCGCCGCTCCGGTGGTATCCCGCACCGTGCCTCCGATCGAGGCTTCGTTTTGCGCTCTGGCCAATGGCGCGATCATCAGTAATGCAAGCAGGTAAACAAGTTTCTTCAAACGCATGGACCACATCCTTCCTAGGAGCGAAATGCACCAGTTCGCTTCCTTAAGGGGTGAAATGGGACGTCTCGACGGGGAACGCTGCTCTCAAAAATCTGAGATATCAGTTATGCGTGATAGGAGAGGTATACCCGACTGCGACGCCCGAATCAAGAGAAATTTTTAGGATATTTTCAATATTGTAAGGATTCTCTCGTGAGGAGATGGAAGAAGGCATTTCTATTTTGAAATATCAGACATAACTTTCCTCCCTTCCAGCTCGCGGCTCCTTCCCTCAGCGACTGTTGTGGTCACATACACCGCGCACACCAGGCTACCGATCACGTTGAGCGTGGTGCGGGCCATGTCGAGAATCCTGTCGACCCCCGCCACCAATACAGACCCCACGGCCGCAAGCGCACCCAGCCCCGACATCTGCAGAACGACGACGATCGCCACCAGTCCGCTGCCCGGCACGCCCGCCGTTGTCATGGCCGATAGTGTCGCCGCCAGTACGATCCGCGCTGCGAGTGTCCAGCCCAAATGGATGCCCGCCGCCTGGACGATAAAAACCACGGCCGCACTTTTATAGAGAGCGGAGCCGTTCTTGTTCATCGTGGTACCCAGCGGCAGCACAAATGAGGCGATCGATGCGGGAACATCCAGGCATTCTTCCGCCGTCTTGATGCTCATGGGCAGTGTCGCCGACGAAGACGAGGTGGAGAACGCCATCAAAGCTACTTCGGAGCTCTCCCGGTAAAACTTCCACGGATCGCGCCGGCAGGCCAGGAGCAGCGTGAGTCCATACACAAAAAGGAGCACAAACAACAGGCCGATGACAACCGTAAGACAGAACATGGCCAGCGCCTGCAGCAAATGCAGCCCAAAACGCGCCACAACCGAAGCAATCAGACAAAATACAGCCGTTGGGGCCAGTTTCATGATCCAGCCGATCATACGCATCAGTGCATCGTTAGCCGCGCTGAAGAATTGGACGATACTCGCCCGCTTCCCTTCCGGCAAAGTGCCGACAGCCGCGCCAAACAACAACGTGAAAACAATGACGCCAAAAAGGTCTCCGCTTGAAGCCGATCCAATAGGATTGGCCGGAACCATCTGCAGAATGGCATCGGGCAGCGGCACCGCTGCAGTCGGCTTCTCATCTGTTCCTGTAGCAAAAAGATTGGGCGCCGTTCCCTGCCCTGTGGCTGCGAGCTGCGCGCCCGGCCTTAGCAGCAGTGCAACCGGCACGCCGACTCCGGCAGCAACTATCGTCGAAATCGCAAAAAACGCCAGCGTGCGAATCCCAACCCGCCCCAGCGTCCGCAGATCGCCGATGGCCGTAATGCCCACCATCATGCTCGCCACAACTAGCGGAACCACCAGCATGGCAATTAAACGGATGAAGAGCCGCCCGTACACGCTCATCCACTCGATCGTCCGCACCACCGCCGGTGAGCTGAACTGGCTACCGATCAGGCCGGCAACCAATCCTGCTCCCAGGCCAATGAGAACTTTCGTATGGAGTTTCATGCCTCTGAGCCGCTGCCCCTTATAGAATCTCATGCTCGTCGCATGCGTTTTCTCAGTCGATCACCTTCAACCGGCGAAGCGATTCATCGATCTCCGGCCGTGTCAGTACTCCCTTGTCGATCTCGTGTTTGCGGTCCTGTTCACGCCTCACCTGCGCAGCCGCAAGCTGAATCACCGCAGCCGCATCGGCTGCGGGAACCACTGTGACTCCATCGATATCCGCGATCACGATATCGCCCGAACGCACTGCAACTCCTCCGCAGGCAATCGCAGTACCCACTTCACCGCCGCCATCCTTGTTGCAGCCGCTTGGCGAAAGGCCACGTGAATAGACTGGCAATCCAAGTGCCTCCAACCCATCCGCATCGCGCACCGTTCCGTCGACAATAACGGCCTTCACGCCTTTGCGTACCGCGGAAATTGCCAGCAGCTCGCCAAACGGCGAGTTCTGCCGGTTCCCTTGCGTATTCACCACCAGCACGTCACCTGCCTGGGCGAGAGAAATGCCTTTGTGCAGCATCAGGTTGTCCGCCGAGTGGCACCACACCGTCAGCGCTGTGCCGATGACGCGCGGCGAGGCCCATACCTGCCGGATACCTCCGTCCATCGCTCCCAGCCGCGCCATGGAATCCGCAATCTGCGCGCTCGATGCGCCATCGAAGGCCTTCAACATCTCTTCGTCAACTCGCTTCCATCCCTCTACAACCCGGAACCCTGGCTTGCCTGCCATCGCTTCTTCCGCTCCTTGATAGTTGCCCTATTAAATTGCCTGCAAAGCAGCCTCTGCGGCAGCTCCCGGCGTCACTTTCACACCCAGTTGCCCCAGCGTCTTCTCCAGCAGGGTTAAATCCGTCAGCACATCGTGGAGATCGAAGTCGCCCATCGTTCCCACACGAATCACCTTGCCTTGCAGCTTGTTCCTCGACCCAGCAATGATTGTGTGAAACTCTTCACGCATCATCTTCACAATCGCGCCGCCATTCACGCCTTCAGGAACCTCCAACGCGACCACGGTGTTGGAAAGCAGCGAAGGATCTCCATAGATGCTGAATCCCAACGCCGCAGCGCCACGCCGGAAGCTCTCCGCCAGCCGCGTATGGCGGACCAGCACATTCTGCAGCCCCTCTTCGTGCATCATCTGCAGAGACTCGACCAGCCCCGCCACCAGAGAAACCGGCGTGGTGAATGGCGTCTCATTCTCGTCAATTGACTTCAGCGCCTTGCGAAAATCGAGATAGAAGCGCGGCAATCGGTCTTCGCGCTCGATCACCGCGCGCGCCTTCGCGCCAATGCTCGCAAACGCCATCCCCGGCGGGCAGCTCAGCGCTTTCTGCGAGGCCGATACCAGCACATCGACGCCCCATTGCTCCTGCCGCATCGGCATGCCGCCCAGCCCGCTTACGGAATCCACCAGCAGCAGCGTCTCCGTCTCCCGCACTGCAGCGCCAATCGCGGCAATGTCGGCGATCATGCCCGTGGAGCTTTCGTTATGAACCACCGTCACGGCGCGGTATCGCTTCGTTTTCAGCTTTTCCGCTATAGCCTCGGCCAGAATTGGTGCTCCCCATGCGAACTCCAGTTCCTCCACATCCAGCCCCAGGCTGCGGGCAATCGATGCATAGCGCTGGCCGAACTGTCCGTTCACGCACGCCAGCACGGCTTCGCCGGGGGCGCATACATTCACCAGGCTGGCCTCCATCATGCCCGTGCCTGAGCCTGCATATACCAGCACATTGTGGTCCGTGCCGATCACGGGCCGTATGCGCTCCTGCATCGCCGCCATCTGGGCGCGAAACTCCGGCCCGCGATGATTCAGCACGCACTCACTCACAGCCTGCTGCACGCGTGCTGGAACCGCGACCGGCCCCGGCAGGCGCAGCCGGTACTCGTGCGGCATGGTAGGCAGCGGGTTCACAGTTGAAATCCCCCTTTGTTGCGGAAATACGGCACCAGCCCGCCGGCATCCAGAATCTCCCGCATAATCCCGCGGATAGGCTCCGTGGTCACCACAACGCCGGTGGTGCGATTGCGTATCTCAAAGCTGTGCGTCCAGTCCACATCGAGAGCGTCTCCCTCGCGAATGCCCGACGTGTCGCACAGGATCGGAATCAGGCCATTGTTCACCGCGTTGCGGAAATAAGTGCGCGAGAAGCTCTTCGCCAGCACGGCGCGAATCCCCGCGCCCACTACGGCAGTCACGGCAACTTCCATCGCCGAGCCGCATCCGAAATTTTTCCCGGCCACAAGAAAATCGTCTGGCTTCACCGTCGCCGCAAAGGAGGGATCGAGCTCCTCGAACAAATAATTCCGCAAATACTGCGGATCGAGATTCTCCCGCTTTCTCCGCGAAGTAATGATGTAGTCCGTATTGATGTTGTCGCCAAACAGCCGAGCCCGTCCCTTCATTCGTTCGCTCCCGTCGGTTTGGTGGCGCCAGAGGATGCCGGGCGTATCTCCCGCGGATCAAGAATCCTGCCATGCACAGCCGCCGCGGCGCAGCTCGCCGGAGAAGCCAGATAGATCGATGCCGTTCCGTTGCCCATGCGGCCCTTGAAGTTGCGGTTCGCCGTCGAAATTACATTCACGTTGTCGCCTGGGATAGCGCCGCAGGTGCCACAGCATGATCCGCAGCCCGGCGTCACCACCACCGCGCCCATCCGCAGAAACTCGCTCAGCGACCCGTCCGCGACCAGCTCCTGCATCACCTGATTCGACGCCGGCGTCACCACCACCTGCACACCCGAAGCCGGCCCTCCACCGGCACGCAGCACATCCAGCGCCTGGTGAAAGTCGCGGGTTCTTCCACCTGTGCACGTCCCCAGGTACACCATGCCGATCTCTGTTCCTTCGGCTTTCTTCACCGGCACCACGTTGTCCACCTGGGATGGCTTCGCTACCTGTGGCTCCAGCTTGTCGAGGTCCATCACAATCTTGCGGACATACTCGGCGCGGGGGTCGGCGACAATCGGCTCATACTGTGTCCCCAGATACTTCCATGTCTGCTCGTCGCCACCAAACACACCATTCTTCGCGCCCATTTCGACCACGAAATTGCACAGGACCAGCCGGTCTTCGAGCGTGAGCGAAGGCACTCCCGGCCCATCGAACTCGATTGCTTCATACGTTGCGCCGTCGCTGCCTAGCTTCAGCGCCAGCGCCAGCGCAATATCCTTGGGAAACACTCCGGGGCGCAGTTCGCCTCGCAGCGTCACCTTGATCGACTCCGGAACGCGAAGCCATATCTTACCGGAGATCAGCACGGCCGCAAGATCGGACGAGCCGATTCCTGTGGCAAAGGTGTTCAGCGCACCGCACGTCACCGTGTGGCTGTCAGCGCCCACAATCAGCATGCCTGGCTTGACCCGGCCGGATTCAACGATCAGTTGATGGCCGATGCCCTGCCCGATCTCCCAGGTGTGGATTTTCTGCTCGGCGGCGAACTTCCTCATCCGCTCGTGCAGTTGCGTCGCTTTCTGCGATGGCGCCGGAGCGTAGTGGTCCATGGCGAAAACCACATTCTCCGGCTGCAGCACACGCTCGCCGCCCATCGCATCGAAATAGTCCAGCGCCATTGGTGTGGAGGCGTCGTTGGCGATCATGCAATCCACATCGCAGATCGCCACCTGTCCGCTCCGCACATCTTGTCCGGCTTTCAGAGAGAGAATCTTCTCCGAAATAGTTTTGTGCTGCATTGAGTCTCCCGGGAGATCGGCTTACTTCAGGTCGACTGGATTCGCTGAACCCAGATACAGGCTGTTGAACAGGAATTTGTAGGTTCCATGCGATTGCCCGCGGAACGTGATCTCCGGGCCAAACACATACACCTTGCCCGCGCCCATCGTCTCGTCCAGAATGGCCGTCGCACCGTTCAAATACTGTTGCCCCCAGGCCCAGCCACTGCGCAGAAGCTTCGACCCCTGGTACCAGCCCACAGTCGAAGTGGCCGCATCGTCCGCGCTGGGCCGAATCCGAAATGCGGGACTGCTGTCGAAGTCCACATCCACCTTTGCCGGCAAACCATAGGCCAGCGGGTCTTCGGTATTCACGGTCATCTGCAGAATCGAGCCCGGCACATAGAACTTGTCGTGAGACAGCGGTTCCACCTTGCCGTTTTTGCCCACATCCACCAGAGCGCTCGTCATCGGCACACCCAGCAGTGGAGCAATGCTCGTGCCGCTGCCGATGGTCACCACGGATCCGCCATCCTCGACAAACTGCTTCAACGCGGGGATCGTCTTCTCCTTCGTGATCACGCCAAGCCAGCTTCTGTACTGCTCGGGAATCTCATCCGGCTCGGGTTGGCGTATCGTGCGGCTTCGTCCCACGCTCGGCCCAAAGTGCGCTGAGCCATCCGGGAAGATGAGCACGTCGTACTTCGCCTTCAGATTGCCAGCGTCCAGCATCTGCGGCCGCACAATCTCCACCGGGAACTCGAACTGTTCGAGAATCCAGCGAATCCATCCGGAAGGCATGAGCCCGCCGTACTGGTCATACAGTCCAACACGGATCGGCTTCAGCGCCAGCGCCTCGCCCTTCGGCGCTTCGGCAGCCGCAGTCGCCGCCACACCAAGGTCTTCGGCGGCCTTCTTCACAATCACCGTCGACTCTGCCGTAGCCGGAATCCACATGGCTCCCGTGCCCATGTCTTTGCCGTCGGCCGTCGCATCAGCCTTCAGCCAGTACACCTTCTGCCCCTTTGCCAGCAGCCGATTCACCAGCACAATTGCGTCGTTGATCTTGTGGTCCACCAGATAGCCCGCCGCCGTGGACGGCCCGCTTACCTGCGCAGGAGCCGGAGGCTGAGGCTGCTCTTTCAGCAGTTGCAGCGGCCCATTCACATTCGTCATCGAGCGGTCGCACTGGATGCCCATCTGGTACACCAGCGTCCACCCCGCGATGTCATACGGAGGAATCGGCGGTCCGCCAGGATATTTGAAGTCGTTCGGATGATCCTGCGGCTCGAACATGTCCAGCACAAACGGCAGCGAGGCCTGCGCCGTCTTCACCACATAGCTGTTCGCCGGATAGGTCTTTCCATTCGCCTCAAAAGGAGCCGTTGCCTGCTCTACCTCGATGCCGTTCTTCAGCAGAGCATTGATGAACTTCGTTACCGTCGGAAAATCTGGCTGATCGGCTGTCAGAATGTACGCGCGAGGAGTCTTCGAGTCCTGGCTGTGCAATACCGTGTCATAAAGATCAGAAGGAACGACCTCCACCGCATTCGGCCCGTTGCCCAGCATCACCTCATTCTTCCGTCCGTTGGGCATCTCGGATGCAGCTTCCCGGACAGCTTCAATCCGCTTCGGCGTTATCGTCCAGCTATCGGTCGACCCCTTCTCGATCTGCCGCTTGCCCATCACATACATGTCGTAGAGCAGAGACTCGCGATTGCGTGCGGCGTAGTCGAATACGGCGCGGCTGTACTCCACCTCGTACTTGATCGTCTGGCTCATGTGCCATTCCTGCGGCGCAATCGGCATCGGCTCATCGCCGCTCGGCAACTGCCGCTGCAGCACAAACGGAATCTTCATCGGCGTCGGGTTGCCAATCACTTCCGTGATCAGGCCAATCGCGTTGTGGAAGTAGCTGATCGTGCGCATGCCGCCGTCCCACCACGTCGAGTAGTTCGAAGCGCCGCGCGTGGCCGAGCCCGGCATATTCCGCGCAATCAGCCAACTGTGCATCGCTCCACCCAGTTCTTCCACGCCCATCGGGACCAGCGGATCGAAGTTGTAATTGAAGGGATCGCGGAACGGAGGCATGAACACCACCGCGCCGGCTGGCCCCGTCTGATGATGTGTGTGGGTGATCTGCGGGAACCAGTCGATGAACATCAGCTTGTTCATATTCGCGCTCTCGCTCATGTTCGACATGAACATATCGCGCGCATTGTCGTGGCCGATGTACTTGTTGAACAGCTTGGGCAGGTAATCCAGCGAGCGCTTGGTCGGGTCCGGATTCCGCATGTACCAGTCGGAGACAAACTCCTCTCCGTCCGGGTTCGCGAATGTCAGCAGCAGAATGTCGTTGTTCAACATCTGCAGCGTCTCCGGATCGTTGCGGCTGATCATCTCGTAGACAACCTGATTGATCGACTGGGCTCCGGCCGTCTCGGTCGCATGGATGCCGAAGTCCATGAACACGACCGCTTTGCCTTCGCGCGCCAGCGCGTGCGCCTCATCGTCGGTCAGCCCTTCGGCCATCGCCAGCTTTTTGGAGATTTCGCGGTAGTGCTCCAGGGTCTTCTGGTTCTCCGCCGAGGTCAGGATCACCGTGTACTGGGGCCGGCCCTCCTCCGTTTTGCCAATCTCAACCAGCTTCATCCGCGGGCTCTCGCTCGCCAGCTTCTTCATGTACGCTTCGAACTGGGTGTAGTTCACCAGCTCGTAGTCGTCGCCAATGTTGAAACCGAAAAACTGTTTGGGCGTCGTAATCTTCGGGTCATACTGCGCTGTCGCCATCATCGGCATCGCCAGCATAGCCATCCAGACGGCAAACGCCGCCAATCGAACAACACGGGACCTGAGCAACACGTGGGCACCTCCCTGCTGATATGCGGAGCATCCTTGCTTGCTGGAAAATGAAAAACTAGCATATCAGTTTTAGCGTGCTTGTCTATCTTTTTCTCAGGTCCGATGGAAAAGTCATCTTTGTCAGTGGTTTTACCTCAGTTCTGCCTCAAAAACAACGAGGCGCACCTGCAATGGGTGCGCCTCTGTTGCATCAGTTTGAATCTCTGTGGCCGAGATCCCGGAGTGGCTCAGGAAACCTCGGCCGTCTCCGGTACGTCGATGATCAGCTCTTTCACCGGGATTTGCTTCTTCGGCGTCCGCGAGAATGTCTCGACGAATTTGCCTCGCTGCTCAAAGTAGGGCTGCAGGCTGGCCAGCGTGCGGTCCCGCCGCCGCACAATGTGCATCCGCATGGCCTCTCCGGCAGCATCCGGGTCGTTACCAGCCACCACGCGCATCAGCTTCTCGTGGGTGTCCGGCGTTGACTGCTGATTCAGGCCCGCCATGCACAGCCACGTCGACGCCAGCGCGGACGTATGCTCCAGCGCATCGCACAGCGGCCTGCACTTGGTGCACTCCGCCACCTTCCAGTGCAGCTTTTCGTGGAGGCTCAGATAAATCAGGCGGTTTTGTCCGGCGCTGGCAGAAAGGCTGTCAACTCGGACCGCCATCTTGATCAACTCGCTGCGCTCCGACTGTGTGGCAACTTCGGAGAACAGACGAGCCGATTTGACCTCCAGAGCCTCGCGGACAATATAGTGTCCCTCCACGTCGTCCCGGGTGGGCATGCGCACGCGCGTGCCAGCGCGGGGGCGGCTCTCCAGGAGCCCCTCGTTTTCGAGGCGCAGCAGGGCCTCGGACACGGGCAAAAAACTCATGCCCAGCTCGCTCGCCAGTTTGCGGCGAGAAATCATTTGTCCAATGGTGAGTTCGCCTTTGAGAATGCGCTCGCGGACAAGCAAGTACGCTTCACCGGCTAACCCCTGTGGTTCCTTAAGATAGCTCATACGGGACACAGTATCTTCGGCGAGTATAGCA
>DASZRQ010000094.1:0-12568 GCA_035549115.1 Occallatibacter sp. | reverse complement strand
AGATCGGCGGTTTGCGCGGTGGGGTGGCCGTGGTCGGTGGCGGTGGCGCCGAGGGTCTTGAAGAAGGCGCGGCGCACGGCAAGAGCCTTGAGATAGCCGTGCCAGGTTGCGGTGTCTTCTCCGGTGATTGTGCCGAGCTTGGCAACGTTGTCCGCAAAGCCGGCGAAGGCGGGATCGACGACAGGATCGGGGCGGAAGGTGGGCAGGATTCTTCCCTTCCAACCGGAGGCGCGGATGGCGGCATGATCTTCGAGCGTGTCGAGGGGCGAGTCGGTGGTGGCCAGGACCTCGATGCCGAAGCGCTCGTAGAGCGCGCGGGGACGGAAGCCGGGCTCGGCGAGTTTGGCGGCGATAGTGTCGTAGTAGCGCTCGGCGGTATGGGCGGAGAGGCGCTCGGTGAGGCCGAAGAGCTCCTGGAAAGCGAAGTCGAGCCAGAGGCGGGAAGGCGTGCCGCGGAAGAGATGGTAGTTGGCGGCAAACAGACGCCACACCTTGCGTGGCTCGGCGATGGGGGTCTTGCCGATTTCGAGCTGATCGAGGGTGATGCCCTGGCTGTAGAGCATGCGGAAGATGTAGTGATCGGGCTGGACGAAGAGCGCAACAGGATCGGGGAATGCCTCGTCGCGCGCGAACCAGGCGGCCTGCGTGTGGCCGTGGGGGCTGACGATGGGCAGGGCCTGAATCTGCCGATAGAGACGGCGTGTAATGGCGCGGGTGGTTTCGTCGGCGGGAAACAAGCGGTCTTCGTGGAGCAGAGACACGGCAACTTCCTCCGCACACCAGTATCGTCGATCGGCACGGTATACTGCGGCTGCGGCGGAAACGATTTCCATGCACGCTGCTCCTTCCATGACGACCCTCCGCATCGCTCTCCGCAACTATGCTGACTTTGAACATGCCCTGGGCGAAGAGGCGCGCCTGTTCGAGGCTGCCCATGCAGGCGTGCGCGTGGAGCTGGTCTCCGTGGGCATCCATGAGCTGCACCGCGCGGCGCTGGCGGAGGGCGGGCTGCGCGAAGGCCGGTTCGACCTGGCTCTGCTGGTGACGGACTGGCTTGCGGAGGGCATGGAGAGCGGGGCGCTCGAAGACCTGCATGCGTGGCACGCGCGCGCGCCGCTGGCGGAGTGGCCGGAGGGTTGGGCGAGTTCCCTGCGCAGGCCGCTGGTGTTGGACGAAAGACTGTCTGCGCTGCCGTGGCACGACGGACCGGAGTGCCTTGTCTACCGCAGCGATGTGTTTGCGGAGCACGGGCTGAAGCCGCCGGCGACGTGGGACGAGTTTGCGGCGACAGCGCGCATACTGACCGATGCGCGCGCGGGCCGCTATGGGACGGTGTTTGCGGGGTTTCCCGATGGGCACAACACGCTGTATGACTTTGCGCTGCAGGTGTGGAGCCGAGGCGGCGAGCTGACGGATGCCGAGGGGCGGCCGCAGTTGACGGCGCGCGAGGCCGTGGAGGCGGTGGATTTCTATCGCACGGTGGTGCGCGATGCGGCGCTGTGCCATCCGCGCTCAGCGGAGCTGGATTCGACGCAGTCAGGCGACCTGTTCCTGGCGGGCGAGGTAGCGATGATGGCGAACTGGTTCGGGTTTGCGGCGCGGGCCAGCCGCGCGGGCTCGCCGCTCAAGGGCAAGGTGGGGATTGCACCTGTGCCAGCCGCGCCGGGGCTGCCGCATGTGTCGCTCTCGGTGTTCTGGGCACTGGCGATGGGTGCGGGCTCGCGGAACAAGGAGCTTGCATGGGAGTTTCTGCGCTTTGCGGCGTCGGCGGAGCGCGACATGGGCATTACGCGGCACGGCACGGTGGGCACGCGGCTTTCGACGTGGCGCGATGCGGCGCTGCAAGCGGAGATTCCTGCGTACCGGGAGATTGAGGCGATTTCACTGGGCGCGAGGCAGTTGCCGATTGGGCCACAGATGGCGGAGTTTGCCGAGGCAATGGATGGCGTGATGAGCAGTGCGCTGACGACGAGCACCAGCTCACTGGCGCTGCTGGCGGAAGCACAACAGAGGATCGACGAAAAGGGACTGAGGCTGCGATGAGCACGGAAAAGGATGCGCCGTTCCGGCTGGATGGGCGGCACGCGCTGGTGACGGGCGGCGCGAGCGGCATTGGCGAAGCGACGGTGAAGGAGCTGGTGCGCGCGGGCGCGTTTGTGTGGATTGCGGATGTGAATCTTGCCGCGGCCGAGGCGCTGGCGAAGGAGACGGGCTCCGCGGAGGCAGTGGCGCTGGATGTGACGAGCGCGGAGTCCGTGGCCGCCGCGGCAGCGAAGGTGAGCACGCTCGACATTCTGGTGAACAACGCGGGCATTGGGCATGTGGGCACGCTGGAGACAACGGAGGCGGAAGACTTTGACCGGCTGATGAACGTGAATGTGCGCGGCGTGTATCTGGTGTCTCGAGGATTTCTGCCGCTGCTGCTGGCGTCCTCGGCGCGCGGCGGGGTGCTGGCTTCCATCATTAACATCGGCTCGGTGGCAGGCATGGTGGGCATCAAACAGCGACTGGCCTACTGCACGAGCAAGGGCGCGGTGCTGGCGATGACGCGGCAGATTGCGGTCGAGTATCCGCAACAACTGCGCGTGAACGCCATCTGCCCCGGCACGGTGCAGTCGCCGTTTGTCGAGGGCTATCTGGACAAATTTCACAAGGACAACAAAGAAGAGACACGGGCCGAGCTGCGGGCGCGGCAGCCGATGGGGCGGCTGGGCGAGCCAAAGGAAGTGGCGTCAATGGTGCGCTATCTTGCCTCCGACGAGGCGGCATTCATCACTGGCTCATTGATCACCATGGATGGCGGCTGGACGGCCGCGTAACCAAACATTGGCCCTGGAGGGCATGCATGAAGCTTGTTTCGTTTTCGACTGCCGGAGGCGCGGTGCGCCCCGGCGCGCTGCTGGAAGAGGCTGGAATTGTGGTCGATCTTTCGACGGCCGGCTATGCCGATACCCTTGAGGTGATTGCCGCGGGGCTGAGCAAGGTGGACAACCTGAGCGCGGCCACGCACAAGGTGAACCAGGTGCGGCTGCATGCGCCGCTGGCGAACCCGCCGCGGGTGTTTGCCATCGGGCTCAACTACCGCGACCACGCGGTCGAGTCGGGCATGGCGATTCCGACGACGCCGGTGGTGTTCTTCAAGCTGACGCCTTCGATCATCGGGCCGGGCGAGGCGATTGTGCTGCCGAAGAATTCAACCGAGCCGGACTACGAAGCGGAGTTTGCGTTCGTGATCGGCAAGGGAGGCTATCGCATTCCGGCGGGCGCGTGGCGGGAGCACGTGTACGGCTACACGATCGTGAACGACGTGAGCGCGCGCGATGTGCAGTTCGCCACATCGCAGTGGTCGCTGAGCAAGAGCTTTCCCACGTTTTGCCCGCTGGGGCCGGCGATTGTGACGGCGGACGAGATTGCCGACCCGCATGTGCTGCAGATCGGTCTGACGATTGACGGCGAGGTGCTGCAGAACTCGAATACACGGGAGCTGGTGTTCAAGATTCCGGAGCTGATCGAGTACGTCTCGTCGATTACGCCGCTGCTGCCGGGAGATGTGATCTCGACGGGCACGCCGCCGGGGGTGGGCCTGGGACGCACACCGAAGCGCTGGCTGCGGCCGGGCGAGACGGTGACGGTGACGGTGGAAGGGCTGGGGGCGCTGACGAATCCAGTGGTGGCGGAGTAAGGGCGCAGGGTTATTAAAGATTTCGACTTTTTCGCTTTCAGTAGATCTCACGTTTAGGCACATACATCTTGGCCAATCGAAAGGCGAGGAACATGCCAAGTTCATGGACCGTACCACTCATGGGCGACCAGTGCTCAATGACATGATAGGTGCCATTACGAATCCCCTCGATAATCCAGATCGATCCATCCATCCCAAATTGATTATCAAGGGTGTCTTGAGATGACCAAAAGTTCACTCGGTCTACAAGTGTTAAGAACGACTTCACTTCGTCGCGGCTAAGCACCTGATGCTTGTTTACGATCAGCCGTCCACGCGCGTAGCTACCTGCTCCGTTCCCCATCTTAGTTGTCAACGTAGCTGTTCCATCGAGATTGATGTCGATTCTGATAGCAATCGGTGGATTGAAGGAACGCATCCACAGAAATCGATAGGAATGCAAAAGTGGATTGCTGGCCAGAGTGAGCAACGAAGGCTCTTTCAGTGCGCTGAGCAGAGGCAAACTCTCTCTACGGCCAAAGCTGTTTCCTCCGGAGTCGAGGTGCGATTTCGGGGGGAACTGCGCATGGCATACAGGCGCAGCAAAAACGATTGCAATTATCAGCCAACTGGTCTGCTTCATCAACCCACGTCGCCTCATTGCTGTTTGGTCTTGTGAACCTTTCACCTTAGACATCTTCTGTGGTAAATGGACACACCAAGGGCGTTTCTTGCTGCTGCTCAGGTCTGGCATGTAGTCCAACCTAAGCTTTGCTAAAGCACCTTCGCGAGCCAGCGGCCGGTGTGGGAGTGGAGGTTGGCGGCGACTTCTTCCGGGGTGCCTTCGGCGACGATGTGGCCGCCGCCTTCGCCGCCTTCGGGGCCTAAATCGATGATCCAGTCGGCGCTCTTGATGATGTCGAGGTTGTGCTCGATGACGATGAGCGAGCCGCCGCCGTCGATGAGCTTGCGGAAGGCGGTGAGCAGCTTGGAAACATCGTCGAAGTGGAGGCCGGTGGTGGGCTCGTCGAGGATGTAGAGCACGCGGCTGGCCTGGGAGGGCTTGGCGTTGGCGTTTGCCGAGCGCACCTGCGCCAGATGCGCGGCGAGCTTGACGCGCTGGGCCTCGCCGCCGGAGAGCGTGGTGGCGCTCTGGCCCAAACGCAGGTAGCCGAGGCCGACTTCATCGAGTACGGCGAGCTTGTCGAGCAGGCGGGTTTGCCCGGCGAAGAAGCGCAGGGCCTCTTTCACGGTCATCTGCAGCACTTCATGAATGTTCTTGCCCTTGTACTGCACTTCGAGGATGCGCTGCTGGTAACGGGTGCCGTTGCAGTCTTCGCAGGGCAGCTCCACGTCGGCGAGGAACTGCATTTCGACGGTCACGGTGCCGTCGCCCTCGCAGGTGTTGCAGCGGCCGCCAGGCACGTTGAACGAGAAGTGACCGGGAGTGAGCGAGAGGCGCTTGGCCTCGGGCTGCGCGGCAAAGAGCTCGCGGATGAGATCGAAGCCCTTGATGTAGGTGATGGGGTTGGAGCGCGGCGTGCGGCCGATGGGCGTCTGGTCGACGAGCACCACGTCGTTGAGGCGCTCCGCGCCCTTGAGCGAAGAGAAGACCGCGGCGGGCTCGCTGCCCTCACCCTGGCCGAGTGCGTGGGCCACGGCGCGATAGAGCACCTGATGCACGAGCGTAGACTTGCCGGAGCCGGAGACGCCGGTGACGGCGACGAGCATGCCGAGGGGAATTTCGACATCGACCCGATGCAGGTTGTTGGCCTGTGCGCCGCGCAGCACGAGTTTTTCGCGGCCGGGTGCGCGGCGGCGTGTGGGCACGGGAATGGCGATTTTGCCGGAGAGATACTTGCCGGTGAGCGAGGCGGTGTTGGCCTCGATCTCCGCAAGCGTGCCCTCGGCAAGGAGCTTGCCGCCGAATTCGCCCGCGCCGGGGCCGAGGTCGAGGAGATGATCGGCGGCGCGCAGCACGTCGGAGTCATGCTCGACGACGACGATGGTGTTGCCGAGGTCGCGCAGGTCCTTGAGGATGCTGATGAGGCGCGTGGTGTCGCGGGTGTGCAGGCCGATGGAGGGTTCGTCGAGCACGTAGAGCGCGCCCACGAGGCGCGAGCCGAGCGAGGTGGCGAGCTGGATGCGCTGGGCCTCGCCACCGGAGAGCGTGGAGGCGAGGCGGTCGAGGGTGAGGTACTCGAGGCCGACCGCATCGAGAAAACTGAGGCGCTGGCGCACTTCTTCGAGGATGGGGCCGGCGATCTCCTGCTGCATGGGCGTGAGCGTAAGCGCAGCGAAGAAGCCGCGGGCCCTGGCGATGGTGAGCGCGGCGGCTTCGCAGATGTTCTGGCCGTTGAGGCGCACGGCGCGGGCTTCCGCGCGCAGGCGCTGCCCGCGACAATCGGGGCACTCGGCGTAGCCGCGATACTTGCTGAGCATGACGCGCACGTGAAGCTTGTATTTCTTCTTCTCCATCTGCGCGAAGAAGCCATGAATGCCTTCATAGCTGCCTTTACCGCGGAGAACGATCTCGCGGGCTTCGGCGGAGAGGTCGCGCCAGGGCACATCGAGGGGCACGCCGAGCGATGCGGCGTGCTTCTTCAGGTCGGCGAACCAGGTTTTGTACTTGGGCTTGGTCCAGGGGTCGATGGCTCCGTCGGCAAGGCTCAGGCCCTTGTCGGGGATGACGAGGTTCATGTCGTAATCGACCGTGTTGCCGAAGCCCTGGCAGCGCGGGCATGCGCCGAAGGGATTGTTGAAGCTGAAGAGGCGCGGCTCGGGTTCCTTGCCGGGACGATGGCAGTTGGTGCACTCGTATTCGCCGCTGAAACGATGACGCGGACGGGGCGCGCCCTCTTCGCGGGGCACTTCTTCAAACATGACCTCGCCAGCCTCGCGGTAGGCGATCTCGGCGGCATCGACGATGCGCGCGCGGTTCCCGGCATCGACGACGATGCGGTCGACGAGGACGTAGACGGGCGCGCTGAAGTCCACGTCGAGAAGCGACTCGGGCGTGGAGAACTCGAAGACCTGGCCGTTCTGGTAGAGGCGATTGAAGCCGCCGCGGCGCAGCTCGACGAGGCGGTCTTTCATCGGCGCGGGCAGGGGCGTGGCGAGTGTGCTGGGGCTGGGCTCGGCAGACTTTGCGGACTTCTTCTTGGCGGCGGATTTCGCGGGCTTCTTCGGCTTTTCCAGTTCCGGCGCGGCGGGCGCGGCATGCTTGACGGGAAAGAGCGCCTGGATGCGCGTGCCCTCGCCGAGGGCGAGGATGGCGGCGGCCACTTCGTCGATGGAGTCGCGCTTGACGATGCCGTCGCAATAGATGCAATGCACCTCGCCGCAGCGGGCGTAGAGCAGGCGCAGGTAGTCGTAGATTTCGGTGGCGGTGGCGACGGTAGAGCGGGGGTTGCGCGTGGTGTTTTTCTGCTTGATGGCGATGGCCGGGGCAAGGCCCTCGATCTCGTCCACGTCGGGCTTGTCGATGCGCTCGAGGAACTGACGCGCGTAGGCGGAGAGCGACTCGACGTAGCGGCGCTGGCCCTCGGCGTAGATAGTGTCGAAGGCGAGCGACGACTTGCCCGAGCCGGAGACACCGCTGACGACGGTCAGCTTGCCGTGCGGAATGGCGCAGGAGATGTTTTTCAGGTTGTGGGTCCGCGCACCGCGGATGACGATCGCGTCGTTCGAAGAGCTCAAAGCCAAAGCACCGGGGATGAAAGCAAATTCGCGCAGCCGTACATAGAGCTCTCAGGGGGCTCAGGGCACATCTGGGCATTTTCTATTATAGGACGCGGCAGAAACGGGCCGCGCGCGGCCGGAGAGATGCGCGGCAAAACGCGAGCAGCAGGCGGATTACGCGGCCATTGCGGGATGGTAGCTGTAACCGGGCATGGGGAGGGCAAACTCTTCGGCGCCATCGCGGTTGAGCACCGCAGAGAGGCCGAGCAGCGCCGTGGAGGCGCAGGCCGGGCACTGCGTGGCGCAGTTGCCCACGCAATCGCAGTCCTGGCACAGGAAAGCCGACTTCAGCGGAATGTGCTCCATCATGCGGGAAGTCATCAGATTTCACCTCATCCCTGCGTGCTGCATTGCCGTGCTCAGTTTTATAGATGCTGCACAGATCGAGAAGTTGCTCCCGGAGGCCGCGGCAGGCGCGCGCCGGGAAACGCAAAGAAGTGCGGCGGGCCCAACTCCCGTGGCATGAAAGAGCTGGACCCGCAGTGTGATTATTTCGTGAATTCGCCGTGGACGCGATCGTACTCCTGCTCGTCGCGGGCGGCCTTGTGTGCGACGCGATCGGCTACCTGATCGGCCTTGCTGGAAGGCCCTGCGCCAGCCTTGCGCTCGACATCTTCACGGGGTACAGGGGGACGCTTGGTATCGGTTTGTCTGGATGTTTCGACCATGTCGGTTCACCTCAGCCGCTGAGATGCGACGTGCACCGAGGAGAGATGCTTTGCTGGTGCTGCCCTGCGCGGCGCTGGCGCGTCCAACGGCAAAGCCTCCCGTTACACTGGAGTTGAGGTATCGCGTGTTTCGCAAGCACTTTGCCGTTCTTCTGGTTGTGTCCGCAGCTTTTGCGCAGGCACAGAACCCCGCACAGACAGGCTCTCCGGCTGCGCCCCAAACCGCTCCCCCAGCCGCGGAGCAGGCCGCCGAGATCGCACCGCCTGTTCTCGACGCGGAAGCGGCCATTGTGAAATCCGACTGGAAGACGGCGGCAGCCAAGCTCGATGTATGGCTTGCCGCACACCCTGCCGACGCGCGCGCCCTCTTCGATGCCGGCTATGTGGCCGACGCCCAGAACCGGCTGGACGATGCCGCGGGACTCTACGGCCGCGCGGTGCAGGCCAATCCGCAGTCGTTCGAGGCAAGGCTCTCCTATGGCTTGCTGCTGGCGCGGCAGGGCAAGCTAGACGAGGCTCGGCCCCAGCTTGCGGCGGCCGCCATGCTGGACCCCGGCGAGGCCGGTCCGGCGCTGAAAGCGCGGGCGTGGCGGGCACTGGCCCGCATCGACAAGACAGCGAATCCGGCACAGGCCTCGGACGACCTGCTGGAGGCCCTGAAGCTGACGCCGGAGACGGATGACGACACCCTGCTGGCGGCACAGATTGCCGAAGCCGCAGGCCAGCCCGACACGGCCGAGGCTGCCTACCGGCGTCTGCTGGCGCGCAATCCCAAGTCCAATGAGGCCAACGCCGGGCTTGGCCATCTGCTGCTGACCGAGAAGAAGTATCCCGAGGCGGAGACCGTACTGCGGTCGGCGCTTGCGCTGAAACCGAACGACCCGGCCCTGACCGCCGAGCTGGCCGCGGCGCTGGCGGCGCAGGACAACGGCGAGGCCCTGCCGCTGCTCCAGCAGCTCCACACGGCGCACCCGCAGGACCAGCAGATTACCCGGATGCTGGCCGACATGCTGGTGGAAGCGGGCGATGATGCCAGCTCGGACCGGCTGTATCTCGCGCTGCTGGCGGCGCAGCCGGACGACCCCGACCTGCTGGTGGCGCATGGACAGAGCCTGACCCGCCAACTCAAGTACGCCGAGGCCTTTGCGGTCTTCAACAAGGCAACGGAGGTGGCTCCTGCGAATGGCGACGCCTGGAGCGGCCTTGCCTTTGCCGCCTCCAAGACGGGACAGCCGCAGGTGGCGGTGCACGCCCTTACGATGCGGTCAAAATACCTGCCCGAGGTTCCCTCAACCTACTTTCTCTGGGCGACATCCTACGATACGATGCACGATAAGCCGCAGGCCATTGCCTACTATCACCACTTTCTGGATGCGGCCAACGGCAGGTTTCCCGACCAGGAGTGGCAGGCGAAACAACGGCTGCAACTGCTGGAAGGGAAAAACGGCCAGGCCCGCTGAGGGCAACAGGCCGCTCTGCCTTTCCCTCGTTCTCACGAAGTAACTCTTTTCTCCGGTTTTCTCTTGCATCCGGACCCCGTTCGCTCCTATTGTTGCGGCGTGGGGTCAGGCGGCTCTCCCTCAGTCATGAGCCGCTCCCGTATCTGCACCTGTGGAGGGTCATGATGCGCGGTCAAGTTTGGTTGGCGATCTCAATTCTCCTCCTGCTCACGGCCGTCCCGGCGTGTGCCTACTCTCCTGACGAAAAGACAGCCGACCAGCAAAGCATCGACGCCCTCGAGGCGCGCATTCACGATGCCCAGCCCCGCGAGCAGTGCTTCCTCTACGCCGAGCTGATTCACCAGATGACGGAGTTCAGCCTGCATGAATATGCCGCGGGCAATGTGGACAAGGCAGACGGGCTGCTGAAGCAGATCGGGCTGATCGCGCGCAAGATGCACCTTTCCGTGGCAGAAAACGACAAGCGGCTCAAGAACGCCGAGATTCTGCTGCGCCACACCGCATTCCGCCTGAACGAGATGCTGCACTCCAGCAGTTACGAGGACCGGCCGCTGGTGGCGCAGGCTCTTGCCCAGGTGAACCAGGCCGACAACGAGGCCATGCTGACGGTCTTCAAGAAATAGCCCCTCTCTCCATGTCTCTCGCGCGCAGCCTTTCCCTGTTTGCCCTGCTGCTTGCCGCGCCGCTGCTGGCGCAGAAGGAGCCTCGCCAGCCTCTCACGGAACCGCAGATCGAGCAGATTCGCGAGGCCGGCATCTATCCGGAAGAGCGCATCGGCCTCTACACCAAATTCATCGACGAGCATGTGGAGGCGATCAAGAGCCTGGGCGCGCATGGGCACTCGAAGGCGCGCGCCGTGCATCTGGATAACGACCTGCAGGACCTGGCCGCGCTGCTGGATGAGCTTGGCTCCAACCTCGACCAGTACGGGGACCGCAAGGCCGACCTGCGCAAGTCTCTCAAGAAGCTGAACGAGGCCGCGCCGCGCTGGGTGGATACGCTGCGCGCCCTGCCCACCGAGCCGGGCTACGACCTCTCGCGCACGGATGCCCTGGAAAGCTGCCAGGACCTCGCCAGCCAGGTCAGCGATCTGGTCAAGGAACAGACGGCCTACTTCGACGAGCACAAGGACCAGCGCGGCCAGGACCGCGCCGAGCCGCAGTAAACGCTAGCGCACGCGCAGCACGATGATGGTTTCGTCGTCAAAGCGGTCCTTGCCATCCTGAAAGCGGGTTACGTCGGAGAGAATCGCCTCGCCAATGTGCTCGGCGGTCTGGTCGCGGTGCGCGCAGAGCACGCCCGCGAGCCGGTCCTGGCCGTACATCTCGCCCTGGTTGTTCTCGGCGTCGGTAATGCCGTCGGAGACGAAGATGAGCACGTCGCCGGACTGGCAGACCACGTTCAGCTCTTCATAAGACGTGTTGGGAAACAGGCCCAGCGGAAAGCCCTCGGCCTGGATGGTGATGGACTGGCCGGCGCGGCAGAGGATGGGCTGCACGGCGCCCGAGTTGGCCACGCGCAGCGTGCGCGTGTTGTCGTCCCAGAGCGCGAACAGCATGGTGACATACTGCGACTCGAGCTTGCGCTCCTGCAGCGCATCGTTCAGCAGCGTGAGCATTGCGGCCGGGTCAGGCCGGTGAATGGCCGCCGAGCGCATGATGCCGCTGACCAGCGCGGCAAACAGCGCCGCAGGAGCCGCCTTGCCGCTTACATCGCCGAGCACGATGGCCGTCTGCGTCTCGCTGTAGTCGAGAAAGTCGTAGAGGTCGCCGCCGATGGTGCGGGCGGGCAGAAAGCGCACGGACATCTCGCCATACGTGTGCGGCGGAGCCTCGGTGGGCAGCAGGCGCAACTGCACCTCGCGGGCCATGGCAATGTCGCGCTCGAGCTGCTTCTCCTGCCGGCTGACGGCCTGATAGAGGCGCGCATTCTCAATGGCGATGGCGATCTGCGCGCCCATGGTGGTGAGGGTGCGCTGGTGCTCCTCGTTGAAGAAGCCGGTGCGGGTGTGCTCCAGGTCGAGCACGCCAATGATGCGGCCCTTGTGAAAGAGCGGGACGATCAGCTCGGAGCGAGTCTCCGGATTCATCGGCAGATAGCGCGAGTCCTTGTGCACGTCGGGCACGTTGATGGGCCGCCACTCGCGCACGGCCGCGCCCACCAGGCCGCTGGTGATGGGAATGCGGCGCTGGGGCGCATGCGCGTAGCCAAAGCGCCATGCGTAGCGGGTGATGAGGGTCTCACCCTTGTCATCGAGCAGCATGATGCTGAACATCTGGTAGTCGATGAGGCGGCGGAGAAGCTGGCCGACCCGCGCCAGCAGCGCATCGAGGTCGAGGATCGAGGTCAGCTCGGCGGCAATCTCGTTCAGCACGGTGAGCGTCTGCGCCTGGCGCGAGACACGGGCGTAGAGGCGGGCATTCTCGATGGCCTGCGCGATGCGCGAGGCGGTGAGCGTGAGCAGATGCAGGTGCTCGGGGCGGAAGTAGCCGGGCTGCTCGCTCTCGATGTCGAGCACGCCGATCAGGCGATTCTTGGCGATGAGCGGGACGGCCATCTCCGAGCGCACATCGGGGTTGGCGTTGAAGTAATTCGGGTCGGTGGCGACATCGTTGAGCAGGATGGCCTGCCGGGTCATCGCCACCTGGCCCACAATGCCCTTCCCCATGGGAAAGCGCATCCGCTGCACCTCGGGCGTATGGCCGATCTGGAAGCGCATGCGCAGATCGCTTGCCCGGTCGTTGAGCAGAAAGATGGCGAAGATGCGGTAGGGGATGATGGCGCGCACCAGCTCCGCCGTGCGGCTGAGCAGGGTTTCGAGGTCGAGCGTGGTGTTCAGCGCGTCGGCAAGCTGCACCAGATAGGCGAGATCAGCGGTCTCCACGCGCACATTCGCGGGGTCCAGATGCGCGTTCGGATTGGCCGGATCGGCGGGACGGTAGTCGCCTTCGAATTCCGCGGGCTGAGTTGGATTGGAAGAACCGGATGCCATGGTGTCGAAGGGAATCATAGCGTATCACGCTGCGCAAAACCGCCTG
>DASZRQ010000093.1:0-3926 GCA_035549115.1 Occallatibacter sp. | reverse complement strand
GAATCCACTGCGAGACCCCAACGCTTTCCTGCTACAGTGGCGAACGAAGGCTCCCCTGATGCGCACACTGTCCCCCCGCAGTTTCACCGCTGCCGCTCCGGGTCCGCTTGCCGCGGCCGTGTGCCTTGCCGCCCTTGCGCTGGGAGCCCGCGCGCAGGCTCCGGCGCCCGCCGCACCTGAGCCCACGCCTGCCCAAACCGCCCCGGCAGCGTCTGCGGCCGTGCAGCCTGAGGTCAAAGCTGCGCCAGCGCCGGCAGAAGACCCCAGGGCTGGAGCCATGACCGAGGACGAGCTGCGCATCATGCTCGCCGGCAAGACCTTCTACCTGCGCGGCGGCTATCTCGACAACTCCCTCAGCTTCGACGAGCACGGCAAGCTGGCTGGCCACTCGCCGCTGGGCTCCTACACGCTCTGCCTCATCCAGATCGAGAAGGTTCACCTCTCCAAGCACAAGGCCGAGCTCACCGGCATTCGCTACGGGCTGCACTTTCTGGGAGCGCTGCCCAACGAGGATCCCACCCACGCCTCCGATCGCGTGCGCATCACACCCAAAAAGAAGGAAGTCCGCATCACTATTGACCGCGAGCTGGTGGTGACGCCGAAAAAGAAGAAAGACAAAGGGAAGAAGGACGAGAAAATTGGGCCGGCCGCACCGGCCGCCCAGCCAACGGACATCTCCGACGAGGATCAGGCCAGGGCCGAGATGGCCGCCGCACCCGCGGCCGAACAGCCTGCCGATGCAGGCAGCGTGACCACAACCACCTCGCCGGCCCACGCCGCCAAAGTGCTCAAGGACGCGCTCGACGCCATCTTTGCGCCCACTCTGGACGAGCGCATGGTGGATGCTCTGCCGAGCTTCTGGAAGCTTTACTACCAGGCCGCCGCGGCGCAGAAAGACTACGAGCCCGGCCAGCCCGGCATTCTGCGGCTGAACCAGGTGGACCAGAAGCCCCGGCTGCTCTCCTCGCTCGAGGCGCCCTCGAACGAGTACGCGCAGACCTGCGGCATTGCCGGAATGGCTCTCTATCACGCGGTCATTGGCGCAGATGGCAAGCCGGAAGAGATCGTCGTGGGCCGCCCCATCGGCTTTGGCCTCGATGAGAACGCCGCCGACACTATTCGCAAGGCCAGCTTTCAGCCCGCGCTCAAAGACGGCAAGCCCGTTCCCGTTCTCATCGATCTCGTTGTCGAGTTTCGCATCTATTCCAACCGCACCAGCCAGACCATCAAGCCGGAGACCGCGGAAGCGGCGCCCAAGCTCCCCGGCCCCTATAGCGTGAACCAGCCATGAATCCATTTCTCAAGATGATCCAGAGCGGGGCCACGGCAGAGATCGCCGATGCGGTCGAGCTCGACCCGGCACTGGCCGAGTACCGCGACCCTCAGGGGGTCTCTGCGCTCATGTGGGCGGTCTACGCGGGCCAGCCGCTGGTGCGCGACTTTCTGATGGCGCGGATGGCCGCCCACGGCGTGCCGCTGGACATCTTCGAGGCTGCCGCCCTGGGAGACGAGGAACGGCTGGAAGCGATTCTCGACGAGGACGCGGAAGCCGCATCGTCTTTCTCCGGCGATGGCTGGACGCCGCTGCACCTGGCCGCGGCCTTCGGCACGCCGGCGGCGGTAGCTCAGCTTCTCTCCGCAGGTGCGCGCGTCGATACGGTCTCGCAGAATCCGCAGCGGAACCAGCCCCTGCATGCGGCGCTGGCCCTGGGGCGCAACCCGGAGACCATCGCCCTGCTGCTGGCTCACGGGGCCGGCGCGGATGCCACACAGGCGGGCGGTTTTACGCCCCTCTTTTCGGCGGCCGCGGCCAACCGGCGCGACCTTGCCGAGCTGCTCCTCCGCCATGGGGCCAATCCCCGCCATGCCACCGACCAGGGCAAGACCCCCGCCGCCTATGCCCGCGAGCGGGGCCATGCCGAGCTGGCGGAGTGGCTGGAGACCCGGCCTGCCTGAACCTGTCTTACAGGCATCCTTTCCAACGCAGGCAGGCGTCTTTCCCACGCAGGACAGAAATCCGACAAATGCGGGACATTTGCAGGACTGCCTGTAAGACAAATGCCTTACGGGCGTCTCACACTGTCCTGCATCACGTAAGACGCTGTAAGACAATTACTTTAAGCGGCCTTTTGTCTTACATTTCATGCGCATAAGGTTAAGATTCCGTCCTGCAAAGTGCCGAGTGGGTCCAATCCTATCCAATGCCACCCGTTCCTCCGTAAGACACATCAGCCCAACGTATGATACGTTTCCCGCTTCCCTCTTCCTGCCCGCACAGTGCATCCTAGCCTTCGTGCTCCTCTGGCTAATCGTTCTCGCGGCTCTGGCCTGCATCCTTCTGCGTCCCAAAGGGATTGCCGAGGCGTGGTGGGCAGCATGCGGCGCGCTTCTGCTGGTTGCGGCGGGGCTCATTCCGGCCCGACAGGCTGTTCACGCCGTGGGCGAGGGGCTCGATGTCTACCTCTTCCTGGCGGGGATGATGGTGCTGGCCGAGATTGCCCGCGAAGAAGGTGTCTTTGACTGGGCGGCGGGGCTGGCCGCGAGCCATGCGCGGGGCTCAGCAAGCCGCTTGTTTCTGCTGGTTTACCTGGTCGGCGTCGCGGTTACGGCCCTGCTCTCGAACGACGCGACGGCCGTCGTTCTCACTCCGGCGGTGCTGGCCGTCGCTCACCGCGCCCGTGTCCAGCCCGAGCCTTATCTATTGTCCTGCGCTCTGGTGGCCAACGCGGCCAGCTTTGTCTTCCCGATCTCGAACCCGGCCAACCTTGTCGTCTTCGACGCCAGGATGCCTTCCCTGCTGTCCTGGCTGCGCATCTTTCTACTTCCCTCGGCGGCCTCCATCCTGCTCACCTATCTCTGTTTGCGCTGGCAGGCCCGCCGCAATCTGGCTCAGCCCATCGCGGGCGAGGCTGCCTCTGCACCGCTTACTGCGGAGGGCCGGCTGGCCCTGGGCGGGCTGTTTCTGGCCGCCGGAACGCTTATTGCCGCTTCGGCCTTCGGGCTGCCGCTGGGCGCGCTCACCTGCGCGGCGGCCGCGCTTGCCCTTCTGGTCGTTGCTGCGCGCAACCCGCGCATTTTCGCCTCGGTGGCCCGAGGCGTTTCGTGGTCCGTGCTGCCTCTGGTGGCGGGGCTCTTTGTACTCGTTGAAGGGCTGGAGAATGCGGGGCTGCTCGCAGCCGCCCGATCCGGCCTGCAGGCCCTTGCGGCTCTGCCCCCGGTGCTGGGACGGCTGGGCGCGGGCTTTGCGGTGGGCCTGCTGTCGAATGGGCTGAACAACCTGCCGGTGGGCCTGGCCTCGGGCGCAGCGCTGCGCGCCGCGCAGCCTGCGCCTGTGCTGGCTCACGCGGTGCTCATTGGCGTCGATCTGGGGCCGAACCTGTCAGTTACCGGCTCGCTGGCCACGATTCTGTGGCTGATTGTGCTGCGCCGCGAGGGCGTGCACATGAGCGGCTGGACCTTTCTGAAGCTGGGCCTCTGCGCCATGCCTCTGGCGCTGGCCGCAAGCCTGCTGGCGCTGGGGAGTTAGCAGCCGGGGACTGCCGAAGCACCACGCGGTGGCCCTCCGGCCCGCCGCGCTCTCCGGGGAGCGCGCACCCGTAGTGACGCGTCCTCGCACGGGCAGTTTTGACCGCGCCTATTCCTCTCTACGGATCAGTTCCTCGAGTTTCGGTTTGTGCTTGGCCTGGCGGCCGGACTTTGGCTCATCGTATACCACGCGCGCAGGCTTGGGCTGGCCGACGCGCTCGCGGGCGTTGGCCTTGACGGCCTTTGCGGCGGAGAACCTGGCTGGCTTGCGTTTCGGCATGGCAAGGTCGAGTATGGAATAGATCGCGCGCGGGCGAAAGTGCCTGCCGCGGAACCGGAGCATTGCCGTCCATGGAAGAGCGGGAATTTTTCAACGAGACCACCGAGCAGCGCACCCACAC
>DASZRQ010000092.1:0-19477 GCA_035549115.1 Occallatibacter sp. | reverse complement strand
GGCTTGCTCGGCTGCTTCCAGGGCATAAGACTCCAGGGCCTGCAACTTCCGTGTGAAGTCGTGCCGGGGGTCCGTGCTGATGGATTTCTTCTCCGCCATGAACCTTGAGGCTAAAGCATTTGCCCCCTGTTCCGCATCCGGTCCTTGCCGTGGCGCGTGGTTCGCGCCGTCCGCGCCGCTCAAGTCCCGCGGTCTCCGTCCGATAAACGCCTAGAGTGCCTCTCGCGCCGCATCACCCAAGCGGCCGGGCCAATGGATTGCAACTCATGGACGAACTTACCCGCGAATTTCTGATTGAGAGCCAGGAAGGCCTGGACCGCATGGAACGCTGCCTCACGGACCTTGAAGCCCGCCCCGGAGATACGGCCCTGCTGGCGGAGATCTTCCGCTCCGTGCACACCATTAAAGGAACCACCGGCTTTCTCGGCTTCAAGCGGCTGGAGAAGCTGGCCCACTCCGGCGAAAACCTGCTCGGCCTGCTGCGCGATGGCAAGCTCGAGGCAACCGCGCCCATCATCACCGGCCTCTTACAGTTGCTCGACGGTCTTCGTTCCATCCTCAGGAATGTCGAAGCCGACGACAGCGAAGGCGACGGCGCCGACACCGAACTGATCGCCCGCCTCGAAGAGCTGCAGGCTCCGGCCAAATCCGCGGCCAAAGCGTCGGCGGCCAGGCCGCAGGCCGCATCCAAAGCCCCTGAAGTTGCCCCTCCCCCCGCCCCCATTGCCGCGGAGCCAGCGCCGCAGACCGCTGCGGAAGAGTCTCAACCTGAACCGGAAGCCGTCCGCGCCCGCGCTCCTCAGGCCACCTCGGCCGCCGAGAGCACGCTGCGTGTCGATGTCACTCTGCTCAATCGCATGATGAACCTGGTCGGCGAGCTGGTGCTCACCCGCAACCAGGTGCTGCAGGCCACCTCCGCCGACCCCAACATGACGCTGCTTTCGCGGCGGCTCGACATGGTCACCGCCGACCTGCGCGAGTCCGTGATGAAGGCGCGCATGCAGCCGGTCTCCAATGTCTTTTCCAAGATGCCGCGCATCGTGCGCGACCTTTCGCAGTCGCTCGGCAAGCAGGTCAGGCTGCAGATGGAAGGCCAGGAGACCGAGCTCGACAAGAGCCTGCTCGAAGCTATCAAGGATCCCCTCACGCATGCCGTGCGCAACTCGCTCGACCATGGCATCGAAAAGCCCGACGCGCGCACCGCTGCGGGTAAGGATGCCGAGGGCACGCTGCGCCTGCGCGCCATGCAGGAAGGCAGCCACGTCATCATTGAGGTGGCCGATGACGGCGCGGGTATCGCGCCGGAAAAGATCAAAGCCAAGGCCGTCGAGCGCAGGCTGGTCACAGCCGAGCGCGCCGCACAGTTGAGCGAGCGCGAAATTCTGCAGATGATCTTCCTGCCCGGCTTCTCCACCGCTGCCGCTGTCACCAATGTGAGCGGCCGCGGCGTAGGCATGGATGTGGTCAAGACCAACGTCGAGAAGATTGGCGGCAAGGTCGAACTCGACTCGCGCGTGGGCAAGGGAACCACGCTGCGCCTGCGCATCCCGCTCACCCTCGCTATCATTCCCGCGCTCATCGTGCGCAGCGTTAACCAGAGCTTCGCGCTGCCCCAGGGCGCACTCTCCGAGCTGGTGCATGTCTCGGCGGAGAACGGCGGGACGGCTATCGAGTGGATCGACAACGCGCCGCTCTACCGTCTGCGCGGCAAGCTGCTGCCGCTTGTCTTTCTCGATCGCCTGCTTGTTCCCGGCGCGGATCACTCTGCCGAAAACCGCAGCACCTTTATCGCCGTGCTCGACGCCGATGGCCGCCAGTTCGGTCTCGTCGTCGATGGTCTCGCCGATCCCGAAGAGATCGTTGTCAAGCCGCTTTCGGCCGCGCTCAAGGGCATCGGTCTTTACTCCGGAGCCACTGTGCTCGGCAACGGCGAACTCGCTCTGATTCTCGACCCCGGAGCGATTGCCCTGAAGGCCGGTGTAACCATGGCCGTCAGCGAAGAAGAAGCCGCGCAAGCTGCGGAAGAAGAAGTGGCCGTGGAGAACACGGCTGCCGAATTCCTGCTGGTCGAAGTGGCTGGCCGAAGCGCTGCTGTGCCGCTGGGCGACGTGCTTCGCATCGAGCAGCTTCCGGCTTCGCGCATCGAGTACATCGGCTATCGACCAGTGCTCAACTTCGAGGGACAACTGCTCCCGGTCGAGGACTCCGGCGGCATTCTCAACGCCGTGCAGGGCAGTCCCGAAGCGCCCATCATCGTGGTTGTCTGTCGCGATGGCGGCCGCCAGGTGGGCATCGCCGTCTCGCATGTGCTCGATGTAGCCTCCGGCAGCGATCTGTTCGAGGCTGGCTCTGCGCAGCCCGCGGATGGCGTTACGCTGCTCAAGGATCGTGTCACCAGCATCGTCAACCTCGGCGGCGTCTCCGCTCTTCCCGCCCCCGAGCCTGCACCCCAACCGTGGAATGAGCTTGCGGAGACACTCGGATGAGTCAGCACACAGGTACATCCCGTGCGAAGGAAAAATCGGCGGCCGCCATGGTCGAGATCTGCTCGGTGCGGCTCGCCCAGGGCCTCTTCGGCATGCCCATCAGCCACATCCTCGAGATCGTCGGCTCCACGCGCCCGCAGCCCGTGCCCCTCGCGCCGGGTTTTGTCGGCGGCCTGGTCCACTATCGTGGCGACGTGCTCACCACCGTGAGTCTGCGCCAGCTTCTCGGCATGCCTCCGTTCGAGGGGCCGCAGGCCATTCTTGTCATCGAGACGCCGGTTGGCGCTTACGGCCTGCTTGTCGACTCGGTAGGCGAAGTGCTCACCATCTCCACAGCCGAGCTTGAGCCCAACCCGTCCACGCTCGACGAGAGCCGCCGCGACCTCTTTGCGGGAGCCTACAAACTCAAGAACACGCTGCTCGTCATGCTCGATCCGGAGAAGCTCGATCCCATCCGGCTGGGCGCGGCCCTGGCCGCTTAACGGAGAATCCGATGCGCGCACTGATTGTCGATGATTCCCGTTTCGTTCGCGGCTTTCTGCGCGGCCTGCTGGAAGAGAAGGGAATCGAATGCGAGGAGGCCGCCGATGGACAGGCCGGCCTTGACCACCTTCACACGGGCAAAGACTTCGACCTCGCTCTTGTGGACTGGAACATGCCCGTGAAGGACGGCTACGAGATGCTCACCGAACTGCGCGCCGAGGGATTCTCCGGCCTCAAGGTCATGATGGTGACCACCGAGGCAGAGAACGACTTCATTACCCGCGCGCTCACCGCAGGAGCCGACGAGTACCTGATGAAACCCTTCGACGAAGAGGCACTGACCGAGAAACTTGCCATGCTTGGCCTCACGGAGAACTGACCCATGTCGCAGGGCCGTCGTACCCGAGTCCTCATCGTGGATGATTCCGCCGTCATGCGCAGCCTGCTGCGCGGCGTCATCGGCTCCGACCCCTCGCTGGAACTGGTCGGCGCCGCCGCCGACGGCGAATCTGCTCTGGGCATGATCGACAGCCTGCGTCCCGACCTCGCTCTGCTTGATGTCGAGATGCCGGTGATGGACGGCCTCGCGACCCTGCGCAAGCTTCGCGCGCGTAACGCACAGATGCCGGTCATCATGTGCAGCTCGCTCACCCGGCGTGGCGCGGCTGTCACGGTGGAGGCACTGGCTGCGGGCGCATCGGACTACGTGGCCAAGCCCGCCGGGCAGTCCAACCCTGCCGCGGCCACCCGCGTGCTCGCAGGTGATCTCCTGCCGAAAATCAAAGCGCTAACCGCTGGCAGTGCCATATCTGCGCCGCTTCTGCCTGCCGCGCGTCCGGTGCCGTCCGCACTCGTGCCGCAGCCCTCGGCACAGCTTCCCGCAAGCACGCCGGCAGTCGTCGTCATCGGCGTCTCCACCGGCGGTCCTGCGGCGCTCGACATCATTCTGCCCAGTCTTCCGGCACATTTTCCGCTGCCCGTGCTCATCGTGCAGCACATGCCCGAGCTCTTCACCCGGCTCCTCGTCGAGCGTCTGGGCCGCAGTTGTCCGCTGCGCGTCGTCGAAGCCGCAGAGGGGAATCCCGTTCTGCCCGGTGCGGTTTATATTGCGCGCGGCAACTGGCATCTTGAAGTGCTTGGCCCGGCGCGGACCGGCCAGCCGCCCACGATCCACCTCACTCAGGCTCCGCCGGAGAACCACTGTCGCCCCGCCGTCGACGTGCTCTTTCGCTCCGCCGCCACGGTCTACGGCGGCAATATTCTCGCCGTCATGCTCACCGGCATGGGCTCCGATGGTCTTGCTGGTACGCGGCTCATCCACGCGCGCGGAGGAGTTGTGCTCGCGCAGGATCGGGCTTCCAGCGCCGTCTGGGGCATGCCCGGAGCCGTGGCCCGCGCCGGCCTTGCCCACCGCATTGTGCCGCTCAGGGAGATTGCGGCCGAGATTCTCCGCGTAACCAGCCGGAGCAGCGCCGAACCGCGCGCGTTCCGCGAAACGGTGGCCTCCTGATGGCAACCACTGTCCAGGTCGACTATGCTTTCCTGCGCGATCTTGTCTTCCGCCTCTCGCAGAACGTGCTCGACCCCTCGCGCGACTATCTGTTCGATACCCGCCTCTCGCACTTGCTCCGCGCGCAGGGTTTGACTCAGCTTGAGGAACTCGTGCAGCATCTGCGCATCCGCAGGAACCCCATCCTCGAGCGCGCCGTGGCCGAGGCCATGACCATCAATGAGACCAGCTTCTTCCGCGATGGCCGTCCCTTTGAGCTGCTGCGCACCGAGCTGCTGCCCAAACTCATCGAGGCCCGCCGTCCGCAGCGCACTCTGCGCTTCTGGAGCGCCGCCTGCTCCACCGGCCAGGAGGGGTACTCCATCGCCATGCTGCTGCTGGAGAACTTTCCTTCCCTGGCGGGCTGGAACATCCGCATCGAAGGCACGGACCTCTCTTCCAATGTGGTCTCCCGCGCCCAGCAGGGCCGTTATCACCGCATTGAGATGAACCGCGGCCTGCCCGCCCGCAATGTGGTCAAGTACTTCGATCACGTCGGCGAAGACTGGTCCGTCAAGTCGGAGATCCGCAATCTGTGCAACTTCCGCGTTGCCAACCTCTGCGAGCAGCTCCCATTCCACGAGCGCTTCGATGTCATCTTTCTGCGCAATGTCATGCTTTATTTCTCGCAGGAGACCCGCCGGGCCCTGCTGGCCAATGTGCACCGGCTTCTCGCGCCGGATGGCGTGCTTTTCCTGGGCTCTGCGGAACAGCCAGCCGATCCGTCTCTCTGGCAGGCGATTCTTGCCGGCGGCACATGTCATTTTCGTCCTGTCCAAAGGACTTAAAGCGCTTTAATGTCGCCGAATGTCCGAATTTGGGGCATTTGTCCGTTCCTGGCGCGCTCTTTCGGGGGTATTAGTGTCGAAAGTAATAGGGAACTGATACCAAAGAGGGATGGCCCGGACGTAAAATGTTGTGAATGCAGACGGTTCACCCCGTCTAAGTCAATGAGAGCGGTTCCCGTACTTTTTGGAGGAGCGCTCCGGATTCTGCCGCGTAGAGGTTTGCGATGAATCTGCCTTTTGCCCCGCCGGAAAAGCGTGTGCCGCAGGATAACCGCCGCTCGCTGCGCCGTACATCGCCCGATCTTGCCGCCTACTCCTGGAGCGGTCCCGACCCGCATCTTAATACTGTCCGCGACATCAGCTCCACCGGCGTCTTTCTGCTCACTCGCGAGCGCTGGCTGCCCGGCGACATCATCTCGCTCACCCTGCAGCGCAGCGGCCCGCTGGAGGGCAACATCGAGCGCCGCGTCGCCGTCAAGGCGCGCGCTGTGCGCATCGACGAAAGCGGCGTCGGCCTCTCCTTTGTGCTGCCGGAAGGCATGGACCTCCGCCTCTGGGATAGCCCGTTGATGGTCTCCTCCCGCAGTTACGAGCCGGAGGATGTGCTGCGCGAGTTCCGCGTGGCGGAAACTCTGGCCTTTACCCAGCGCCTGTGCGCTTCAGCGCAGGAGGGGTTCGAGCGCCTGCTGCGGGAAGGGCTCAGCAACGTCCGCGTTTTGAGCGCTACGGAGATTGCCCTGCGCGCCGAGCGCATGCTGGCCCTTGCGCCCAATGCTGAGCGCATGCGCGCCATCCCGCACATCGTGCTGCAGATTCTTGAAGAGGGTTCTTGGGCCGATTCGGAAAGCGATCAGCAGCTCTGGGCAGGCCTGTTTGCTTCTTCCTGTACTCTCGATGGCTGCGACGATGCGAATCTGGCCTTTGTCAGCATGCTCAGCCAGCTCACGCATACCCACACCCGCCTGCTCACCACCGCCTGCACGCGCAGCGCCAAGGTTCTCGCCGGGGAAGGCCGCGTCTCCGGCCGTCCTGTCACGCTCTCCGCGGCGGAGCTGATGCACATCACCGGCTCCCGCGATCTCATCCGCATTCATCGCGACCTTGAGCTGCTTGCCGATCTGGGACTGGCCGTCGTAACCGTCCGCACCGCTTCCTTTGTCGAGATGGATGGAACCAGCATCCGGCCCACGCCACTGGGTCTCGAGCTCTATGCCCGCTGCAACGGGCATCGCGGTTCCACGGTCGATTTCTACGGCGTGCCCACGCTGCCTTCGCCCGCATTGGAAAATGCAGACGAGATCGCACATGCCGCGGCGGAGCAGGCTTCGGTCTGAGGCGCTGTTCGCGCTAGCCCTTCAGCAGCTTTTCGACCGCGGCATGCAGCCGCCCGGTGATTGCGGCCTCGGTTTCTTCGAGGCCAAAATGCAGCGGCTCGCCCACGTGTACTTCGATCCTGCCCGAGCGAAACCAGCCCCGCCCGCGCGCCTTCAGTTCGCCCAGCCCGCGAATCGCCACCGGCAACACGGCTGTCTGCGACTCCTTCACCAGCAGCCCGATGCCCGGCCGGAACCGCGCCAGCTCGCCCGCCGGGGTGCGTGTGCCTTCGGGAAAGACCAGCACGTTGTAGCCCCGGTCCAGCGCCTCGCCCGCATGCTGAAAGCTGCGTTGAAAATCCCTGCGCCTGGGCAGCGGAAACACATTGAACAGCGCTGTTACCAGGAAATACGCCGCCGGACCCAGCAGCATGAAACCCCGCTGCCCCGGCCGCCGGTCGGGATCGCGGAAGTGCCGGTAGTCTTCGAGCATCTCGCCGGCCATCATCGCCGCCATGTGCCGCCGCACCCGCCCCGGAAGAGCATATTGCACCAGCGGCCCGTCGAAGGCCGTGATGTGGTTGCACACGATCAGCATCGGCTCATCGGCGCGCAAATCCGGTTTACCCGCCACGCGCGGCGCGGCCAGGAACCACACCAGCGGCTGTGCCGCCAGCTCCAGAAACGCACTTCGCACCCACGCCACCGGCCTCCACCACGGCCAGTAGGGATAGAGAAACTGCTCTTTCTCGGCCGGAGCCGCATCGGCAGCGAGGGCAATCGGTATCGCCGGCGGCCGTTCTTTTTCTGACTGCGGAGACTCTGGAGAACGAGCGGTACCGGCGTGCTGATCCCTGATGTCTGACCCTTGCCTCTTGTTCTCCGATCTCTGATCCCTGCCCCCTGTCTTGTCCGGGGTCTTGCCCGGCGCCGCGATAAGCTCTCTCAGTTCGCCCAGCGTGTGAATCCGGTCGATGGTGTCGTCCCCCGGCAGCGTGCCCAGCCGCTCCTCCAGAGCGGCGGCCAGTTGCACCCTGCCCAGGCTGTCGAGGTGCAGGTCCTCGCTCAGGCGTAGTCCGTCCTCTGTCCCCGGCGGCATCTCTCCCGTGATTTCGGCGATCAGGGCCAGCAGCCAGTCCCGCGGCAAAAGGGAGGCTCCGGCGTCAGTGACTTGGGCTGCGTGGTGCTGCGCGGCCCAGGCCGCAACCTGCTTGCGCCGCACCTTGCCGGTCGAGGTGCGCGGCAGATCCGGCTCCGGCCACAGTGCCCAGCGCAACACCTTCTGGAACTCCGCCAGCCTCTCGTTGGCCCGCTCCACCGCGGCCCCGGCGGCCTTCTCGCCTCCGCGCACCGCCAGCACCGCAAATGGCTCCGGCCCGTTGGCCGTCTCCACCGCCACCACGGCCGAGCCCACAATCTCATGCTGCTGGTCCAGCGCCGCTTCCACGTCCTCGGGATGAATATTGACCCCCGAGGCTGTGACGATAACCTCGCTCTTGCGGCCCAGAAACTTCAGCTCTCCGGTGGCCTGCGTCTCGGCCAGGTCGCCCGTCGCCAGCCACTCGTCGCCCCGCGTATGCAGCGCGCCGCCGCTCCAAGTGGAGCTGGCGATCATGGGCCCGCGCACCAGCACTTCGCCGTCCGGCCCGATCTTCACCTCGCGTCCCGGCAGAGGCTTTCCAATGGTTCCGCTGGCTACGTGAAAGGGGTGGTTGAGCGTCACCAGAGCAGTGGTCTCCGTCATGCCGTATCCCTGCACCACAACCAGGCCGATGGCGTTCCAGAACTGCTCGAGCGGCCCGGCCAGCGCGCCGCCGCCGGAGATCAGCGCCCAGAACTTCAGCCCCAGCGCGCGATGCACATCGCGGAAATGCCACCACCGGAGCGCTGCGCCAAGCTTGCGGCCTGCCGTAGCGGCCACGCGCGCTTCAAGACCCGGAATATGGGTCTCAAGATGTGTCTTGAGCAGGCCCATGACTCGCGGCACCGCCGCCAGCACGCTGATGCGCTCCCGCCGGATGGTCTCAATGAGCCGGGGCGCAATGAGGCGGTTTTCGAAGTGCACCTCGGCGGCAAAGATCGCGGGCACCCACAGGCCCATGGTCTGCCCGAAGACATGGCTCAGCGGCAGCGTGTGCAGAAACCGCAGCGGGTGAACCAGCTTTTCCCACCGCGTGTAGGGCTGCGCGCCGCGCGCGATCGGCTCCACGCTGGCCAGCACGTTGCCGTGGGTGTGCACAATGCCTTTGGGGTCGCCGGTGGTGCCGGAGGTGAAGAGAATCTGCAGGGGAGTGGCGTGATTCAGCCCCTCGATTGCGACGGCCTCGCGCTCCGGCAGGGCATCGGGCCAGCCGTCGAAGGCGAGCACGGGCCACTCCGGAGAGAGCTTACGCAGGAGCGGGGCATCGCCCACGGCCAGCTTCGGCTGCACATCCTCGGCAACGCGGGCGGCAAAGTCAGGGCTGCCGAAGGCATCCAGAGGCACGGCCAGCACGCCGCGCAGCATGCAGCCATAGAAAGCGGCGATCCATTCGGCGGAGTTTTCTGCCCAGATCAGGACGCGCTCGCCGGAGGCGATGCCGCGGTCCTCAAGCAAGGCGGCAAAGCGGCCGGAGAGACGGGCCAGTTCGGCGTAGGTCGTGGTGCGCCTGCGGTTGCCCTGCATCCGGACCACGGCTACATCGCGGCCGAATCGCCGAAAATCCTCAAGAATTATGGCCAGGTGCGCACGCATTCTCTTACCGGCATCCTCATCCTAGCAGCGCGGGCATGCTGCTCGCGGGTTAGGGCATTTTTTCTCATATAGATGCGCGAGGAGTCAGCGCGGAATCATGAGGCTGCGGACGCGCCGGAGAAATTTCATTGAATCGCCGCGTAGGGCTTGGTATCGTGAAGTGCGCGTTCCCCGTCCCATCTTCCGGTTCCCCTTCTGGAGAGTGCCTATGGCCACCATGGCAATCGAGTCCCGGCGTGCCCGGCTGCACCCGGATCGCGTGTTCTTCCCGGCGATGTGCCTGCTGATGCTGGTCACCATCTGGCTGGGATTTGCCAAGACCTACTATGCGGCCGGGCTGGTGCGGGCTCCGCTGCCTGCGCCCATCATTCATGTGCACGCGGCGGTCTTCACGCTGTGGCTGCTCACGCTGGTGGTGCAGATCGCGCTGGTCTCGGCCCGCAAGGTCAAGCTGCACATGGCCGTGGGCCTGTGGGGGTTCGGCCTTGCCGGGGCAATGGTGGTCGTGGGAGTGCTGGCGGCGATCAATGCGTTGCGACGGAACATGTCGCCGCTGGGATCGGGGCTTTCCGCGCTTACATTCTTCGCGGTGCCGATCTTCACGATCTCTCTCTTTGCGGTGATGGCTGCCTGGAGCTACTCGCAGCGGCGGCGGCCCGACTACCATAAGCGGCTGATGCTGATTGCGAATATCGGGCTGATGGTGCCGGCGATTGGGCGGTTCCCCTACACGCTGATGCCGATGGGACCGATGGCCCAGCACCTCATTCTGTTCTCGTTTCTGGCGATTGCGGTGATCTACGACCTGGTGACGCTGCACAAGGTGCATCGGGCCACCTGGCAGGGTTCGCTGCTGACCGTGGTGGTGACGCTGGCAACAATTCCGGTTGGCATGACGCCCGTGTGGCAGCATTTCGCTCAGTGGGTGCACGGCTAAACGGCACGCAATCAAGTCCCTTGCCGGAAGACAGGTTCTTCGCTTCCTCTTCGCCTCACTTCGCGCTATGCTCTGAAGTGAGCTAATGCCTTCCCGTTCCCCTGAATCCGAGCCCGGCACACTGACCGATCCCTTTGCCTGCTTCCACCCGGTGACGGCGGAGTGGTTCAGCGCTGTCTTCGACAGCCCTACCGCGCCCCAGCGCATGGGCTGGCCTGTGATCGCGCGGGGCGAAAGCGCCTTGATCCTGGCCCCCACCGGCACCGGCAAAACCCTGACCGCGTTCCTCTGGTGCCTCGACCGGCTGATGCTGCATCCCCGGCCGGAGAACGCAAAAAAAGGCTGCCGGATCGTCTATGTCTCGCCGCTGAAGGCCCTGGCCGTGGACGTTGAGCGGAATCTGCGATCGCCGCTGGCCGGCATCGCCAACATGGCCCGGCGAAGAGGCGTGTCTTTCCATGAACCGGGCATCAGTGTCCGTACCGGGGATACGCCGCAGCAGGAGCGTGCCCGGTTCCGGCGGCATCCGGCCGACATCCTGATCACCACGCCGGAGTCGCTCTACCTGCTGCTGACCTCGCAGGCGGCCGAGGCTCTGCGGACGGTCGAGACCGTCATCGTCGATGAGATTCATTCGCTGGTCCCGACCAAGCGGGGAGCTCATCTGGCCCTCTCGCTAGAGCGGCTGGAGGCGTTGACCAGGAAGCCTCTGCAGAGGATCGGGCTGTCGGCAACACAGCGTCCCCTTGAGGAGGTGGCGCGGTTTCTGGGCGGTGTGGAAATCCCTGTGGAAAACGCCGAACCGGTTAAGCGAGGCTCGAATGATCTGCACGAGGAATCAGCGACTTCTGGAAAAATAACTCAAGCGCAGGATGAGGATTTTCCTGAGGCTCATTGGGCTGAGGACCGGCCCGATCCGGAGCTGCTTCGGTACCGGCCGGTTACGATTGTCAATGCCAGTCTGAAGAAACAGTTAAAGCTGAGAATTGAAGTTCCGGTTGAGGATATGGCAAAGCTGCAGGCGCTGGAGGAGCTGCCCAGCGGCCCGGCCTCGCAGATGCCGCGCCGGGTGTCCATCTGGAATGCCATCCATCCTCGCCTGCTGGAGCTGATCCGGGAGCGGAACTCGACGATTCTGTTCGTCAACAGCCGCCAGGTGGCCGAGCGGCTGGCAGGTGCGTTGAATGACCTGGCCGGCGAGCCGATTGCCCGCGCCCATCACGGGTCGCTGGCCGCGGCCCAGCGGTCGGTGATTGAGGAGCAGCTCAAGGCCGGGCAGATTCGGGCGCTCTGTGCCACCTCCACGCTGGAGCTGGGAATCGACATGGGGGCGGTCGATCTGGTGATCCAGATCGAGGCTCCGCCGTCGGTGGCGAGCGGGATGCAACGGATCGGCCGGGCCGGGCACTCGGTGGATGCGGTGAGCGAGGGCGTCCTGTTCCCGAAGTATCGCGCCGATTTGATTGCCTGCGCGGCGGTGACCAGGGCCATGCACGAGGGGCACATCGAGGCCACGCGGTATCCGCGGAATCCCCTGGACGTGCTGGCCCAGCAGCTCGTGGCGATCGTGGCGCACCCTCCCAACGCGCCCAGGCCGGGCCGCGGGACAAAGATTTTGCCTGACGCCAAACTGCCCTCTTTGCTGCGGGAGCTGAAGGACGCCGAGGTGGAGTTCGAGGAGCCCAAACCGGAGGTTCCGGTCGACGATCTTTTCAACCTGGTCCGGCGGGCGGCACCCTTCGGCGGGCTGACCCGGTCGAGCTTCGAGGGGGTTCTGGACTTGCTGAGCGGCCGCTATCCTTCCGACGAGTTCGCCGAGCTGCGGCCAAGGCTGGTGTGGGACCGCATCCGGAACGTGGTCACAGCCCGCGAGGGGGCGGCGCGGCTGGCCATTCTGAACGCCGGGACGATTCCCGACCGGGGGCTGTACGGGGTGTTTCTGGCCCACACCGAGGGCAAGAGCGTCCGGGTGGGCGAACTGGACGAGGAGATGGTCTTCGAGTCGCGGACCAACGAGACGTTCATTCTTGGCGCTTCGACCTGGCGGATCGAGGACATCACCCATGACCGGGTGCTGGTGGTTCCGGCGCCGGGCGAGCCGGGCAAGATGCCTTTCTGGAAAGGCGATGGGCCGGGGAGGCCGCTCGAATTCGGACGGCGGATTGGCGGGCTGGTGCGGGAGCTGCGCGGACTGCCCAAGGCGGCGGCGCTGACCCGGCTGGTGGCTGAGCACGACCTGGACCCGAACGCGGCGGAGAATCTGCTGGAGTTCCTGGCGGACCAGGAGCAGGCCACCGGGGTGGTGCCGGACGACAAGACCATTGTGATCGAGCGGGTGCGGGACGAGCTGGGCGACTGGCGGGTATGCGTGCTGACACCCTTCGGCAGCCGGATTCATATTCCCTGGGCCATGGCCGTGAGCGCACGCATCCGGGCTGGCGGCGGTCCGGAGGTGGAGACTCTGTGGGGCGATGACGGCTTTGTGCTGCGTTTTCCGGATACGGACGAGCCGCCGGACCCGGACTGGTTTCTGGTGGAGTCGGGCGAGGCGATGCGGCTTGTCCTGCGTCAACTGGGTTCGACGGCTCTGTTTGCGGGGCGGTTCCGGGAGGCTGCGGGCCGTGCGCTTTTACTGCCGCGCCGCCGCGCGGACCAGCGTTCGCCGCTGTGGCAGTTGCGCAAGCGCTCCTACGATCTGCTGAGCGTGGCCTCGCGGTATCCCTCGTTTCCGCTGCTGCTGGAGGCCTACCGCGAGTGCATGCGGGACTTTTTCGACATGCCGGCGCTGCTGGAGACGCTGCGCGCCATCGAGCAGAGGCAGATTCGCGTGCAGGTGGTGGAGACGCGCAAGCCCTCGCCCTTTGCCTCGTCGCTGCTGTTCAGCTATGTGGCCAACTTCCTCTATGACGGCGACGCGCCGCTGGCCGAGCGGCGGGCCCAGGCGTTGACCATCGACCAGGATCAGTTGCGCGAGCTGATGGGCGAGGCCGACCTGCGCGAGCTGCTGGACGCCGGTGCGCTGGCGGAGGTGGAAGAGCAGGCCCAGTGCCTGACCGAGACCATGCGGGCGCGGACGGCGGACGGCATCCACGACCTCTGCCTGCGCCTGGGCGACCTGGCTCCCGTAGAACTTGCTCGTAGGGTGGCGGATACGGCTCTGCTGGAGGCCGTTCCGCGGCTGGTGCGGGCACGCCGGCTGCTGGAGCTGCGGATTGCCGGCGAGAAGCGTGTGATTGCGGCCGAGGATGCGGCACGCTATAGGGACGCGCTGGGGATTCCGTTGCCGCCGGGGCTGCCGGTGGCCCTGCTGGAGCCGGTGGCGCAGCCGGTGGTGGAGTTGGTGCGCCGGTATGCGCGAACGCACGGCCCCTTCACGGTGCGCGAGGCAGCGGATCGATTCGGGCTGGATACAGCCGTGGTCGAAAATGCGTTGCGGCTGCTGGCGCACGAGGGCCGGGTGCTCGAAGGCGGCTTTCGGCCGGGCGGCCTGCATCGCGAGTGGTGCGATGGGGAGATTCTGCGGCAGATTCGGCGCAAGTCGCTGGCCAGGTTGCGGCAGGAAGTGGAGCCGGTGGAGCAGCGGACACTGGCGCGGTTCGAGACGCATTGGCAGGGGCTGCTGCGGCCCCGGCGGAACGGACCAATGCACCTGGATGCGCTGCTGGATGCGGTGGAGAGTCTGCAGGGAGCGCCGATTCCGGCCTCGCTGCTGGAGACAGCGGCGCTGCCGGCGCGCGTAGTGGGCTACGACCCGGCGGGTCTGGACACGCTGATTGCCGCGGGCGAGGTGACGTGGACCGGCGTGGAGCCGATGGGCGAGCGGGATGGGCGCATCGCGCTGTATCTGGCGGACAGGATGCCGCTGCTGGTGCTCGCACGTCCGCAAACGGAGCCGCTGAGCGAGAACGAAACCAGGCTCCTGGCTGTGCTGGAGGCGCGGGGCGCGAGTTTCTTTGAGCCTCTGCATCAGGCCGTGGGCGGCGGGTATCCGGGCGAGTGGATCGACGCGCTGTGGAGCCTGGTGTGGCGGGGGCTTGTGACGAACGATTCTCTGCATGCGCTGCGGGCCTACATTCAGCGGCCGGAGAGCGCACGCGCTCCACGACGGACGCATACCGGCGTGACCTTCCGCTCGCGAAGGACGACGCCGCCCAATGCCCAGGGCCGCTGGGCAGCATTGCATGCGGCAGACCCATCCAAGGTCAGCGGCACCGAAAAAAGTCATGCCTTGGCGCTGCAGTTGCTGGCGCGCTACGGCATCCTGACCCGCGAGGCGGTGGCGGCGGAGAGTGTGCCGGGCGGTTTCAGCGCCGTGTACGACGTGCTGAAGGCGATGGAGGAGAGTGGGCGCATCCGGCGCGGGTATTTTGTGGCCGGGCTGGGGGCCACGCAGTTTGCGCTGCCGGCCGCGGTGGACCTGTTGCGGCAGTTGCGCGCGGAGCCCGCGGCAGAGAGGCCGGAGTTTGTGCAGATGGCCGCGGCCGATCCGGCCAATCCCTATGGCTCGGTGTTGCGCTGGCCGGAGCTGCCCGCGATGGACGAGGACGCGGAGACGGCTCCGCGGGTGCTGACGCGGGCGGCCTACGCCGAGGTAATTCTGCGCAATGGCGAGCTGGTGGCCTGGGTGCGGCGGAACAATCCGCACCTGCTCGTGTTTTTGCCGGTAGAGGAGCCGGAACGCTCGCAGGCGGCGGCGGGGCTCGCGCATTTCCTGTGCGCGCGGGGGCAGGAGAAGATGCACGCCAGCCGGCATGCGGGCGTGCTGATTACGACCGTCAACGGGCAGCCGGTGGCGGCAAGCTTTCTGGCGCGGTTCCTGATGGACGCGGGGTTCTATGCCGGGCCGCTGGGGATGCACCTGAGGCGTATTCCGCTGCCGGTGACGCAGACGGACGCCGCTTCGGCGGAGGTGCAGTAGATGCCGGAGGGGGATACGATCTTTCGCACGGCGCGCGCGCTGACGCGGGCGTTGGCGGGCAGGCCGATCACGAATTTTCGCTCGAACTATCCACTGCTGACGCGCTTCCACGATGACACGCCGCTCACGGGACAGACCGTGGAGCGGGTGGAGTCGCGGGGCAAGTGGCTGCTGATTTTCTTCTCCGGCGGCGGCATTCTCGCCACGCACATGCTGATGAGCGGCGCATGGCATGTATACCGGCCCGGCGAGCCGTGGCAGCGGCCCGGACGCAATATGCGCATCGTGCTGGAGAACAGCGCGTATCAGGCCGTGGGCTTCAGCGTGCCGGTGGCCAGAATGCTGACCGCGCAGTCGCTCGAGCGCGAGCGGCGGATTCCCCGGCCCGCGCTCGATGTGCTGAGCGCCGAGTTTGACGCGGTGGGGGCCGCGGCGCGCATTGCCCGGCGCGCGGATGAGGAGATTGGCGACGTGCTGCTGCACCAGGAGGTGATGGCGGGCGTGGGCAATGTCTTCAAGTCGGAGGCGTGCTTCGTCTGCGGCATTCATCCCTTCACGCGCGTGGGGTCGCTCACGGCGGAGCAGATTGCCGGCCTGGTTGCCGCGGCGCAGCGGCTGCTCGCGGCAAATGTGATGGAGGACTCCGGAGACACCACCGTGACGTATCGCGGCGCGCATCGCCGTACCACGCACGCTTCCGATCCTGGAGACAGCCTGTGGGTCTATGGCCGTGCGGGCGAGCCCTGCCGCACATGCGGCACGGCAATCGAGCGCCGCCTGCAGGGGCCGGATGTACGGGTAACGTTCTGGTGCCCGGTCTGCCAGGGCACGTAGAAATTGCCGTGCCGGCCGCTAATTTGCGGGTTTGCCGATGCCAAAGATCTTCTGCAGCAGATTGCGATGGTCGGCGGGGTGGTCGCAGGTGTCGGTGGGCGCGGTGCCATCCAGAAAGGCCGCATCGTAGTCGTCGGGGCAGGAGGCATCGGCCAGCAGGTTGGTGTTCTTGTCGAGCGAGACCACCTGCACGCCATCGGGCGGCGTGAACTCATGCACGTCGGAGTACTGCGGAAGCTGGACGGCGCGCTTCATGAAAGCCGCCCAGACAGGCACGGCGGCGTCTGCACCCTGCAGCTTGATGTCGGTGTAGTCGTCGTTGCCGACCCAGACGATGCACAGCAGGTTGGTAGTAAAGCCCGCGAACCATGCGTCGTGCTCGGTGCCGGTTTTGCCTGCGGCAGGCGAGACGAAGCCAAGATTGCGCACGCCCGCGCCGGTGCCCTCGCCGCGCAGCACATCTTCCATCAGGCTGGTGGTGAGGAAGGCGACGCGGGGATCGAGGACCTGTTTGGTGGTGGGCGAGTAGTCCTGAATGATGTCACCTGAGGGCGTGCGGATGCTGGCGAGCATCCAGGGATCGATGTGCAGCCCGTTGTTGGCGAAGACGGTGTAGGCGCCGGCCATGTCGAGCGGCGTAGCGTCATAGGCGCCGATGGCCATGGCTGGTGTGCCGCGCGCGTTCTTGACGCCGGCGTCGCGGGCCAGCGCGGCGACGCGATCGAAGCCCACCATGGCGGCGAGGCTGATGGTTGCATTGTTGTCGGAGCGCTGCAGCGCGTAGCGCGCGGTGATCTCGCCGTAATATTCACCGTGGAAGTTGCGCGGCGTGTACTCGCCTCCGGTGCCGAGATCGTAGGTGGTTTGCTGATCGTTCAGCATGGTGATGGGCGAGAAGAGCTTGTCGAGGCCGGGCAGTACGGTGCCCTCCGCGGCAGTGGCAAAGGCCGCGGCATAGACGAATGGCTTGAAGATGGAGCCGGTAGGGCGCTTGGCCACCGCGTGGTTAAGCTGCGATGCACCGTAGCTGCGGCCGCCGACCAGCGCAAGCACCTGGCCTGTATGCGGGTTGAGCGCGACAAGCGCAACCTGCGGATAGATGTAGGACTTGCCCAGCTTGCGATCGCGGGCATGCAGGCGGTCCACCTGAGCGTCGATGACGTGAACCGTGGAGTCGACAGCCTCGGTGGCGATCTGCTGCAGATCGGGATCGAGCGAGGTGTAGATGCGCAGGCCTTCGCTGTTGTAGTCGCGGTCGCCGAGCTTCTGGGTCAGCTCGTCGCGCACCAGATCGACAAAGTATGGGGCCTCGCTGGCGTCCACGCTGCCGGGCGCAAGATGCAGCGGCTCATCTTTCGCGCGCTCCGCTTCCTCCTTGGTAATGGCGCCGGTCTCAACCATCGAGTCGAGCACCAGATTACGCCGCTCCATGGCGCGCTCGGGATGGCGGAAGGGATTGAGGCGGCTGGGGCTCTGGATGGTGCCGGCGAGTAGGGCGCACTCGGCAACATCGAGCTCGCGCACATCCTTGCCGAAGAAAGCCTGGGCTGCTTCGCCAAAACCGTTGATGGAGAAGCTGCCCCGCTGGCCGAGGGGCACTTCGTTGGCGTACATCTGGAAAATCTGCTGCTTGGTGAAGCGGTGCTCAAGCTGAAAGGTGATGACAACCTGAATGAACTTGCGCTTGAGAGTCCGTTCCGGAGTGAGGAAGAACATCTTGGCCAGTTGCATGGTCAGCGTGGAGCCACCTTCGACATAGCGGTGGCCGGGGCTCAGGTCGTTGCGGATGGAGCCCAGGATGCGCATGTAGTCGACGCCGCCGTGCTCGAAGAAATGCCTGTCCTCGATGGCCACGACGGCCTGTACGAGGTGCGGTGGAATCTCGTCGTAGGTAACGAGGCGGCGTTTGATGCGGTTGGTGTCGCTCAGGCCGGTGATGAGCAGCGGCTCAAGCTCGTAGCTGGCCAGGGCCTGGCCCTTCTCGTCGGTGATGGATTGAATCTGGCCGCTGGAGAAGTGGATGGTGGCCGGATCCTCGGAGTGATAGGACTGCGGGCCGGGCCGGACGGTGATGGCGGAGCCGCTCTCGTCATAGGTGCCGAGGGGAGAAGCCTTGGCGGCGCCGCTGGAGGTGTAACCAGCCTCGCGCAGCTCGTTGACGATGAGAGCTGTGCCGATCTTCTGGCCGGGGCGCAGCTCCCGCGGCGCGGCGTAGATTTTGGCCGTCTGCGCGAAGAGTGGCTGCTTGAGCCGCGCATCGACGATGCCCTTGTACTGGTAGTAGTAGAAGGTGAAGAGGCCGAAGCCAGCGAGACCCACGACAACCACCACCACCAGGGCGATGCGCAGCATGAGCGTAAGAATGGGATGCGCGCCACCCGGTTTCGCCAGCTTGATCTTCAGTGCCATTCCTTCTCCTGCATATGCTTAAAGGCTGGCAGCCAGAAGCTGCTCTTCCTCGACGCGCTTTTTCACCAGCGCGGCCACATCTGCCAGCGCAACGTCTTCGCTCGCGGACCGGGCCCGCGTCACGAGCTCTACCTGCCCGCTGGCCACTTTCTTGCCCACGTTGATGCGATAGGGAATGCCGACCAGATCCGCATCTTTGAATTTGACGCCGGCGCGCTCGTCGCGGTCATCGAGCAGCACGTCGAGGCCGGCGGCCTCAAGCTCGGCGGCGAGCGCCTCGCCCGCGGCACGCAGAGCCTCATCGGCAACGTTGGTGACCGTGACGACGACAGCGAAGGGCGCGATGGAGGCAGGCAGCCAGAAACCATTGGCGTCGTTCGACTGCTCGATGGCGGCGGTGAGAATGCGCTCGATGCCGATGCCGTAACTGCCCATGATCGGCGTGACTTCCTTGCCGTTGGGGTCGAGCACACGCGCGCCCATCGACTCCGAATACTTGTAGCCGAGCTTGAAGATGTGGCCGACTTCGACCGCTTTACCCACGACGAGCCTGCCGCCGCAGTTGTCCTGCGGGCATGCTTCGCCCTCGTTCACACTGCGAATATCCGCCGCGAGAGTCCGCGTGAAGTCGCGGCCCGGCGTCACGTTGCGGAAGTGATAGTCGAGCTTGTTGGCCCCGGCAACCATATTGCTACGGCCTTCGAGGGACTTGTCGACAATGACGGTAAGGCCAGCGCCGAGCGGCTTCTCATCGTGCTTGAGGCCGACAGGGCCGAGGAAGCCCGCGGGGCCGTTGAGGAACTGCGCAAGCTCCTCGGCGACCATGGGGCGTACTTCCGCCGCGCCCAGCGCGCCCAGCAGCTTGGTCTCGTTGATCTGGTGATCGCCGCGCAGGAAGGCGGCGACGCCGTGCCAGGAATCCTTCTCCTTGCCAGCACCGCGTTTGAGGGCCATGTAGGCCACGCACTTGATGTCGTTGGCCGGGGACATCTTGAGGAAGGCCGCAATATCGGCAATGGCCCCCAT
>DASZRQ010000091.1:0-10436 GCA_035549115.1 Occallatibacter sp. | reverse complement strand
CGCCCATGCGCAGCATGCTGCAGCATCTTTTTCCGGACAACGGTCCCGACCGCAGCAACGGCAGGGAAATCTGGCTCGTCTACGGCACCCGCCACGCAACCGAGCTCTACTACCGCGCCGAGTTCGAAGCCCTAGCCGCCCGCCACGCCAACTTCCACTACCTGCCTACGCTCTCCCGCGCGGAAGCCAACTGGACCGGTTTGCGAGGCTACGTGCAGGACCACGCCGCGCGCATCGTCGAAGACCGCATCGCGCGCCTGGGCCCGCCTCCGGCAATCGATCCCGGCATCCCGCCCGCGCAGCTCACCTTCGACATCAGCGCCTACGCCTGCGGCCTCAACGACATGATCACCGCCGTCCGCGACACCCTGAAGCGCTTCGGCTGGCACCGCAAGCAGATCGTCTCCGAACGCTATGACTAGCGGGGTCGCATGCCATACTGGTGCGCATGCATCGCCCCGCCGCGTCCGCGCGCAGCTTTACCATCGCGCTCTCGGTCATCTTCCTCGCCTATGCCACTGCGCGCATGCTTGAGATCGCGCAGCCTCCCATTTCTCGTACCGCCATCGTTGCGCTTGATGTTCTTTCTGCGATGGCCTTTGCGCTCGTCGATGGCGCACGCCGTTACGGCCTGCACGGCATTCTCGTCTTTGCCGGCATCTGCGCTGTCGTGGGCAACGTCGTCGAAAACATTGGCGTCGTCACCGGCTTTCCCTTTGGCCATTACTACTTCGTCGGGTTGATGGGCCCCAAGCTTTTCCACGTTCCCGTACTGCTCGGTCTCGCCTACATCGGCATGGCCTACGTTTCGTGGGTGCTTGCGTGTGCCATCGCTGGCTCACGTTGGATCGCGACGCCGTTTCTCGCCGCGTTTATCATGACCGCATGGGATCTCGCACAGGATCCCGTCTGGGCCACAGTCCTGCACGGCTGGGTCTGGCGCGATGGCGGTGCATGGTTTGGCGTTCCGCTCACCAACTATCTCGGCTGGCTCGGCACGGTGTTCCTTATCTATGTGCTCTTCGCAACCTATCTGCGGCGCCAACCCAAAGCCGTAGGGGCGCGCGCATCGGTATTCTCGGCAGTGCTCTTCTACTCGCTCTGCGCCGCGGGCAACGTCGCGCAGTGCATCTCACACGCAACGCCTGTCCTCGCCGCCGATCCTACCGGCAAGCTCTGGCGGGTCGAAGATATTCTGCACGCATCGGCGCTGGTCTCAGTTTTCGTGATGGGTACGTTCGCGGTCCTTGCCTGGGCGCGAACGCGAAAGAGGAGTTCGCGGCTCAGTCCGGCCGAAGCTACAGATTAAACAGCTCCCGCAGCCGCCGCGTCTGCGCCCGGCTCACCGGAATCTCCGTCTGCTTCTTATCGTTCATGCGCAGTTGGTAGCTCGACTTGAACCACGGCACCACTTCGCGGATGTGGTTGATGTTCACTACGAATCCCCGGTGCGCCCGCCAGAACATCGCCGGGTCCAGCAGCTCCAGCAGTTCTTCGAGCGTGCGGCACTTCGACTGCCCCTCGAACCCCTGCGTCACCACCCGGATCACGCCCTCGTCGATGGCCGCGTAGCAGATCTCCGCCTGGTCCACCAGCAGCAGCCGGCTCTGCGCCTGCACGATCAGCTTGCTGGGCTGCGCGGCCTGGGGCCGGTTCAGCAGCTTCAGCAGCGCATCGATCTGCGCCTGTGGCTCTGCCGCTGCGCTCCGGCTCATCCGCCCCCGCGCCCGTTCAATGGCCTGCGCCACGCGCGCCCGGTCAAAGGGCTTCAGCAGGTAGTCCACGGCGTTCACGTCGAAGGCCCGCACCGCGTACTGGTCATAGGCCGTGGCAAAGACAAACTGAGGCAGCGGCTCGGCCGTCCTGTCGGCCTGCGCATTGTGCTTGTCCACCAGCCGCTTGATGACTGCAAAGCCATCCAGCCCCGGCATCTGCACATCGAGAAACACCACGTCCGGGTGGTGCTCTTCGATCAGGTCTACGGCCTCGATGCCGTTTTCGCCCTGCGCCACCACGTCCACCCCGCCCACCTCGTCGAGCAGATACTTCAACTCGTCGCGGGCCAGTTGTTCGTCATCGATAATGAGCGCGGAGATCGCCATGCGGCACTAAGGAATTGTAGGGAGCCCCGGAACACCGGGTCAATTGCGGCGGAGAAGGGAAGAAACGGCTACTCGGCGCCCATCACGTGCAGCCGCGCCGGCATGTGGTCCCGCGCCAGCTCGTGCCCGCACCGCGTGCAGTAAATGTCCGTGGCCCGCACCGTGCGGAAGCAGTTGCCGCAGCTTGCCGCAAGCTGGTAGTTGCACTGCGGGCAAAAGTGGAAGTCGCCCTGCACATGCGTGCCGCAGGCCGGGCAGGCGGAGACCAGCGGCGTGCGCAGCAGGAAGTAGAGCACCGCGCCGATGCCGCCCGGCATCACGAAGCAGATCAGCATCCAGAACCGCGCGCTCATCGAGCGCCGCGGCGCGTCCTTGCTGATGAAGCCCACCATCAGGAAGTACACCGCCGCCAGCAGGCCCCAGGAGAGGTTCAGGTAAATCCGCAGGCCCAGCGGCGCCACATGGTGCTGCGTCCGGGGAAAGACCAGCCAGAAGTAGTACTCCACCAGCGTGAACGAAGCCGCGGCGGCAAGGATCGACCATGCCGGCACAAGCCAGGTTTCATCGTTCGCGTGGATGGACTGTGGTTCACGCATGGCTGCTCATCACCCGTACAGGGATGTTTCGATAAGGTAAGCCCAGCTTACCCCCTATTGCAATGGACGGGGAAAGGAATTATGAAGTTGCGCGCCCCGGTGAGGTTACGGGAGGGTCCCGTTATGGGCGCCGCCGCACCCAGCCCGCCACCAGCACCGCGGCCAGCAGCGCCGAGCACAGAAAGAAGGTCCAGACGCCGATCTCGCCCGTCAGGCGGCTGTCTTCCACCAGGGTTTCGGCAATCCACCAGACGATGGGCCCCACTACAAACAGCACCACCACAGTGGCTGCCAGGGCCATGGCGCGGGTGCGCTTGTGGCCTGCTTTCTGTTCCTGCAGCACGCCGGCGGAGGTCATCACCACGCGGCGGGTCTGGTGGGCCACGGCCCGTTCGCGGTGCGCATCGGTCCCGGACAGCGCGGCCAGCACGTCGTTCTGTGCCCCAGCGTTGGTTCCCCGGCCCGTCACCGTTCCCGATGTCATCCCGCCAGCTCCTCGGGTCGCGTCTGTCCGCGCTCCAGCAGCGGTTTAATCGCTGCCAGACCACGATACAGCCTCGACTTCACCGTGGAAAGGGGGGCGCGCGTTACCTTGGCAATCTCTTCCAGCGTCATCTCTTCATGGAAGCGCAGCACCAGCACCTCGCGGTAGAGCGTATCCAGCCCCAGCAGGGCCGCTGCAATCTGGTTGCGGTCCTCCATGCTGGCAAAGTGGTCCAGCGGGCTGGGCTGGTGGTCGGCGACCTCGAAGGTCATCGGCTTGTCGTCGTCCGAGCCAGTCTCGATCAGCTCGTCCAGGCTTGCCAGCGTCCGCTTGCGCCGGTGGTCGATCACCAGGTTGCGGGCAATGGTGAACAGCCACGTTTCGAACCGCGCCTTGCCGTTGAACTGCCCGCCGCGCGTCAGCACGCGCATCCATACTTCCTGGAACAGGTCCTCGGCCATCTCCCGGTTGCCGGTCAAAAACAGCAGGTAGCGCAGCAGCCGGTGCTGGTAGCGGACGATCAGCTCGTCCAGCAGTCCGGCCTCCTGACGCTTCAGGCCTTCGGCGACAGCCAGGTTTTCCTGCCGTACCTGTTCCTCGGCCTGCGCGGCCGGGTTCGACGAGAACAACGCGCGAATTGCGGATGGGGCGTTCATCTTGCTCGATTAGACGACAAATCGTTTCCGGAAGCCGCTCAAAATCATGCACCTGCCCCGGCCCCGAACCATAAATGCACTGAAATCAGTGCAGAATAAGGCCAACTCAAGAAAAATTAAGATTCCAAACAGCTTCTACCCCTGCTCCCTCAGCCGTTTGGCCACCCGCACCGCCTGTTCGATGGCCATGGCTGCCCGCTTTTCCCGGCCCCCCACGGTCTGCACGTAGAAGATACCGACCAGGTGGTTGCGCCGCTGTACCGGGGTCATTGCTTTCCATCCTGCATGCGCCAGCGGCTCCCGCTGAAAGCCCGCCCGCAGAATCGGCGGCGTCTCCAGTTCACCATCCATCGCCAGCATCATGCTCTCCATCACCCGCTCGGCCCGCTGCCTGCGGACCGCGGCCCCTTTGGCTGCAGCAACCCGGTTCCCAAACCCCTTCTGCATGGAGAGAGGCAGCTTGGCAAACCACCGCGCTACGGCCTTGTCCTGCTTCAGAGCCCGCTCCAACTCCACCGGAATCGCATACAGCGCATCCATATCCGGTTCCAGCCGCAGCTTGACCGTATTGCCCGCCTTCACATGGGCTCCAGCCTGCATCTCCCGGTTCACCACCAGAAACAGCAGCGCGCCCTTCTGTGCCGGAAACAGCGTCGAGCGAAAGGCATAGCCATTCATCGTGCCCATCACGCGCCGGTTCTTCCACTCCGGCCAGGCCTTGCGCAGCGCCATGCCATCCAGCCGCGCCATCACAAATTGCAGCCCGACGGCGCGCCTTTCCAGCACGATCTGAAACGTCTGCGGCTTGTTTCCGCCCATATCCGCTCAAGTATCGCCCATCTCACGGCAGCGTAATCTGCTATGGAAATGATCACGGCCATATGGTGTCAATAGTGGTACCATAAGACTGGATGGCATCCGCGAAGAAAGCTCTTGAAGCCATGCGGCGCGAGCCGCACAACGTGCGCTACGCGGACCTGCTCAGAGTCTGTATCGCTTGCTTTGGCGAGCCGCGCCAGTCCGGCACCAGTCACGCCGTCTTCAAGACGCCCTGGCCCGGCGACCCGCGCGTCAACATCCAGAATGACCACGGCAAGGCCAAGGCCTACCAGGTGCGGCAGGTACTGGCCGCCATCGAAAAGCTCGAGGAATCGAAGTCATGAAGCGCTCTCCGAAATCTCGCCCGTCCGATCACTACACCTACCGCGTAAGCTGGTCGCCCGAGGACAACGAGCACGTGGGCCTCTGTGCCGAGTTTCCCTCGCTCTCCTGGCTCGCCGCCACGCCCGAGGCCGCGCTCGCCGGCATCCGCAGGATCGTGGCCGCCGCTGTGGCCGACATGGAAACCTCCGGGGAGCCCATTCCCGCGCCCCTTGCCGACCGGCACTACAGCGGCGAATTCCGTGTCCGCATTCCTCCTCATGTTCACCGCGACCTTGCGCTTGAGGCCGCCGAGCAGGGAATCAGCCTCAATCGCCTCGCCAGCGCCAAGCTTGCCGCCAACCGCTAACCCGCAAACAGGCGCGCCGCTCATCCCATTGCCCGCGCGGCGAAGAACAGCCTCGTACACTATCTTCATGGACGTTCTCTACGGCGTGCATGCGGTCGAGGAAGCTCTTCGCGCCGGCCGCCGCCGCTTCGATCATGTGCTTGTGGCCCGCGAACGCCACGATGACCGCCTCGCCCGCCTCGTCGCCGCTTGCCGCGCCGCCGGGGTCCGTGTCCGCACCGAGCCCCGCGAGCACCTCACCCAGCTTGCCGGAACCCAGAGCCATCAGGGCATCGTCGCCCTTGTCCGCCCGGTGGACCTGCTCGCCATTGAAGACCTCTTCGCCCCCGCTGCTCCCGGCGCAAGGCGTCTTATCCTGGCTCTCGACGGCGTGGAAGACCCGCAAAACCTGGGCGCGCTGCTGCGCGTGGCCGATGGCGCGGGCATAGACGGCGTCGTCCTCACCGAGCGCCGCGCCGCGCCGCTCAGCCCCGTCGCAGTCAAGGCCAGTGCCGGCGCCTCCGAGCACCTCCGCATCGCCCGCGTCATCAATCTCGTCCGCGCCCTCGAAGAGCTCAAGGAGCAGAATCTTTGGGTCATCGGCCTCGACGAGCGCGGCGAGACCGACTACGACCGCTTCGATCTCACCGGCGACTGCGTCCTCGTCCTCGGCCGCGAGGGCGCCGGTCTTCACGATCTCGTCCGCCGCACCTGCGACCACCTGCTCCGCATTCCCATGGCTGGCGGCGTCAGCTCGCTCAACGTCTCCGCCGCCGGAGCGGTCGTGCTCTATGAGGCTGCCCGCCAGCGCCGCGCCGCCGCGCGCGCCTCGGCTCCCAACGCCGCGCCGCGGGAGTCCAAGCCAAAGAAGCAGAAAGGTCTCGGTTCGTGATCTGCGCCCAGGGCGCTGCAAGCCCCATCGCAAGTGCAGGTGGCAGAAAGGTTTCGGTTCGTCGATGAAGGTTGTTTTCCCCCGCGCGCTGGCCGCCGCGGTTCTTGCCGCGGCATGCGCCGCTCTCGCCGCGCAAAGCCAGGCGCCCGCTCCGGCTCCACCCGTCCAGAATCCCGCCCCGCGCAGTGGCAGCGGCAAGGTTATCTTCTCCCGTTCCACAGATGAGAACGGCACCACCACCACCCAGGCCGGCCCCGCCGCGAAGGTGCAGAGCGCCTCGGAGCCTGTGGCCACTGACGAGGATCGCCGCGCCGTGGCCTTCACCGCGCTCGACCTCGACGTGCACCTTGAGCCCGCCGCGCAGCACATCGCCGTCCGCGCCCGGCTTACTGTGCGCAACGCGGGCAAAACCCCGCTTACCCGCATTCCCCTGCAAATCTCCTCGTCCCTTCAGTGGGAGTCGATTCGCCTCAAAGGCCGCGACGCCGCCTTTACCGTGGCCACGCTCAACTCGGACGCCGACCACACCGGCCAGCTCCACGAGGCCGCCGTCTCGCTCGCCGCGCCGCTCGCGCCTGGAGCCGCCGCGCAGCTCGATACGGTCTACTCCGGCGTCATCGCGCCCTCGGCTCAAAGGCTCATCGCTATCAATACGCCCGAAACCATGGCCCTCCACTCCGACTGGGATCAGATCGGCGTCGAGTTCACCGGCCTGCGCGGCTTCGGCAACGTCGTCTGGTATCCGGTGTCCAGCGTCCCGGCCATCCTCGGCGATGGCGCACGGCTCTTCGACGAGATCGGCCGCCACAAGCTCGGCCTCGTCGGCGCGCGCTTCGCCCTGCACCTCACCGTTGAGTTCCCCCACGGCCAGCCGCCCACCGTCGCGCTCGTCAACGGCCTCTCCCTTCCGCTCACGGTCACCGATGCAAAGAGCATGGACCCCACGCTCACCGGCATCGCCACCGCATCGCTTGCGCCCACCACGCTCGGCTTCGTTGCGCCCAGCCTGTTCGTGGCCGCGCGCACCCAGCACGCAGCCGCCGCGGCCGCCGGAGAAACTCCCAACACCGTCGCCTTCACCACGCCTGAGAACGGAACCACGGTTCGCGCGTGGCTCGATGCGGCCTCCGCTGTCACGCCCTTCGTGCAGCACTGGCTGGGTCCGCGTCCCCGCGCCCCGCTCACCCTTCTTGACCTGCCCGACCCCGACGACGCGCCCTGGGAGTCCGGCCCGCTGCTCGTCACCAGCCTCAGCGCCCCGCCGGATGCGCCCTCCGCCGATCGCCTTGAGAGCGCCCTGGCCCACGCCCTTGCCCGCGCCTATGCGCCCTCTGCTCCGGCATGGCTCTCCGAGGGGCAGGCCACCTTCCTCGAATCGCTCTGGGTCGAAAAGCAGCAGGGCCGCGACCGTGCCCTCGAAATGCTTGAGGCCGACCGTGCCGCCCTCGCCCTCGCCGAGCCTTCCAGCCCCGGCGAAAGCGCTGGAACGCCGCTGCCGCAGGCCATCGCGCCTGTCTACTACCGCACCAAGGGCGCTTACGTTCTCTGGATGCTCCGCGAAGTTGCGGGCGACGATGCTCTGGCCGCCTCCCTCAGCACCTGCGACGCTGCTCCGGCTGGCTCACCCTGCGACCTGCCCGCGCTGCTCAGGCAGAACGCCGCCATCCACGACACTTCCTGGGTGTTCTCCGACTGGGTCAACGCCGACAAGGGCCTGCCCGATCTCTCCATCGACAGCGTCTATCCTGCGCCCGCTCCCGGCGGCACCTTCCTCGTCGCCGTCAACATCTCCAACGCGGGCTACGCCGCCGCCGAGGTACCCGTCACCGTCCGCACTGCCAAGGGCGAGGACACCGAGCGCGTCCTCGTGCCCGGCCGGGGCAAGGTCACCGAGCGCATCCTCGTGGCCGCCGCGCCCACCCAGGTGCAGATCAACGACGGCGCCGTGCCCGAGACCGAGGCCAGCATCCACGTCACCAACATCACCTCCGTGCCTGCCGCCCCGGAGACCAACGGCCCCATTCCCCACAAGCTCCCCCGCGGCGACAAAAACTGATGTTTTGGCGCAGCGTCAATCAGCACGAGAATGGGTGCCCCAGGTCTTGAAAAGACCTGGAAAGCACGAACCCAATCCCGCCACAACATCTTCGTGAGCGCAAGCGAGCCTCCGCTGCATGCAATGCCTCAACCCAAAGTTCGATGCGCGCCTCCCACCCGCTGGGTAGCATAGGCGCACCATGGGGTCAGCGCTCCAATCGAAACGGCAACTGGGCGTGTGGGCGGCAACAGCCGTTGTCACCGGCGAGGCCATCTCGCTCGGCATCTTTCTCACGCCCGCGGGCATGGCCCGCTCCCTTGGTTCGCCCGCGCTGCTGGGCGCGGTGTGGTGCGGCATGGCCGTGCTCACCCTCGCCGGAGCCCTCTGCTTTACCGAGCTTGCCGTCCGCAATCCCCACGATGGCGGCGAGTATCTCTACCTTCGCCGCGGCTTCGGCCGCCGCGTTGCCTTCCTCTATGGATGGATGGCCGCCCTTGTGATGTATCCCGGTGTCGCCGCCTCGCTCTGCGTCGGCGCCGTGCCCTACGTTCAAACGCTCGTTTCCATGCCGCCCGCGCTCGTCCGCGCCCTGCCCGCGCTCATGCTGCTGGGCCTGGGCGCGCTCAGCTACGCGGGCACACGGCTCTCCGGTGGCCTCATGGCCGGGCTCAACTGGCTCAAGATTCCCGTGCTGGCCGCGCTGGTGGGCTGGGCGCTGGTCTCCGGCCACGCCGCCATGGCCAATCTCGCGCCGCTTACCCTGCGCCGTCCCGGCTCTGACACGCTCATGGAAGCCATTGCCGGCGCGGCCATCAGCGCCTTCTTCTGCTTCGGCGGCTGGTGGGAGGCAGGCAAGATCGCCGGACAGGTTCGCAACCCCGAGCGTACCCTCCCCATCGCCTTCTCAGGCGGCGTTCTGCTCGTCACCGCCATCTATCTGCTGGTCAGCTTTGCTTTCGTCGCCGTCGTGCCGCTGCAGCAGATTCAGTCCAACACCGCCTTCGTCGCGCAGTTCGGCTCGGCGCTCTTCGGCGCTGCCGGAGGCCGCGTCCTCTCCGCCTGCGTCGTCCTCAGCGTTCTCGGCGGGCTCATGGTGCTCAGCATCGCCGTGCCCCGCGTCACCTGGGCCATGGCCAGCGGAGAGGCCGGTCCCGACGCCCGCGGTCCGCTCGCGTTCCTCGGCCGCCTGCATTCGCGCACCGGGGTGCCCGGCAATGCCGTGCTGCTGCAAACCGGCATGGCCCTGGCCGTCCTTGCCCTCGGCGCTTTCGACCGTATCCTCGCCTTCATCATTTTTTCGGCCGTGGTCTTTCTTGCGCTCACCGTGGCCACGCTCTTCCGCACCATCACGCCCGTGCGCCGCTGGTGGTATCCCCTGGCCCCCATCGTCTTTCTTATCGGAGCGGGCATTCTCGCGCTCATGCTTCTGCTCCACAGCCTTGTGCCCTCCCTGCTCGGCGCGGCCATCGTGCTCGCCGGCTTGCCCGCCCGCGCTCTGTTGACGCGCGGCGCGGTGCAGGGCGTCATGCCCGCGCCTGAACCCGTGCCCACGGACAACTGAACCCTGAATCTGGAGAAACCCTCATGCCTCATATCCCGCTTCCCGCTGACCTGCCCGGCATCCGCGGCGCCATGGCCTTCCGGCCGGAGACCGCGCGCCCGCTCAACGCCCTCGTCGAAATCCTGCTTACCGGCCCGCACACCCTCACCAAGGGCGAGCGCGAGCTCATCGCTACCTATGTCTCTTCGCGCAACTGCACCACCTATTGCCACAGCATTCACGGAGCCATCGCCGCGGCCCACCTCGGTGGCAACGAGGCTCTCGTCAAGCAGGTCAAGACCGACTTCACCCAGGCTGAGATCAGCCCCAAGATGAAGGCCCTTCTCACCATCGCGGGCAAGGTCCAGCAGGATGGCAAGCTCGTCACCAGCGCCGACGTGGACGCCGCCCGCAGGGAAGGCGCAACCGACCTTGAAATTCACGACACCGTGCTGATCGCCGCCGCCTTCTGCATGTACAACCGCTACGTAGACGGCCTCGCCACCGTGCAGCCCATCGACGAAGACCTCTATCGCGAGCGCGGCAAGCGTGTCGCCCGCGATGGCTACGTCACGGTCAGCGAGGAGTACCTGGCTTCGCACGCCCGCTGACTGCGAACCGTGAACTACGAACTGTGAA
>DASZRQ010000090.1:0-2785 GCA_035549115.1 Occallatibacter sp. | reverse complement strand
GCTGCGCCTCGGCGCCAACGGCGTCGTTCATTACGGCCTTGCCGCCAGCCCGCCGCTCCTGCAGTGGCACGCCGGTGGCCGTACCCTCTCCAGCACCGAGCAGGAGCAGTTTCCCCTTGGCCTGCTGCCGGTTTCGTCCTTCGACGGCGCGGCCGTGGAGGCCGCCCGCGGCGACCTGCTCGTCGTTGCCACCGACGGCATTCTCGAAGTTGCCGATAAAGCCGGAGAGGAGTTCGGTGTCGAGCGGCTCAAAGCCGCGATTGAGGCGAACTCGACAGAGCCCCTGCCTGTTCTCGGCGAAAAAATCCTCGCCGCCGCCCGCGCCTTCGGCCCCCAGTTCGACGACCAGACCATCCTTCTCATCCGCCGGCTCTAGTCTGCCACTCGGTTGTATGCCGCGTTCCCTGTATTCTGTTGGCGTCCAGCAGAAGAGGCTTTCTCGGTTGAATAAAGCACTCACAGGTCACGGCATCGCAGCAGGGAAGCAGCGCATCCCGGAAACCGTGCTTGCGATTGCCGTGTCTCTGACTTGTCTTGCGCTGCTCACCGGCGCAGGCCTTCGCTGGGGCCATCACGCTGCCACCCGTCCCGTCGTCCCGTATCCGCATGAGACTGCCCGCGTCAGCTTCGCCATCGCCGGCGATGTCATCCCCCACGAGGCCGTCCGCGCCGCCGCGGCCGCCCAGGGCGAGGGTGAGGCCGGATGGGCCGCGCTGCTCTCCGATGTGGCCGATGTCTTCCAGTCTGCCGACTTTGGCTTCGTCAACATGGAAACTCCCGTTGCCCCCGAACACTCTCGCGGCACCAAGGCCTTCATGTTCAACGCGCCCGTCGCTCTGCCCCAGGCTCTCAAGGCCAGCGGGATCAGGATCGTCTCCTTCGCCAACAATCACGTCATGGATCAGGGCTGGCCCGGCTTCTTCGAGACCCGGGAGCATCTCCGCGAGGTCGGCCTGCTCTTCGCCGGAACCGGCGACACCGAGGCGCAGACCTTCCAGCCCGTATTCACCGAGGCCAACGGCATCAAGGTGGGCTGGCTGGGCATGACTCGCTGGCTTAACGGCAACCGCAACCCCGACAACCCCGCCGAGCCGCACGTCAACTTCTTTCCCTATCCCGGCGAGTCCGGCGGTGCGCCCGGCGCGACGGAAGACCAGGTGCTCGCCGCCATCAAGGCTGCCCGCGCCCAGTGCGACTTCCTTGTCGTCTCCATCCACTGGGGCATCGAGTACCAGCCTGCCCCGCGCCCCGACGACGTGGACCTCGCCCACAAGATGCTCGATGCCGGAGCTTCGGTCATCGTCGGCCACCATCCCCATGTGCTGCAGCCGGTCGAAACCTACCGCACCGCCGACGGCCGCAACACGGTCATCTTCTACTCGCTCGGAAACTTTCTATCGAACCAGTCGCGCAGCTACGTCGACGGCCTGATGCCCGACAAGGACGGCGACCCCCGCGACGAGATGATCGGCCTCTTCTCCGCCGTCCGCCAGGACTACGGCCCCGGCGGCATCCGCGTCGAGCTCGGCCACGTCGGCATTCTGCCGGTCTGGGGAGAGAACAACCGCAACGAGATTGCCGCGGGCAAAACCAAAACACCCGTCATCCGTCCGGTGCTTATCGACAGGGAGATGCCGAAGCTCCAGGCACGCCTCGACGAGCTATCCAAAATTGCTGACGCGAACAAAGCCAATCCCAGCGCACCCGCGCTCACGCCCGATCAGCAAAAGGAATTTGTCGAAGTCACCACCCAGCTCAAGCTGCTGAGCGACCGCCGCGCCCAGATCCTTGCCCGCACCGGCGACGATTACGTCACCGACCCGCCGAAGCTGCCCACGAAGCCGTAAGCATGCATTAAGAGAGCAGGGAAATTCCTTCCGCCAGGGCAGCGTTCTGAACTGCTTTGTCGAGAGTCGCGAGCGGAACATGGTTGCGTTGTGCCACAGCCAGATAAGCCGCATCGTAGAAGGACAGCCGGTGATTTCGCGCAAGCTGAAAGATGGCCCGCTCGTCATCGGCGTCATCGATCTGGATTGGGTAAGCAGAAAGCAATGTAAGAAAGAGCCTGGAGTCAGCCTCAGTCATTCGCTGGCGGCGCTCGTTTACCACGAGCAGGTTGCGTACCTCGTACCACCAGATCGGTGGCACAATCGCAATTTCGCCACGAAGCCGTTCCGCCGCCCGATCAGCTAAAGGCGAAGCCTCGTCCGCGAGCGCCCAGACTGCCGAAATCGATGCGTCCAGGACAAACGCCATTAAGCGCGTCCCTCATCCCGGGCGGAAAGAATCTCCTCAAGCGAGAGCTTGCCAATACGCTGCCGCAGGGCGCGCATGCTTTCCATCGCCTCTTGCACACGCTTCCGGTCGATCCCCGTTTCAGGACTGATTCGAGCAACCGGCTTGCCGTGCCGCGTAATCACAACGCTCTCCCCCCGTTCCACATCGTCAAGAATGCGGAGGAAGTGCGTCTTCGCCTCGGAAGCCTGATAGGTATGCATGGTTTTCATAATTTCGACCAGTCAAAACGACCAGTCAATTCTACCATCAATACCCGTTCGCCACCAGCCACGCCTCAGTCAGCTCCAGCTCAGCCTTCTTCTTCGCCGCCTGCATCTCGGCATAAGCCAGCTTCACCAGCACATCCGCCTCCACGTTGATCGGCGCGCCCGCCTGCAGCGTGTGCAGATTGGTCCGCCAATACGTCAGCGGCAGAATCGCAATCGCGATCACATCGCTCTCAATGTCCGCGATGGTCAAACTGATGCCCTCAAGAGCTACCGACCCC
>DASZRQ010000089.1:0-97632 GCA_035549115.1 Occallatibacter sp. | reverse complement strand
TCGGTCTCGCGCTTGTCCCAGTCCTGCTTGCCTTTGGCCACGGCCATCTCGCACTTGACGCGGCCATTTTTGAAGTACAGGCGCGTGGGGATGAGCGTGTGGCCCTTGACCTGCGTCTTTGACTGTAGCTTGCGAACCTCTTCGCGATGCAGCAGCAGCTTGCGCGTGCGCGTTTCATCGTGGTTGGCGATGTTGCCATGCGAATAAGGACCAATATGTACATTCAGCAGGAAGGCTTCCCCATCCTTCACCAGCCCGTAGGCATCCTTGAGGTTGGCCTTGCCCTCGCGGATCGACTTGACCTCGGTGCCGCGGAGGGCCACGCCGGCCTCGAACTTCTCCAGCAGGAAGTAGTTATGGCTGGCGGCGCGGTTCTGGGCGGCGTCCCGCTCGCCGCTGGCCACGGGGTCGCGGGGACGCGCGGCCTTCTGGGGGCCGGTGCGCTCCTGCGGTGCGATGACGTGGCTGGTCTGGCGGGGCATAGCGAAGAAACTCCGAATCTTCATCGTAGCATCGGCCCGGTGGGCTTCCTATCCGCGGAAGGGGAAGCCGCCGCGGTCATGGCTGTAACCCGCGCACAGACGGGGCTTTGCTAGAATGAGGCAGCATTGGATGGGTTTCCGCAACACATACGCACGCGTCAATGGCGGCCAGGGCCGCGCACCGTGGCCGGTATCGCCGAGCTGCATCCGACGCTGGAGAGTTCGATGAAGCGCCGTCTCGCCGCCCCGGCCGCAGCCGGGTTCCTGTGCCGCATTGCCTGCGTTGTTCTTCTTATCCTCGGCGTGGGAAGCGCCGCACTGCATGCGGAGTCGGCGAAATCCTTCTACAAGCGGGGCCAGGCCGCCGAGGCGCGCGAGGATTACGACGCGGCCTTCCAGAACTATCAGCAGGCCTACACCATGTCCCCCAAGGACCTGACGTACAAGACGGCCTACTTCCGCGTGCGGACTTCGGCCTCCGCGGCGCATCAGCTCAAGGGGCGCAAGCTCTTCCAGACGGGCGACGAACAGGGCGCATTGATGGAGCTGCTGCGCGCCACGGAGATCGACCCGACCAACGAGGCCGCGCAGCAGGAGATCGACCAGATTCGCTCGCTGCACCAGGAGCAGCCGGTGGAGACGCCGGAGGCGATTCCGCAGCCGGGCGGAAACCCGGCAGATGTGGATACGATTGCCGCGCCGGCGCGGCTGCGGCCCATGTCCAACGAGCCGCTGTCGCTGCACATGGTCGAGGACTCGAAGGTGATCTACCAGGCCGTGGGCAAAGCGGCGGGCGTCAATGTGCTGTTCGACCCCGATTACATCGGCAAGCGCATCCAGGTGGATCTGAACAACGTGTCGCTGCTGGATGCGCTGCGCATTGTGGGCACGCTCTCCGGCACCTTCTGGCGGCCGGTAACCAGCAACACGATCTTTGTGGCGGCCAACACAAGCACCAAACGCCGCGAGCTGGAAGAGCTGGCCGTGCAGACGTTTTACCTGACCAACGCCTGGCAGCAGTCCGACCTGAACGATGTGCAGACGGCGCTGCGCAATGTGCTGACCAGCCCGAACTTCAAGGCCTATGGCGTGGCCAGCCAGAATGCGATTGTGGCCCGCGGCACGCCGGATGAGCTGCTGCTGGCGCAGAAGATCATCGACGATCTGGACAAGGCGCGGCCGGAGGTGGTGGTCGACATCGCGGTGCTCGAAGTGAACAAGAACTGGGAGCGGAATCTCGGCATCTCCTGGCCGCAGAGCGCGGGCGTCACGCTGCAGTCGCCGACCAGTTCGTCTTCTTCGTCCTCGGACAGCAGCTCCAGCACGACGACCAACCCAACCCTCTATAACCTGGCGCACCTGAATTCGACTGACTTTGCCGTCACCATCGGCACCGCCACGGCCAATGCGCTGCTGAGCGACTCGACGACCAAGATTCTGCAGAACCCGCGCATTCGCGCCACCGACTCGCAGAAGGCAACGATGAAGATTGGTTCGCGCATTCCCATCGCGACCGGTTCGTACCAGTCTGGCGTGGGTGCGACCACCGCGCTGACCTCGCTGGCCGAGACGCAGTTCCAGTACATCGATGTCGGTGTGAACATCGAGATGACGCCGACGGTGCACTACGATCACGACGTGACGCTGAAGCTGGCGATCGAAGTGAGCTCCGAGAGCGGCAGCAGCACCATTGAAGGCGTGACCGAGCCGATCATCGCGCAGAAGAAAACTGACCAGACCATCCGGCTGCACGAAGGCCAGGCGACGATTCTCGGCGGCATTCTGGATCAGCAGGATCTGCAGACCTGGAGCGGCATTCCGGGGCTGAGCTCGATCCCGTTCCTCAAGTACCTGTTCGGCTCCAAGGACCACCAGATTCAGGACGACGAGATCGTCTTTCTTCTGGTGCCGCACATTGTGCGCTCGCCCTACCTGACGCCGGCAAACCTGCGGCCGGTGGATACGGGCGTAGGACAGACGATTGAGTTGAGGCATATCTCGGCAACCGGCGAGTCCGGCTTTACGCCCACGCCCGCCGCGCGGCCCACGCGCATGCCCAGCGAGCCCGGCGCGGGCACTGCCCCCGGCTCCACGGCGAGCGCGGCAGCGCCCGCGGCGATTGCGCAGATGCGCGCCGCAGCCGAGGCGCCGCCGGCTGCCCCGGCACAGACTGCGCCGCAGACGGCTCCCGCAGCCAGCCCGGAGCATCCTCCGCTCATGTTCTCTCTGGTGCCTTCGGCCAATCCGGTGGCGAATGGCGCCACGGTGCAGGTGCCGATTGTTATTACCGGCGCACAGAACATTGCCTCCGTGCCGCTGCAGGTGCAGTACGACCCCGCGAAGCTGACGCTGGTGAACGTGGGCGACGGCGATTTTCTGGGGCGCGACAGCCAGCCGGTTTCGCTGGTGCATCGCGACGATGGGCCGGGCACGATTGTGCTGAATGCCTCGCGGCCGCCGAATGCGGTAGGCGTCTCCGGCGCGGGAGTGGTCTGCGTGCTGACTTTCCAGACCAAGGCTCAGGGCGAGGCGGCGATCACCATTACGCATCCCGGCGCGATGACCGCGGCGCAGCAGCAGGTGCAGGCGCAGGGCGCGCAGGTGACGCTCACGGTGAAGTAGGAATGCGGCGATGAGAACCCGGCGGCCAATTCGCAGGCGGGGCGAGCGCGGCCTTACGCTGATCGAACTGCTGGTGACCGTGTCGATTCTTTCGATCCTGGCCACGGCGGCGATTCCGGTGGCGCGCTTTACCGTCAAACGGGAGAAGGAGCGCGAACTGCGCCGCGACCTGTGGATGATGCGCGATGCCATCGATCACTACAAGGATGCGGCCGACCGCGGAGCGTTCCAGACCAAGGTGGACAGCCAGAATTATCCGCCGGACCTGGAGACGCTGGTGAACGGTGTGGACGTGCAGGGCAAGAAGGTGCGGTTCCTGCGGCACATTCCAACGGACCCGATGACCGGCAACACGGATTGGGGTCTGCGCTCGATGCAGGACGATCCGGACTCGACCTCCTACGGCGGGCAAAGCGTTTTCGACGTGTATTCCAAGTCCACGGGCACGGCCCTGGACGGCACAAAGTATTCGGACTGGTAGGGCACCATGCGCAGAACCGGCAAACACGAAGCGGGCTTTACGCTCATGGAGCTGATCATCGTCATGTCGATCATCAGCATCCTGGCGGCGCTGGCCGTGCCGCGCTTTACGGCGGCCATCAAGTCCGCGCGCGAGGCGGTGCTGCGCGAGGACCTGCGCGTGATGCGCACGGCCATCGACTCCTATACCATGGACAAGCAGAAGCCCCCGCAGACGCTTGACGATCTGGTGCAGGACGGCTACCTTCGGAGCATCCCGAAAGATCCGATGACTGAGAGCACGGATAGCTGGGTGACCGATACCAGCGATGCCTACTCCTCTGTGGATGAAACGGACTCGGGCGGGCTGAGCGATGTGCACTCCGGGTCGCAGGAGACAGGCTCCGACGGAAGACCGTACTCCGAGTGGTGAGCGGCAGGCCGGGAACGCGAGGAAAGCCATGCGTGGACGAATCTGTAGTGCATTGATTGCCTTGACCGCGGCGGCCGCCTTTGCCGCGCCGCCCGCGACACAGACCATCACCGTGCAGGTTGTCGACGGGCGCACGGGAGACAAGCTTACGCCGGACAACATCGAGATTCGCGCGGACCGCGACCGCACCGTACATACCGAGTGGGTGAAACTCAACGGCGACGGCACGGCGACAGTCACGCTGCCCGCCAAGGTCACGGCGATCAGTGTGCATGCCAGCTACGACAACTCGACTGAGTACTACATCAACTGCGATGTCTCGCGGCAGAAGGACGTGTCGCAGGATACGTGGTTTCCGGTGACCGATGTGCTGTCGCAGGGGCTGGTGATGCCGAGCGAGTGCGGCCGGGCCCGCAATGCCAAGGACATGAAGATCGAAGCCAAGCCGGGCGAGTTTGTTCTGCTGGTGCGCAAGCGCGGCCTGATGGATCGCGTCGGCGAAATGCGCTAGCCGGCACTGCTTTCAATCACACTCCACAACTCATGGATGCCGGCCTTCGTCTTTGCGGAGAGGGCGAGGATGGCATCCAGCTCATGCGCTTTTTTGAGCGCGGCCAGGTTGCGCGTGCGCTCGTTGCCGCTGAGCCGGTCGGTTTTGGTGGCGACCACGGCGAAGCTGCGCCCTGCGGCGCGCAGCCAGTCAAGAAGCTGGCGGTCGCTGGGCTGCGGCGGAATGTTCGAGTCGACGAGGCAGATGCAGAGGCTGAGCGTGGGGCGGTCGTGGAGATAGGGCTCAATGAATGCGGGCCAGCCGGCGGAGATGGACTTGGAGATCTTCGCGTAGCCATAGCCGGGCAGGTCGGCAAAGATTTTTTTCTGCTTCTGGTCTGGCCCAAGCAATGCAAAGAAATTGATGGCGCGGGTGCGGCCGGGCGTGGAGGAGACCTTGGCAGCCTTGTCGCCGACGAGCGCGTTCAGCAGGCTCGATTTGCCCACGTTGGAGCGGCCGAGGAAAGCAATCTCCGGCACGGTGGGGGCGGGGAACTGCTCGGCGGCAAGAGCCGATAACAGGAATTGAGCGGTATAGCGCATGCAGCCTGTTCAGGATACAGGAGCGGGCGCGGCCAAGGAGAAAGGCCCCGCGCATGGCGGGGCCTTGATCAAGTGCAACAAAGCTACTGGCGCGCGGCTGTGCCGGGCACCACGTCGGCCTGCGTGACCGAGGGCATGACCTCGTCCGGCAGCGGCGTGGGCAGCGGGCCTTCAAGAGCGAGGGCCAGCACTTCGTCCATGGTGTCGACGAAGTGCAGCTTCATCGAGTTCTTGATGTTGTCCGGCAGCTCGGACACATCCTTTTCGTTGGCGCGGGGCAGGATGGCCTCGAAGATGCCCGCGCGCAGCGCGGCGAGCAGCTTCTCCTTGAGGCCGCCGATGGGCAGCACCTTGCCGCGCAGCGTGATCTCGCCGGTCATGGCGATATCGCGGCGCACGGGGATTTTGGCGAGCGCGCTGGCGAGTGCGGTGGCCATGGTGATGCCGGCCGATGGACCGTCCTTGGGAATCGCGCCCTCGGGCACATGCAAGTGGATGTCGAGGTTGCGGTAGAACTCGCGGCTGAGGCCGAGGGCCTGCGCCTTGCCGCGGATGTAGCTGAGCGCGGCCTGCGCGGACTCCTGCATCACGTCGCCGAGCTGGCCGGTGATGGTGAGCTTGCCCTTGCCGTCGAGCACCTGCACCTCGGTGGTGAGGATGCTGCCGCCCACCTCGGTCCACGCGAGGCCGGTGACCAGGCCGACTTCGCTCTTCTCGTGCACCTCGGAGTCGCGGAACTTGGCCACGCCCAGAAACTCGCTGATGTTGGCCGCGGCGATCTCTTCCTTGTGCTTTGCGCCCTTCTTGACCACGCGGCGCGCCACCTTGCGGCAGACGTTGCCGATCTCGCGCTCAAGATTGCGCACGCCGGCTTCGCGCGTGTATTTGCGGATGATCTCGAGAATGGCATCGTCGGCGAAGACGATGTTCTTTTCGCTCAGGCCGGTTTGCTCGCGCTGCTTCTTGATGAGGTACTGGCGCGCGATTTCGAGCTTTTCATTTTCCGTGTAGCCCTGCAGCCGCAGCACTTCCATGCGGTCCTGCAGCGGAGCGGGAATGGTGTGCATCACGTTGGCCGTGGCGACAAAGAGCACCTGCGAGAGATCGTAATCCACGTCGAGATAGTGATCCTGGAACGTGGTGTTCTGCTCGGGGTCCAGCACTTCCAGCAGGGCCGAGGCGGGATCGCCGCGGAAGTCCGAGGCCATCTTGTCGACTTCGTCGAGCAGGAAGACAGGATTCTTGGTGCCGGCGCGCTTCATGTGCTGGATGATCTGGCCGGGCAGAGCGCCGATATACGTGCGCCGGTGGCCGCGAATCTCGGCCTCGTCACGGACGCCGCCCAGCGAGAGACGCACAAACTTGCGGCCGGTCGCTTTCGCGATCGACATGCCGAGCGAGGTCTTGCCCACGCCCGGAGGCCCGACGAAGCAGAGGATCGACCCCTTGGGATTCTTGACGAGCTGGCGCACGGCCAGGAACTCGAGGATGCGCTCCTTGATCTTCTCCAGGCCGTAGTGGTCCTCGTTGAGTACCTTCTCGGCGTAGTCGATGGAGCGCGTCTCCTTGGACTTTTTCTTCCACGGCACGGCCAGCAGCCAGTCGATGTAGTTGCGGCTTACGGTGGACTCGGCCGACATGGGCGGCATGGCTTCCAGCTTCTTCAGCTCCTGAATGGCCTTGTCGAGCACATCCTTGGACATGCCCGCGGACTCGATCTTCTTGCGCAGCTCGTCGAACTCGCTCTTTTCGCCGCGGCCCAGCTCCTTCTGGATGGCCTTGATCTTTTCGTTGAGGTAGTACTCTTTCTGCGCGCGCTCCATCTGCCGCTTGACGCGCGACTGGATGTTGCGGTCGAGGTCGAGCTTTTCGATCTCGATGTCGAGCACGTCGGCGATGCGGGCAAGCCGCGCGGCCGGGTCGAAGATGGCCAGCAGCTCCTGCTTCTCCTCGATGCCGATCTGCAGATTCGCGGCGATGGTGTCGGAGAGTTTGGCGGCCTCATCCATGCGCACCGAAGCGATGATGGTTTCGTAGTTGAGCGACTGCTGGAGCTTGACATATTGCTCGAAGAGCGAGGTGACGCGCTGCATGAGCTGCTCGGCGGCTGGCGTCATCTCGAAGTCGGATTTGCCGGTGCGCACGGTGGCGACGAAGAAGCCGTCACGGTCGGTGACTTCAATGGACTTGGCGCGCTCCACGCCCTCGACCAGAACCTTGATGTTGCCGTCGGGCATCTTGACGCTCTGCACGATGTTGCAGATGGAGCCGACCTGGTAAATCTCCTTGGCCTTGGGCTCGTCGATGGAGGCATCGTGCTGTGTGGCCAGGAAGATTTTGCGGTCGCCGGTAAGGGCTTCCTCCAGCGCGCGCACGCTCGACTGCCGGCCGACGACGAACGGCGTCATCATGTAGGGAAAGATCACCATGTCCCGGATGGGCATCATGGGCAGCTTGCGGGGTTCGGCTTTTTCGCGGGACGTAGTCATGAGAACACCTTAAGCATTAGACGCTGAAAACCCTCTCCGGCTGCAGCAATGGGTCTGCCGGTCTTGTTCGGATTGTACAGCGGAACCAGGGCGAAACCGCCCATTGTGAAAAGCCCAGGTTCCGCATGGGAACCTGGGCGCAGGGAACTGCGAGAAGTAAAACTTACCCGGCCTTCTCCAGCAGGCAGAGCGAGAGATCGCGGCGTTCCACCATCTCGCGCGTGATTTCGAGATCGCGCACGCGCTTGTTCGAGGGCAGGTGATACATCAGGTCGAGCATCAGCTCTTCGAGGATCATGCGCAGGCCGCGCGCGCCCACCTTGCGGGCCAGGGCCTCGCGGGCCACGGCGCCGACCGCCTCGCTGGTGAAATGCAGGCGGACGTTTTCGTACTCCAGCAGGCGCTGGTACTGCTTGAGGATTGCGTTGCGCGGCTTGGTGAGAATCTCGACCAGAGCGGCTTCGTCCAGCTCGTCCAGCACGCCCATCACAGGCAGACGGCCCACGAACTCGGGGATGAGCCCGTACTTGATGAGATCCTGCGGCTCGGTCTTGCGCAGCAGCTCGGTGTCGCGGTGGGAGCGGGTGGTGGCGGCATCGGCCTCGGCGTCGATGGTCTTGAAGCCCAGCGCTTTCTTGCCGATGCGGCGGCCGACAACGCGCTCAAGTCCGACAAAAGCCCCGCCGCAGATGAACAGGATGTTCGTGGTGTCGACCGCGGTGAACTCCTGGTGCGGATGCTTGCGTCCGCCCTGGGGAGGAACATTGGCCACTGTGCCTTCGAGAATCTTGAGCAGCGCCTGCTGCACGCCTTCGCCGGAGACATCGCGGGTGATGGAGGGGTTCTCGTCCTTGCGGCCGATCTTGTCAATCTCGTCGATATAGATGATGCCCTGCTGCGCCCGCGTCACATCGCCATCGGCGGCCTGCAGCAGCTTGAGGATGATGTTCTCGACATCCTCGCCGACGTAGCCGGCTTCAGTCAGCGTGGTGGCGTCGACGATGGCAAAGGGCACATCGAGCATCTTGGCCAGGGTGTGCGCCAGCAGCGTTTTGCCGGAGCCGGTGGGCCCGATGAGCAGGATGTTCGACTTGGCCAGCTCCACTTCGTTGTTGCGCATGCGGTTCATCTGGATGCGCTTGTAGTGGTTGTAGACGGCGACGGCGAGCTTCTTCTTGGTCTGGTCCTGGCCGATGACGAAGTCGTCGAGGAAGCTCTTCACTTCCTGGGGCTTGGGCAGATGGCCGGCGGCGGTGGTGGGGTGGGCTTCGCCGCGGTCGTCCTCGAGGATCGAGTTGCAGACCGCGACGCATTCGTCGCAGATGTACGCGCGAGGATAGTCACTCGGCGACGAGATCAGTTTGGCCACTGCGTCCTGCGATTTGTGGCAGAAGGAGCACCGCAGTGCTTCTTCGGGTCCCGTGCGCGTTTTCATGGAACTACCCCCTCAAATGAATGAGCCGTGCTGCGTTGTTTTTCTGCCGTCCGCTACGTGCGCGGGCGGTCGATGATCTCGTCCACGATGCCGTATTCCTTGGCCTGCTGAGCGTTCATGATGAAGTCGCGCTCCACATCGTGCTCGATGCGGTCGAGCGGCTGGCCGGTGTGCTTGGCCATCAGCGTGTTGGTGATCTCGCGGATGCGCAGAATCTCGCGCGCATGAATGTCGATGTCGGTGGCCTGTCCGCTCAGCCCTCCCATGGAGGGCTGATGGATGAGGATGCGCGAGTTGGGCAGCGCGAAGCGCTTGCCCTTGGTGCCGGCAAGCAGCAGAAACGCGCCCATGCTGGCCGCCTGGCCGATGCAGTAGGTCACCACGTTGTTCTTGATGAACTGCATGGTGTCGTAGATTGCCAGGCCCGCCGTGATGGAGCCGCCCGGCGAGTTGATGTAAAGCTGAACGTCCTTCTCCGGGTCTTCTCCGGAGAGAAAGAGCATCTGGGCAACGATGAGATTGGCCACCTGATCGTCGATGGGTGTGCCGAGAAAGATGATGTTGTCGCGCAGCAGACGGGAATAAATGTCGTAGGCGCGCTCGCCCCGGCTCGTCTGCTCAACCACCATGGGAACCAATGCCATTGAGTCTCGCTCTTCCCTCGGGGCCTTATCCCCGCTCCGTTATAAGAACCGCGCCGATCCGGGCTTGTTCCGCTTCCGGAAAGCGCGGCGTGCTCTGCCGCTTTCTGTGCTACGCGGGCAGCTTCTCGTACAGCAGGTTGGCCGTCTTCTCCCGGCGCATTTGTTCCCGGATTCTAGCGAGGCTGCCATCCTGCGTCAAACGCTCGCGGAGTGTCTCCACGGGCTCGCGGGACTGCAGCGCCGCCAGGTGAATTTCACGATCGAGATCCTCGTCGCTCACCGCCACGCTTTCGGCGTCGGCGATCTTGTCGAGCAGAAGGAAGGTTTTCACCTCGGCCACGGCGCCATCGCGCTGCGCTGCGCGCAGGCGGGAGAAGTCGAGCTTGCGCATCTGCTCGGGCTCCATGCCCTGAGCCGCCAGCGCGCGCAGGCCCCGCTCGAGCCGCGCATCGATCTGGTCCTGCACCATCGACTCCGGCACCGGGAAGGGATACTTCTCGATGAGCGCGGCCATCAGCTTGTCCTTGGTCTCGGCAGCCACGCTGCGCTGCTTGCGGCTGGCCATATGCTCGCGCACCCGGCTCTCCAGCTCGGAGAGATTTTCGTAGTTCCCCATCTCCTTGGCGAACTCGTCATTGAGCTCCGGCACAATGCGCTTCTTGATGGCCTTGACGGCCACCTCATAGGAGACAGTCTTGCCGGCGAGCTTGGGCTCGGGATAATCGGCCGGGTAAACGACCTCGGCCTTTAGCTCCTGGCCGGGCTTTGCGCCGCGCAGCACGGCATTGAAGGCATCGATGGTGTCCTTGCCGCCGATCTCGACCAGGGCATCCTGGCCCGCGACGGGCTCGGCATCCGGCTCGCCTTCCACGGTGCCCGAGTAGGAAATCTGGGCCCAGTCGCCGTCCACCAGCGCGCGGTCTTCCTCCACCGGCTCAATGGTGGCGCGGGACTCGCGCAGCTCGGCCAGCTCGCGCTGGAACTCCTCATCCGTGACTTCTTCCGAGGGCTTCTCGACGGTCACGCCCTGATAGCCCTCGATGGAGAACTCCGGCAGATACTCGAAGACGGCCTTCACGTGCAACGGCTGGCCGTCTTCCACGGTCAGCTCGGTCACCTGGGGCTGGCCCACGGGCTTGACGCCCAGCTCGCGCACGCCGTTATTGAAGCGCTCGGGCAGCAGGCCGTCGATCACATCCTTGCGAATCTCGCTCGAATACTTGCGGCGGATCACGCTCTCCGGGGCCTTGCCGGGGCGGAAGCCGGGAATGCGGGCGTACTTCTGGTAGTTGCGGACGACGGTGCGGAACGACTTGGAAACTTCGCCGGCGGGCACATCGAGCACCAGCTCGCGCGTGACCTCGGGGTTCAGCACGGGTCCGTGATGGTGCTCGTGACCCTCATGCGCGTGGTCGTGCGAAGCCTCTGGCGATTCCGATGGGGGGGTGTTTTCGAGGGTGTCGGTAGAACTCAACTGTTTTGCCTTCCGGGCGCTGCCAGCGCCGATGAAACTGCCGCCGCCGCTCCGGGGCGAACGGCACCGTGGGCTCGGGGAAATCCTCATTTCATGGTAAGAGGGTTTGCTAGGCGGGTCAAACCACGGGCCTGTGGGCAACTTGGCCGCCGGACCGCCGAAGTCACGTTACTGCAAAGTGACATTCGCTGTGGACTAGAGTTCCGATTGCAAGGGCTTACGCACGTAGGGCAAAAAGCGGGGATGGGCCGCGCCGCAATGGCTATAGCTGGCGCGGGCTTCGTCGAGACTCAGGTGGCCGTTGACCGTAAGGCGGGCCTCGGAAGCGTCGGCATCATCCTGGCCGTCATCCTCCCACCAGCAGACAGGGCAGAGATTCATTGCGCCGGGCAACTCGAGGGTCCGGCAACCGCAGCACGGGCAGCGAAAACGGGTCTGCACAGCTTCCACGCTGAGATGGACGGAGAAACCGCGCGCGGCGATGACACCGACTGCAGAAGTTCGAGCGCAGTCAAGGCACAGAAAGGAAAGGTGTTGTCGCGATCTCGGGCATAGCGGGCGTAGAATGCGGGCACGGAGGAGCCGACCTGTGTCTTGCCTGCAAAATTTTCCTGAAGTGCGTTTGAGCCGTCTGCTGTGTCTTGCGGTGCTGGTTCTGGTTGCAGTGCCGGTGCGCGCCCAGAGTGCGTCCGGGCCGCTACGCGTTGCCATTGTGGGACTTGTGCACGATCACGTGATGGGTTTTCTTGCCCAGCTCCCGCAGCACCACGACGTGGAGCTGGTGGGCATTGCCGAGGCCAATCCGGAGCTGGTAGCTAAATACGAAAGGCGCTACCACCTGCCACCCAGCCTCTTCTACCCCAGCGCCGAGGCGCTGATTGCCGCGCAGCATCCCGAGGCGCTGCTGGCCTATACCTCGATTGCGGATCATCGCAAGGTGGTGGCCATCGGCGCCGCGCACGGTATCTCGGTGATGGTGGAGAAGCCGTTGACCATCTCGCTTGCCGATGCCCTGGCGATCCGCCGGATGGCCCGTGAGCACCATATTCATGTGCTGGTGAACTACGAGACCACCTGGTACGCGAGCAATAAGGCGGCCTACGATGAGGTGAAGAGCGGCCATCTGGGGCCCATCCGCCGCGTAGTGGTGCACGACGGGCACAATGGGCCGAAGGAGATCGGGGTGAGCCCGGAGTTTCTGAGCTGGCTGACCGACCCTGCCCAGAACGGCGCTGGCGCGCTCTACGATTTCGGCTGCTATGGCGTGGACCTGATGACCTGGCTGATGCACGGCCAGACGCCGCTGACCGTGACCGCCGTGGTGAATCACGACAAGCCGCAGATTTACCCCAAAGTCGACGACGATTCGACGATCATCCTGCAGTACCCCAAGGCGCAGGCCGTAATTCAGGGTTCGTGGAACTGGCCCTTTGGCCGCAAGGACATGGAAGTCTATGGCGCGACGGGCTATGCGATCACCGTAGGAGCCGATAAGATGCGCCTGCGGCCCGCAGACACAAGCGAAGAGCGGATGACCACGTCCCCGCCCCTGCCGGAGGACGAAGCCACCTCGCTGAGCTACCTGGCGGCTGTGCTGCGCGGCCGGATCAAGGACGAGGGCGACCTGAGCGCGCTGGACACCAATGTTGTGGTCATGCAGATTCTGGATGCGGCGCGGGAGTCGGCCCGGACCGGCCGCAGCGTGCGGCTCGCCAAGCTGCCGGAGTAGTTTTCCGCATATTGCCTGAAACCCTGGCCTCGGGAAGATTTCCTCAGCTTCCTGCGGGATTCACATGCAGAAGATCGATCGGGCGCACGGATTCACGCTATGCTTGAGCGCGTTTCCTGTGGGGAAACCTGAGCTCGGGAGAGGGCCAGTACGGCCGAGCTCTCCTTCCAAGGAGGTCCTGTATGCGATGGAAACACTGGATCGCCGCGGCGGCGGCGCTTTGCCTGGGGCTGGCCTGCGGTCAGGCCCGTGCGTGGAACAGCGTGGGCCACATGGCGGTGGCGTACTCGGCGTACCAGCAGTTGACGCCGGTCGAAAAAAAGCGCGTGGCTACGCTGCTGAAGAAATGCCCCTACTACCAGACATGGGTGGGCTACCTGCCCAGCGGCCTGACCACGGCGGAGAAGAACCAGTACATCTTTATGATGGCGGCCACCTGGCCGGATGAGATCAAGGCTGCGGGCAGCGGCTACACCGGCAGCGACACGCCGCCCGCCAACGAAGACCCCAGCCTGAACGTGGGCTACACCGACAAGAACGCGCACAAGTACTGGCACTTTATTGATACGCCGTTCTCCGACGACGGCACGGAGCTGCCGCCGGTGCCGCAGCCAACCATTGTGGAGAAGATCACGGCCTTTCGCGCGGCGCTGGCCACGAACGAGAAGGCAGCGGTCAAGTCCTACGACCTGGTGTGGCTGCTGCACCTGGTGGGCGATGTGCACCAGCCGCTGCACTGCACCACGCGCGTGACCGCTGATAAGCCGAAGGGCGACCTGGGCGGCAACGATGTGGTGCTGACTGGCTCTCCCAACGAACTGCACGCCTTCTGGGACGATGCGGTGGGGAATGGGACCACCAAGGACTTCAAGAAGGCGGAGACCGTAGGCGCGGCGCTGCCCACGCCCGATGCGACTGCCGTTGCCGACGACAACGAGGCCGACTGGGCCGCGGAAAGCTTTGCGCTGGCCAAGAGCACGGCGTATATGAATCCGCCGATTGGCCCCGCGCTGGGACCCTATACCGTGACCGACGACTACACCAGTGCGGTCAAAACGGTGGCCGAGCAGCGCATCGCGCTGGCGGGGGCGCGGCTGGCGAATCTGCTCAAGAAGGCGCTCGACTGCAACGACACGCACTGCGCGCACTGAGCGCATTTTGCGGCACAAGAAAAGGGCTCGCACCGAAGGTTTCGGCGCGAGCCTTTTTCTTGTCCGATAGAAGCTACGGGACGAAGACGTGCAGGCGGACGTGCCATTTGGTGCTGGCGCCGGGCTTGAGCGTCACCATGCCGGTGTCCATGCCGTGCCACTCCTTGCCGAAGGGATCGGCAAAGTTGAACTGGTCCTCGATGGCCACGAACTGCATTGGCGGGGGCGCGTACATCTGGATGGTCTTGATCTCGGGCGAGAGGCCCTCGATGGCGACGCCATACTTCGCCTTGGGGTCGATCACCTTGACGGTCACGGCGCCGTTCTTCCAATCGAGCTTGCTCCAGTTGTCGTCATAGAAGTTTTTCGCGAGCGGCACGCCGCTGGGGGCGCGCAGGTCGTACTGGGTGCCGTCCACGGGCTTGAGCTGGCCGGTGGGGAAGACGCTGTCGTAGTTGTTGACCACCGCCATCTGCGAGCCGGGAATGTGGATGCGCACCTGGGTGCGGTCGCCGGAGGGCAGCGCGAAGTAGGGGTGCCAGCCAATGGCGATGGGCTCGGACTCCTTGCCCACGTTGTGCGCCACGATGATGGCGTCCACGGCATCCGCCGTGAGCCGGATGGTGTAGTCGAGGTCGGTCTTCGAGAGCCAATGGCCGCCGAAGTCGCCCGCATGGATAACCGCCGTGACTTCCTGGCCACCGGGGATGTCCTTCACGCGCACATCCGTGGCCTTGGCTTTGAGAATGAGCCCATGCATGGCGTGCCGCTCGGCGCCCGGATCCTTGCCGACGTTGTTGGCGGGCAGGGTCATGGTGTGGCCCTCCCATGAGGTGGTCAGGGTTTTGCCATCCGCCGAGAGCTTGCCGATGATGCGGTTGGGGTAGGGAACCAGAAATGCCGCGCCGAGCCGGTAGCCAAGGTCGCCGTTGGGCGTGTCCTTCACGTCGAGCATTTCCTTAGCCGTAGCGAGGTCGGGCGAGGCCAGCACATTCATGCTGCCCTTGCCGGGAAAGTTGGCGGTGATCTGGATCAGCTCCATGCCGCGGCCGGGGGCGAGGGTGATGCTGGTGAACTCGGGGTGCGCCTGGCTGGTGATGCTGCGGGTAAGGGTGACGAGTTTTTCGCCGCCGATCTCCGTGACGGCCTGGGCGCGGGCCGCGGGCGCAAGCGTGATGCCGGCTGCTGCGGCGAGCGCGATGGAAAGGGCGAAACGTATGCGAGGCAGTGAATTCATCTCGGTCCATCCCTGAAACTGGAGTCGGATTTGTCCGGTAGGCGCGGCGAGAAAGCGCTTTCCCAAAACCGCCTCATTCTAGCAGCCTGGGCTGCGGCAGGGGGCACGGTAGCTGTCAGCGCACACGCACGCGGGCCTCGATACGGCCAAAGCTGATCTGACAGTCGTGCGTGAGAGGCGCGGTTTGCCCGGAGCGGATGGAGATGTGCGAGCCGTCCGGCTGCAGAATGGTCCAGGGGGTGGAGGAGAGATTGCGCAGGCCCAGAGGACCGGCGGTTACCTCGCCCAGCACGCGGGTGAAGTTGTAGGTGTCGGCCTCGAGATGATGCGGAAAAAGCTGCGCGCCCGCGCTGAGCACCATCAGGTGCGGATCGGCATCCAGCCCCAGGCGCATGCGCGGCGGATTATCCAGAACCTTGCCGCAGCTCCAGCAGGGCTTCATCGGCTGTTTCTGGCGCACAAGCTCGAGGTCGAAGAAGTTTTCCGCCGTGCAGGCGTCGCAATAGAAAATCGAGTCGCGCAGAGTGCACATCTCCTTGCGCCACTCGTTCTCCATCACGCGCGCGTCGGGGTCGTGCAGGCCCGCGGTGAAGACGCGGATGAAGAGCTTGTGCAGCGACATGGGATAGATGGGCCAGAAACTGAGCACGGGATCGTGCTCGCCGGGCACGGGGCGGTTGGAGTCATTGTTGGGGTCGTAGACGAAGATCGGTTCATCCTCGCAGAGGCGGCGGGATTTGTCAGGATCGTTGTGGTCGTAGGGCAGGGTCAGCTCGCGCTTGCCCTTGAGCGGATGGCCGAGCATGAAGATGAAGAACAGCAGCACGGCCAGCGAGAACCGGTCCGACATGGCATTCGGCTGCACCACGTTGCGCGCCACCTCCGGCGCCATAAAACCGGGTGTGCCCTTGATGCTGCCGCTGCGCAGGTTCACGTCCACGTTGTCCGTGTCGGCGATGCGAATCTCGCCCGTCTCCGGATTGAAAAAGACGTTGCCGAAGTTCACATCGCGGTAGCAGAGGCCCGCGGCATGCAGCTTGAGAAAGCTGTTGGCCAGGTGGAAGCCGACATTGATCAGTGCGCGGAACGAGGGCTCGGACTTGCGCCGCAGCAGATCGACCATGCTGATGTACTCCGGCGGCTTGAGCGGCATGATGTAGCCGCCGTATTCGGCGTGCCGGGGATACGAGACGAAGTCGAAGGGCCAGAGATATTGTTCCGTGGGCGAGCCGCTGTTGATGGCGACCTTGAGGCGGTCCCAGATCTTGATGTCGACGCCGGCATACTCCGGCCGGTACCACTTCACGGCGTAAGTATTGTCACCGATGCGCGCGCGGTACACCTCGGCCTGCGCGCCCTCGCCGATAAGGTCTTCGATGATGGCGATGGATTGCATGTTACGCGCAATGAGCGCCTGGCCCGGCTTGAGAAGACCGCTCATCACAGCGTCATCCCCTTGGGCTGGTCCCCGGCGGCAGGCGTGGATGTCGAGGCTGGCTTGGAGGGCGGCGGAGTTGGCGATTCGTCTACCGGAGCGATGGTGCCCGAGACCTTCTTGCGAAAGGTGATCGCGTCGGTGAGCTTGCCGAGGAGAATGTGATGGCCGGGAACGACGGTGAAGGCATCTCCTGAAGAGGGCTGCACCTTCCAGGTGTCGTCGGAGCGGTTGATGAGAATCATTTTGCCTTCCGATTCGGCCGCCACTTCCGCATAGGGCTTGTTGTCGTCGCCATCGGGCAGCACGTCGCTTGCCTGCAGCTTGACGCCCTTCTCCAGTGTCACCGTATCGCCATCATGAATGGCGAGCTGCCAGCGCATGGTGTTTTTTTGAGCTGGATGATTGGGAAGAACAGGCAGGCTGCCTGCACCGGGCTTGGAGTCCGGAACAATGCCCTTGGATTTGGGGCCCGGAGCGCCGGAGTGCGGCGCGTCGGAGTACGATGGGGCGAAGAGGCGGTCGCGGAAGTAATAGACTCCGCCGCCGGCAACGGCAAGCAGCAGCACGATGAGCAGCAGGCGCAGACGGTGCATGATGCGGTGGCTCTCTTCGAGCTTGGCGGCAAGCTCGTCGACCTTGCGGTTCTGGCTGCTGTGTCTGGCCTTGAGCTGCGTGATGAGCGCGGAGCGCGACTCCTCCGAGACAGCAGGCTTTACGGGGCCGCGCTCCGGCTCCGCACCGCGGCGCAGGTCACCCTGCAGGATGGCGAGGGTGATGTCGTCGCCGCTGCCCTGCTGCGTGGCCTCCTGCAGAATCTGTGGAAGCTCTTCGGCGAGCGTGTTGATGCCCTGCTCGCGGAGAATCTCGAGATAATCCCTGCCGATCTTGAGAAAGTCCTCGTCGGAGCGGAAGGAGTTGGAGTAGCCGTCGGTGGAGAGGAGCACGACCGAGGGCAGATTAGGCGCCACAACATGCGCGGAACGGAACTCCTTCCAGGCTTCCGGCTGGCAGAGCGAGGTGGTCTGGTTGCCAACCAGCCGTTCGTCCGGCGGAAGAGGCCGCTCGGTTTCGCCATCGGCGGAGACGGAGAGAATTTCACCGTCGCCGAGCTGCAGATAGAGCAGCAGATTCTCCGTGGCCGCGGCAATCAGCAGGGTTGCGCCGTAGGCGAGCGTGGGCGACTGCTCGACGGAGGCGCGGACCTCGGGATCGTCGTCATCGAAGCGCGCCAGCTCTTCCTCGCTGAGCGGCTGATTGGCGAGGTCGGAGTGCACCGAGGCCAGCCATGTCTCGACAAGCGTGCGCTCGAGCGCCTCAATCTCCGCGGAGGTGAGCGCGGCAGCGGCATCCGCCGTGGCATGGCGCGGCAGAAATTCCTCGAGCACGCTGACCGCGGTGCTCGCGGCGAGCGAGCTGCCAATCTGGCTGCGGAAGTGGCGCGCGCCGCCATGGCCGTCCGAGACCGCGACGATGGCCATGCCCGGACCGTTGATGACGCATTGCGCCGCGTCCTGGTTGGGCAGACCGGAGCGCACGTGTGAGCTGCCTCTCACGCATGCATGAGCGACCTTCCAAGCCATTCTGCGTCCTTCGTGTGTACCGAGCGTCTTCACCATGCGGAGTCGTCGTAGGTGGGTTGGGGCGGCCGCGCCTCGGGCGTGGGCGGAGCCTCACGGCCCGGCGGCGTCGCGGTCACGGATGTGGAGACATAGCGGAAGTAGCGCACCAGTTGCTCGGCGTTGTCGACGCGCAGCACCGGCCGTTCCGGGTTGTCGACGAACTTGCGCAGGGTTTCGTGATCGGCATCCTGCCCGATGGCGATGGCCTGGCGCACGGCCCGCTTGCCCCACGGCACATTGAGCAGCCCGGTGAGCGCGCCGCGCCAGTCGTCGGTGGGCTTGCCGTCAGAGATGAGTACGATCTGCGGCGGCAGCATGCGCGTGTTCTGCGGCATCTGCTCCAGATCCTCCGAGAGCAGCGCGAAGGCCTGGCCCAGGTCGGTTTCACCGTTGGCTTCGAGGTCCACCCATTTGAAGTCGGCCAGCGCCGTGGGCTCGGCCACGTGCCAGCTTGCGCCGGAAGAGAAGCGGACGACGCGCACGTAGAACTGCACCTCGGGATTTCCCTCGGCCGCCTTGCGCATGGCGGGGATCACTTCGCGAATGGCATTGTTCAGGGCCTCGATCTTGCCGCCCTCGGCCATGGACCCCGAGCAGTCCAGCAGCCATATGATGTGCAGCGGTCGTCCTCCATAGGCACCACCTGGTCGTACCGGCATCGCGCTCAACCTCCTCCTGTCGGCATCGTTGGGGCCGCGGCGAGCCGCGACCCTCGAGTAATTTACTTCTGCGCCCGTGCGGGCTGGGTGAGGCTGAAGTGCATCAGCGTCTCCGCGGAGAGCTTGACTGGGCCGCCCTTGGCCGTCACCGCTCCGGTCACGGCTCCTGCGCCCGCGCCTGCCGCTGCGCCTGCTCCGCCATGGTGGAAGAGATGGCCCACAAGGAATCCGCCGGCCGCGCCCACCGCGCCGCCAATGCCGGCGCGCTTGGCCTCATCCTGCCGGGCCGGGGAACCATCGTACTGCCGCATGTTGCTGGCGATCGTCATGTGCCCGTGCTCCGTGGACACATCGGTCAGAGCAAGCTGCATGTGCTGCGTCTTGGAGTTGCGGTCGATGCTGGTGACCCGCACATGGGCCCGTGCGCCGGTGGCGATGATGACGTTGCCATCGAGCGTGACCGGAGCGGAGACCGTGGCATTGAGTACGTCGCCTTCGTTGAGCGTGTCCGAGCTGGCCGCGCTGTCCAGGCGGACAGAGATCGAAGTGCCTACAGGCAGCGTGAGGACGCTGGGCGCAGCGCTTCCGCCGCCTGAGCCAGACGAAGAGCCCCCACCGCCGTTGCCGCCGGAGTTGCTCACGGTTCCGCCCGAACCGGAGCCCGCGGGAGTACCCGCATCGGGCTTGGTGCCGCTGTTGCCGGGGTTGGTGCCAGGGGTGGGATTGACCGCGGGCGTGGGGTTGACGGCAGGTGTGGGCTTGGGAGGCGTGGGCTGATGCCACATCGCAAAGCCGACCGCGGCGAGCACTATCGCTGCTACAGCGCCAATGCCGGCCTTCTTCTGCGTGGCCATGCCGGCGAGCCCGGCAGCCTTGGAAGCATCTCCCGCACCTGCGCCGGCGCGGTCGCTGGCGACGCGCTCTGCCACGCTCATGCCGGAAGCGCCCGCGGCTCCGGCAGCCAGCCCGGCGGCGGCCGGAACGCCATCTTCCACGCGGTCCGAGGTGCGGCCAAGGCCGACGCCCAGGGCATAAGACCAGGCGTCAACGGCCCATGTGGCCACGTCGGGCGCCAGGCCGCGATTCTCTTCCAATCGCTGCACCAGCCGGGCGCGCATCGCCTCCGGCGTCATGGCGGTCTGCCAGGAGGATTTGAGCTCCACCGGAATCCGCTCTTCCATGGCGCCAACCAGCGCGGAGATCTCGCGGCGATGAGCGCCGCAGTGATCCTTGAGCAGACCTTCGCAGCGGTCCGGGTCCTGCAGAAGGCTTTCGCCGTTCTTGTCGAGCAGCTCTTTCAGTTTTTCGCGGGGAACTTCCGCCAGCGTGGTGCTCATGGTGCTTCTCCTCTGGTTTGGTGCTGCGAGCCCGAGGCTCCTTGCAGCCTTTCCAATGATTTCGCGGCCCTGGACCGCCGTTCACTCAGGAACGACGGAAAACGGGGGCGCATATTCCCATCGCACTTCAGTCTTTTACACCACTTCGCCGTCGGTCGAGCCGAAATCAATGCGGGTGCCAAGCGCGAGCTTGATGGTCTGGCCGGTTGCGATCTGGCGGCGGATGCCGCTTGCCGTTACAGTCTCCCACACGCCCGTGGAGAGATTAGTGAGGCCCAGAATATTCGGGTCGTTGGGATTGCGGGTGACTTCGGCGACCGGTCCGCCCGGCGCGGACGCATTGAGGCCGGGCACCTGGTGCTCCAGCAGCCGCAGGCCGGCGACAATGACCAGCGAGCGCGTGCCGACACGGAGCCGGTTGCTGCCGATTGCGGGTTCCTCGGCGGCATAGGCTGGGAGAGCGGGTTCCGCATGCACCACCGGGGTGATCCGCACGCCGGCCAGCGGTACAGCCGGAGCCGCCGCCGCGGGGACAGTCTGCATGGAGCCGAAGATGACGCTGGGCTGCAGCAGGCTGCGGTTGGGCGAAATCTCGCGGGCTTTGAGGATGGCCGCGGCCAGTACCGCGTAGGAGATCAGCGCGCAGACGGCGAGCAGAGGCGCTGTATCCATGCTGGCCACGGTGTCCCACAGTGCATGGGGAATCGAGGCGGAAACCAGGCCAATGAGCAGAATCTTCCAGCGCCGCTCCGGCTTGAGGACCGAAAGGCCGATGAAGTAGCCAAAGTAGCCGGAGTAGGCCATGTGACCGAAGGAGAGATCGATGGAGCGCGTAATCAGATGGCCGATGCCGGGGTCGGTCTGGAGCAGGTTGGCTCCAGCACGGATGTAATCGAGCACCTGCTGGCCCGTGGCCTGATCATAGGCCGCGTCGAAGAGCTTGGGCTGGATGCCGCTCAGCAGCATGCCCATGTGCATCCACAGCGTGGAGAGATAGCGCGGCACATATTGCACCAGCGTCTCGATGATGGCGAAGCCGCCGCCGGATGCCGCGCCGATCAGGATGCCGTCGAGAGGCTCTTCCACGCCGTACTTGGCGCGCGCATCAGGGCTCATGTAGCGGCCGAGGAAGACCAGCAGCAGAACCGGAATGGCCTTGACCGTCTCTTCAAAAAAGCCCGTGCCGAGAAAGTGCCGCATGAAGAGCTGGAGCAGAGGGCCGTTGTCGTCGGGCTCGCCGCCGGCCAGGGTCTCGTGGAAGAAGTCGTAGAGCCAGCCGAAGTAGCCGCGCATGGAAAACAGCCACAGGAAGTAGGCGGCAAATGCCATGGCGCCAAAGAGAATCAGCCACGACTTGTTTTTGCCCACGAGCCGGTAGATGAAGTAAAGGCTTGCCGTGGTGAGCACCACGCCCAGAACGATCAGGTAGGGCGAGGTGTAGATCCAGAAGAGCGGATTGATGTATCCGCCCTTGGCGTTCATCCGCGGAATGATGATCGCCTCGGTCGAGCTGAAGATCTGCAGCGCGAAGAAGGCCGCGATGCAGAAGATCGCCGGGCCAAGCTGCGCTTTCTTGCCGATGTCCTCCCACTTGCCAAGCACAGGGATCAACTGGGAGCGCGTGGGCTCCGTTCCCTGCACCATCACACCACCCGGCCGCTTTGCCATGACTGCTTCCCCCTGTGATTTGGTCTCGCCGCGAGCCGGGCCCGGGCGCTGATTCCCGCTACTTCGTTCTGAAAAAGCTGTACACCGCCAATCCCGCGCCGACGGCCATCAGCACAAAGCCGCCGATGTGCATGCTGGGGTGGGATTGGCTTGAAAACTCGATCAACCGGGCTGCGCCCGATACGCCGCTCACGGCGCTGTGTGTTGCGCCCTCGCTGGTCAGGAGAAATGCGCCGACCGCAAAGGTGCCGAAGGCCAGCCCGAACTCGCGTGTGCGGCCCGGAACGGCGAAGAACCGTGCGAGGCGCGCCGCAAACGAGATCTTTGGCTCGGCGGGAACCTGCTGCTTAGCTGGCGCGGCCAGCCGGGCATCGAGGCTCCGCATCTCGTCCAGCTCCCGCGCGCAGCTTGCGCACAGAAACAGGTGATCCTCGGCCCGCTCGCGCTCGGCGGGCGTCAGCTTGCCGTCAAGGAACTCCGTAAGCTCGCCGTATTCCAGGTGCAGAGGCTCGCGCAGGGCAGCCGCTTCGGCGGGAATCGCAATCGTGCCCATGCGCGCCAGCAGTGCATGCCTGCAGGCTCCGCAGCCGGCCAGATGAGCCCCCGCCGCAGCGCGATCCTCGACCGGGAGCGAGCGGCTTTGATAGCCGCGCATCTGCTCTTCGGTCAGGTGGGCCGTGGGCGTTTCGCCGATCTTGGAATTGCTGGTCATCGTTGAACCCTTCCCGCGCCGGCAGCCCGTGCCTCCGGGGCCGGTGCGGGACCTTTGGAACAGGACGACGGGCGGGGAAGGCGCATATTCCCACGCCGGCCGAAAAAAATTAAAGTTCCGTCCGCAGCATGCGTTTGAGCCGTTCCCTGGCTTTGTTGCGGTAGCTGATCACCTGGGCCCGCGTAGCGTCAAGAATGGCGGCAATCACGTTGTCTTCAAACGGTAAGTACTTCCAGAACAACAGGAAGCGCCGGCCGCCGGTCTGGCTTTTGGCCGGCGGAGCCACACCCAGCTCATGGCTGAGAGCGGCAAAATGCTTGTCTTCAAACTCCAGGGCATCGCCAATCTGCTCAAGCGTGGCCACTCCATATAAAGGAAGAGCCTCCAGGTCGCCCTCGCGGTTGTTGAGCAGGTAGGCCACCCGGTGCCACACCAGCAGCTTGAGCACGGCAGCCCAGTAAATCTTCAGCCGCTCCGTGGTGAGGCGGATGGAGTAGGGCGTCGGCTCGTGGGAGCTGAGCGTGCTGAAATCGAATCCCTCTTCCTCGGAGTCGTCCCCGCCCCCGGCGTCTGGAACATCCTCCATACCCACAACCGGAGCGGCAATGGCGATCAAATCATCGAGCGCGAGAGGGCCATCAATATAGGAAAAGACACCGCCGAGCAGGGCCTGCCACTCCGGCCAGCGCATGTGGTCGGCGGCGCAGCGGGGAATGGCCTCCGTTGGCAGCTTGTAGGGATCGCCGCGCAGCTCCTGCACCCTGGCCGTATCTGTCGTAAAGGAGGGGTTCCGCCAGCCGGGGTGGCCGCACATCAGCTCGCCGGAGGCAGACTCCCAGGTGGCGAACTCGTCCGACTTGTCGAGAAGGCGTCGCAGCGTGTTTTTCAGGCTGGTGCGGACCGGGTATTTGGCGCGCAGGTAGTCCGAGCAGGTGCGGTAGGCCGTGGCGGCCGCGTAGTCGGAGAAGTCCTTGATCTCCGGCTGCGGTTCGGCGCCGGACTCGGGCGTCAGCCGGCGGATGAGCTTGAGGCGAATCTCCTGGAGGACATCGAGGGCGTCGAGGTTCTGCTCGCGGTAGTCGTTGGCGCGCAGGCTCACGCGCAGCTTGTGCCGCACGGCGCTGCGGATCGTTCCATCCACCTGGTTGAGTAGGTCTTCGACCGCGATCGGCATGGCCCACCACAGGGTTTGGGGATGTTCCGGGGGAACGGGGAATCCTCGAAGCAGGGGCCTCTGTTTTCCGCGTGAATGCACTATAGCACAGGACGAAAACGCCAGTCAGGACGCGGGTTTAGGGCCGGAATCGGCCGCCGGGCGGCGCTGCCGTGAAAATTTTTTGCGGGGGTGGGAATAAGCGGCGCGGGCCGCCGTCGTTCCGCAGTGTTGAGAGCAAGTGAACGGACAACGGTCGCTTGGTTCTCTGCCAAACCAAATTCAAACACTGAGGAGACAGCCATGAAGATTCGCAACTTCGCACTCGCCATCGCCACCGGCCTTGCCACCCTGATGGGCTCCGCAGCCCTGCACGCAGAGAGCATGGTCACCGACCACGACACCCTGAACGGGTACAGCACCATGACCTACCACAACATCTATCTGGATGGCGGCCAGAACGCCGCGGTGGCAGTGCAGGGTTCCGGCAACACCTTCCTGCGCGTGAGCGTGTACGACTACAAGAACAACCTGATCGCCAGCACCAACTGCCGCGTGGATACCTGCGTGGTGCGCTGGGTGGCCAACTGGGACGCCAACTTCTACGTGACCGTGCAGAACCTGGGCGCGTATCCGACAAGCTACGGATTCGCCCTGGACCGGTAACCCGGAGTCAGCGGCCCGGCAACAGGGCCGGTCTGCCCGGGAGCGAGGACGCGCCAGCCTCTTCGCTCCCGGGCAGATTTGCATTTGCAGACAAGTGCGCCGCCGTTCGTGAAATTCCTCGCAAAGCGTGCAATTTTTCCGGAGCGATGGGCATATAGCACTGCGGCGCGCGTCGTTCCCCGATGTAGCCGCTGAGCGGCCAACTCAAAACACTCAAGGAGATAACCCATGATCATCGAGCTGATTCTCACCGTGGTAGCGTGGCGCAAGGGCTGGGGCCCCATCGCGCTGATCCCCTTCGCCGTCGGCATGGTTCTGGGCGTGATTGGCGCGGGCATGGCCAACTCGCTGGTGCCGGCTGTGATGGCCGACTTCATGATCTACGCCGCGCTCATCACCATGATCGTCGCCGGCCGCAAGAAGGCTCCGGCTGCTGTTGCGGCTCCGGCCCCGGCCCCAGCCCCGGCCATCGAGACGCGCACCGCGGCCTGATGGAACAATCAGGCAGCTCCCACCTCCGCAGCCTCCCGGAGAATGCCAGGCAAACCAGCCTGCGCTCTCCGGGAGGCTGTTCGCTTTGCTGGGTGAACGCGGCTCTCTGCCCGATTCGAGTAAAATGATTCACGGGCAGCAGTCATCGTGCTGGTGTCTGTGTCTCAGGCGCGGGAGTAGTTCAGTGGTAGAACGTCAGCTTCACCCTTGATTCCCACAGCCTCCCCTCAGTTAACCTCCTTAAAATCGAAATAAATCCATAAAAATCATTGCGATACCTGCGGCCGCGAGACCCTTGTCAAGTGTGCGCAGCTGTGGCCAAATTTGCACCATTTTTGGTGATTTTGAGCATGTGGATAGTAAAAATGGATAGTAAAAACTCTGCCTAAAATTGGCGAAAGTTTGTGCGCTTCGACCACTGATGGAATTCCGAGCCTGCTTACTATCCAGCCTGCCATTTTGTCAGAATTATCTGTCACTGTGGCAGATCAGCGTTAGAATGTGAATATGGCAGTGGCAAACAAATCCGTTGCAGCATTCGTCCCGTCCCCGGCTAACAAAGGAAGGCCGCGAATTGGAGCAACGCTCGGGCTGAAAAGCATGGATGTTCCTGCACTCATCAAAGCAACGAGTGCCGGGCTCTCCTGGAACTCCGTCAAAAAATTCTTGGGAGCAACCGGGTTCAACCAGCAGCAACTCGCCAACTACTTGGACATTCCCGAGAGAACATTCGCTCGCAGACGCGAGACTGGTGCTCTTGACCAGCGTGAGTCCGAGAAGCTGCTGCGGCTGGCTGAAATCTGGGAGGCGGGTCTGGACCTTTTCGACGGAGACGAGACCAGAACACGCGAGTGGCTGGTGGCGCCGGCATTCGGATTGGGAAATGTGGCCCCAATCGATTACGCCCGAACCGAATTCGGCGGACGTGAAGTTCGCGCTCTCATTGGACGCATTGCAGATGGAGTCTTCTCTTGATTGAGGCGTACCGGATCTCGAAAGAATCCGACTCTGCAAAGGCTTTCTCGGGACAGGGTGCGAAGGATTGGGGAGGCAGATGGAACAGCAGGGGCATTGCAGTCGTTTACACCGCTGCCCATCGCTCGCTCTCAGTCCTTGAGGTTCTGGTTCATGTAAAAGGCGGCGCGGGTATGGGAAGGGCGGCATTCAGCGCGCCCTTCTATGTGTATGCCGTTTCGTTTGACGAGAGCCTGCTCGAGGAATTGCCCATCGCAAGCCTGCCGGCCGGATGGAATTCTGAGCCGCCCACGGCTGCCAGCCAGAGTCTCGGAGATGCCTGGGTTCTGGCTGCGAGCAGCGCCGTCTTGTCTGTACCCAGCGTGATTGTTCCTGAAGAACGCAATTATGTCTTGAGTCCCAGCCATCCGCGCTTCCCTGAGATCCAGATCGGGCCGCCGGTTGTCTGCTCGGTCGATCCTCGGCTGCTTTAATCGTGCTGTGGTGGATGATTGCTGTAGGTGAAATGTCACGCATGCCTTCTCGTCTCGTCGGAGGTAAGTATGGAAATCATCGGAGAGCCGCGGGGCACAATTGACAAGGAAATCGCAGCTTTCGATGCTGAGCCGGAAACGGCACTTGCAGAGTCGTCCCTCCGCGAGTTGATTTGTACCTATCCCAACAATCTGGACAGTCGACAGGTTCTCGTGAAGGTCATCGTGATCAACGCGCTTTATCACGCGAGGGTTCGCGATATTGATCTGCAGCCTCTTTCGATCCACATCTCAAAAATCGGGGCATTGGACGCAAAATTGACGCAAGGAGATCCGGAAGTCGTCGATGCGATTTGGAACTCTGAGGGGACAACGCGTCACTATCCGTCCTTTGCTACAAAATTCTGCAGCTGGCATAACCACGAAGCCTACGCCATCTATGACGGCAACGTGTGGGAAGCGCTCGGCGCGTACGGATTCAAAAACGACGGATTCGCTTTTCCCGAGCGCGACTTTGTTAAGTACGCGGCTTTTCTCGCGATCGTGAGGAGGTTTCAGAATTCTTACGGTCTCACGGACTATTCGCTAAAGGACATCGACAAATTCTTGTGGAGGGTGGGGGGTAGGCTTATTGCAGCGAAGCAGGTACAGCCTAGCGCTCCCTCAGCCGTCTGAATTACCTCATTAACACATCGTCGCTCTTGATGCGTCTATGAAATGCAACTAAATCGAACCGAAAGGGAGGAAATGGCCATCGTAAGCAAAAACGGAGTTGACGGAAAGCACTGCTCGACTTGCCGTCGCTGGAAACCGCTCGATGATTTTCCTAAGGATCGAACCCACGGCCCGCTTCAGGGGGGTCGGCACTGCCGCTGCAAAGCATGCCATCGCGCGGCCTATCGCGCACGTAAAACCTAGCAATTCAAACGAGCTTCTTCAATTCAGTGCAGAGTTCGGCTAGGCTTCGACCGGCTCGCGGAAGTCTTCCTTTATGCATGAGATTCAACTTCACGTGAGCATACCAGCTTGCCGAGGTTCTAAGGCGCCTTGCGATCTCCCTTTCCTTGAACAGAAGCTTCTCGAGTTTCTGTGAACGCCGGTCTCGGTTCCATACTTCAGGCACAGCATGACCAATGTTCCACGTCGCAACGTGATGAGGCGAATCCACATTGAACGCCGACTCATCAGGATCGAAAATTACGTAAGGCGCCGCGGCGCGGCCTTTGTCCCAATCCTCGTGATGCGGATAGAAATACTCTTTCTGCTTCAGCTCATCTCTCTCGCACTGAGCGAGCACGTTATAGAAATCGCGATATGGCCTAAATTTTGTATTCGTCCAAAGTTCTCGCCGATCGACGATATGTTTAACAGCTCCGAAGCCAATGAAGTAGTAGCGCCAACATCGATCCGTTCTGTCCTGACGCCCGCAGAAATACACCACCACATCGTGCTCCGCGAGTTCGCGTCGCACGTCAGTTCTGCACACACCCCAACTCGCTTTGTTCACGTTGCCCAAGCGTCGGAGAGCACAAAAGAATGAGGGGTCATCTCCCCAATCGAAATAGCTGTCGTGGTACTCGTTGAGAAATTCGCGTAGTAGTGGATCATCTGGCGTCCCAGACGCCGTATTCCGCAACTGTGCCCGCGTAGGCTCATAATGCCGATATGTGCAAAGGTAAGCGTTCAATGGGTCTTGATCCTAATCGGTCTTTCAGATTGAGTCGCCAGTCGTTGGTCGTCTGATCGAGTTCTGCTGTAGTCCAAGGTCTGCTTATGGCACGCCAAGAATCCATCCCTCGAATTCCGCAATAGAGCGTTCCTCATTGTTCAAGCATGGGGTGAGGAATCGACCGAGGGTTCTTTCTACATCAGCTCGGCAGAGCCATGCAGCGATCGAGTAGGCATCGTGTTGATGTGCGTCGCGGTCTTCAGGATGAAACGACTTGCTCCACAAGGCTGGGTAAACCTCCACGATAGCCGACTTCCCCTCCGGAATCTGCCAGCCGTCGAAGGGCCAGAAGTGAACTTGGCCCAGTGTGTGCGCTCGAATATAACGAAGCCAGGGAATCCCGCTGTGAGTCGACTTTGCAACAGAGCCTTGCACGTCGAAGTGAAATACCGATTTCGCTCTGCAACGTTTCTCTGTGAGTCGTCGCCAGGTTGCTTTTCCGCATCGCAATGCGCCGTTTCCGCGAAGCCCTTCGCGCACGAAATCGACGTAGATATTCTCTTCATCTGTCGGCCAATGGCGCTGGAAGTCGTCAAGAAAACTGGTCCAATCAAGCGTCAGGCTGTGCGTTTCGAAATACTCACTTGGAAATGAAAAGCCGTGGTCGATGCCGACCAACGCGGGCGGATCCGCGGAAAGCTCGGCCGCAAGCCATTCGGCGATCCCTCTCCGGGACCAGTATTTTCGATGGCCAAGCGACGGGTGAACTCGTGGAGGAACTTCCTTCGGTTCTCCGTGCTGTTTCACAGCATAGACGCGAAGTCCCTTAAGGCTCGACTCAGCAGTTTCAGCCCCGGAATAGTCCACGCCTATGTAGCGTTCAAACTGCGGCATCGTCGCCCCCCCCCCAGCTAACTTCATTGATCCTTCAGTGGCCTCCCAATGAGCGCAAGAATGCGCTCGCACATTCGTAATGCCAATTGGTTCGGGTTGCCGTTTCGTATTTCACGAAAGTGCAACCGGGTACCTGTGCAACCTGTCTTCCGCTATAAAACACGGTACGTTTGCTCTTGATCCTGTCTGTCAACTCAGAGAACCGCGGCACGTAGTCTTTGCCACCAAAGAACACGATCTCATCATCGAAGTGCTCCGGAAGCATACAGAAATCCAGGAATTTATCCGCTTTGCGGCGACGCTTATAGGCGTCACTGCCACGCGCACTCGAACTGAAAGTGATGTCGTAATAGGGGGTCAAGAAATCTGACCGAATCAGTCCCCACCCCGCCGAGAGGATGTAAACATGCTCGATTGAAAGCCGTTCAACCATCTGCGAATACACTCGATTCTCGTAAAGCCGAAAGGCTTGCGAAAGCCCGAGCGGATTGCCCCCCGGCGCTCGATTGTAAGCGAGCACCAAATTACGCCATGAGGTTCCAGCGCTCGCCTCATCGTCAGGACGGGCGTAGAGGGCGCCATTGATAGGAGCAGCTTCGGGATGCGCGACGAAGATTACGTCTCGACCATCCGCTGTCTTGAAGTGGCCAGCATTGGGTCGTTTGCTGGCCGCGCATTGGATCACCACAATCATCTTTCCGCCATCGCGTCCAAATATTGCTCCATTTGATCTAAAAAGCCAGGATCGTAGTCTTCATCGACGTGGTTCTGATTCCACAAACCCGAAAGCCTTACGCGATCTCGGTCGCAATGGAGGCCAAGCCAATTCGCCGAGGGAGGATCAAGCGGAGTTTTATTGAAATTGCTGAGGAGCGCGATTGAATTTCTTTCGATTCTCCCGCGGACGCTCCTAGGGCCCGGTTCGTCCATTACGGCCAGCCAAAGGAATGGCATATCGCGAATTACTTGGCTCACAGCGCATTCGAGTTCAATCTCGGAAGCCCTAACTTCTCCTGCAGCCGAATTCCCTTTGCCCCAAGTTGAAAAAGTGTGACTGTCGCGGCGAATCAAAGCAGTACCGACAATGAGTCGAAATATTGAGCCTCGATGATTGCCGCCGCCACTCTTTGTTTGACCCTTGTGCGTGCACAGTCGGCTCCACAGCGACGTGTCTCCCGTTTCCGTCAATGCGTGTGTGCCAACTCTGACAACTCGTGGGCCTACACCTGTATCGGACCGAATCTCTCCCGGTTCACGAAAGAAGTAAACGCCGCGCCTCGGCCATCCCATGCGGCCGTCGCAGTCTGCCAGCTTTCGTGCACCCCCAATCATCGTCTCCAGGTTGTCGAGAATCGAATAGAACCGAAGAATATCCCGTCGCCGTTCGTCGATCATTTCTATCCCGCTTTCAGAAGCTCGCTTCTCCGTCCGAAGTGGGTCAGCTTATATTTGCAAGTGAATAGGACGTACTCCGTCCGCCGGCGGATTCCTTCTTGAGGACGCCCTTCCGGATCAGATCCTCAATATCGCGCAGAGCGGTATCCTGCGAACACTTCTCGAGCTTTGCCCATTTCGAAGAAGTGAGCTTGCCTTCGAAGCCGTTCAGTAGCCGGTTGACCATGTTTCGCTGCCGCTCGTTGAGTTCCGCTGCAGCAAAGCGATCCCAGAAGCGGGCCTTGTTGAGCACAGCGGCAAGTATGGTCTCCGCCCGGTCAAAGGCGCGCCCCAAGCACACGAGAAACCATTCGAGCCAGCGCGTAACGTCGAGATTGCCTTTCTGCGTCGCTTCGAGGATCTCGTAATAGGATTTCCGCTCCTGTTGAATCTGCGCTGACATGCTGTAGAACCGTTGTGGGCTGCGTTCCGAGCGAGCCAGAACCATGTCAGCGATGGCGCGCGCAATGCGTCCGTTTCCATCGTCGAACGGGTGGATGGTCACGAACCAGAGATGCGCCAAGCCAGCCTTTAGCACAAGGTCAGTCGAGCTCTCCTTTTCAAACCAGACAAGGAACTTCTTCATTTCTCCGCGAAGGCGGGCGGCGACTGGAGCTTCATAGTGAACTCGCTCCTTCCCGATTGGGCCGGAGACAACCTGCATCGGGCCCTTTTTGTCGTCTCGCCAAGCCCCAACGTTGATCCTCGACATTCCGCTTCGGCCAGTGGGAAATAGTGCTGCGTGCCAATCGAACAATCGTTGCGCAGTCAACGGCTCGTCGTAGTGCTGCGTGGCGTCCAGCATCATTTCAACCACACCCTCGACGTTGCGATCCGCAGGTGTCAACCCGCCGACGTCGATTCCGAGGCGGCGTGCGATCGAAGAGCGCACCTGGCCGCGGTCGAGCTTCTCGCCTTCGATCTCGCTCGACTTGAGAACATCCTCGGTTAAGGTATCCAATACCGCTTCAGCCCGAAGCTGGAAACCAAGGCCCTCCATACGGCCAATCAGACGCCCTTGCCTGTGCCGCACCTCAACCAGTCGAGGGGAGATACACTCAGAATCCCAGCTAAAAACTGGCCATTCAGGACGTTCGTGGATATAGGCAACTCGCCTTATTCTCCGTACCATTTGCGAAGAATATAGCGCATATTCGCCGCAACTTCAAGGACTAAGCTACGCATGCCATGCGGCGATTGTGACTCCTATTCGCTGCATCTCTTGCCGCCATTGGCAGTTGTCCACTACGGGCTCGATGAATGCCTCGGCCTCAATCTTTCGGCTCTTCCTCTGGGTGATCTCGCCACCATCGCGGCGGATTCTTCAGGAATTCCTCAATATTCTCGAATTCCCAGAATCTCGCGTCCGGGAACATCGCCCTCCAGCGATCTCTCGTGGCACTCGAAGGATCAATCACGCAAAGATCAAACACTCGATCTCCTAAAGCGAGTTGAAATACAAGCTGCGCCTTTACGTCGGTCTGCGGAAGGGAATAGCCCCAGACGACCACGCCTTTGCAATTCTCAAGTCTCTCAAGGGCCTGAACCCACACCTCTCTCCATGGGTCTGCCTCAACCCGCTTGTCCCAAAATGGCAGGAAAATCGGATATGAGGTCCCCATCTGTTTGAAGCGGGCGAACCCGGGAGCACTCTCCAGAGCTGGCCATCCACGCGTTCGGACTCCGAAGCTCTGACCATCGACCGGCGGCATTGTCCAATTAAAACTCCCGTGCATCTTGTAGATGGCGGGCCCCAGCCATTCCTTTGGACGCTTCGAGAAGCCGTAAAGCCATCCTCCGAACGGTACATTGCTGAATCTAGGTGTGGCCTTCATCGCTCGCTCAACTACCAAGTCGTAATTGAATGAGAGAACAACGTCCTGCAGCCAAAGATGGGTCAAAATCTCGCGATGAAAGTCACATGTTTCGGTGCCGTGCGCAGCTCGAAGTAAAGTTCCTATCGCGATCACGAAGGTGCTTACGACGTCCTCATCGTCCTTTGGAACGCGCTTCTCTTCGGGTAGCCGATTCAGTTTCTCGCGTAGGTAGGCCCTAAGGTGCAGCGTATAAAAGGATCTCTCCATAGAGCGCCAATAATCTGGGGGAAGTTGTTGTACCCACCGAAGAGTCTTCCGTTTCGCTTCCTCGTCTTTCGCGTCTTTCGGGTTCAGGCGCTGTAGAAGGTCGAAGAAGTCTCGGTCCAAGGGAGATCGAACCTCACGGCTTCTTGCATAGCTCACACCCCTGCTCGCGCCAGCTCCCAATATGAGACCAAGTCCTGCCGAAAATCTCTCTTTCATGTTTTAGTAACCGTCGTGTCTAGGATAATACTCCAAGATGATTCCACCTTCGGGTTGGATTCGAGGAGTGATGCCGCGAAGCGATCGCTTGTAGAGAAGCCGACTCCTCGGCGCTAATTGTGGTCCGCTGAGCGCGCTGCCGAAATAGCCCGAGCTAGCGTTTCGAACCGGACCATTAGCACCGATTCCAGTCTGGCGAGATCTGCGATCAGCGCTATTTTCGTCGCCCGGCGATCAGTAGATCCCTCACCGCCGAAATCGTCTGCGGCCGGTTTTCGGGCGAGTGTTGCACCATCATATTTATTATCGGATCAAGGTAGGATAATTCGGAATTCTCCGCTCCAATGGGTTTGTGGCCGGTGCCCTGGAGAATCGCTCCTGTGAACATTTCGTAAAGAATGATCCCGAGCGAGTAGATGTCGGCAAGGTGCGTCACCTTAGAGTTGTTCCGCTGTTCTGGCGCGGCGTATTTGAAGCTGCCCATTCTATCGTGTCGACCTGTTTGAACCAGCGTCCGCATGAGCGGTTCGGCAAAGTGCGCTATCCCGAAATCCGATACCACCGCGATATCGTTATTCCCGCTTACCATCACGTTCTCAGGCTTGAGATCCCGGTGCCAAACGTTTTGATCGTGAGCCCACTGTACGCCTTCGAGAATCTGTTGGAATAGGTCCAGCAAAACAGCGGGTGACGCTTTTGACGACATGACGGATTTAAGAGTTTTCGGATAGATGGGCATCAAATAGAAAGGGACGTCGTTTCCGTCGACCCTCGAGATGCCCCAGTCGAGCACACGAATGATGTTCTTGTGATTCGTCGATGCGCAAAACTGTATTTCGTTCCTAAATCGCTTTGATCTCTGGGTGGTGAGAGCTTCTGGTTTAAGGTACTTCAGTGCAAATGGTTCGCCATCCGGATCCTCAACGCGGACCACGCGTCCCGCACCTCCCTCCCCAAGTTGGCCACCTTTGAGCGTGTAGACATCCAGAGCTGTATGAAACTCGTCCGCCTTGGCCGGAGGGTCCACTTTATCCGGGCCATCTTGGACGAGCATCACTTGACCGACGCGCGCAAAGTCACTTCCATCCTCAAGTAATTCAATCTTCTGTTGCGCGTTGAGGACGACGACCCGCCGCGCCATTTCCTCTTTTGAAATTGAGAAATATTCAGAGTCCCAGGGATCCGTGATCCACACGAGGCTCTGAGGAGTTGCGCCAGCAATGTGCCCTAGCATCCACACCTTTGCCTGTACGAATTCGTCTGCAGATATCGGACTCGGGGTCGTGGCATTTAAGGTCGCCTCAAGCACATTCTCTGTCTTGCCAGAATCGAGCGCGCTTCGAACTGTATTGACGATGTCTTCATGCCGGCGGTATGGATTCGACGAATACTCGTAGTGCGTCCTGGAAACGACGAACCGCTTTTCCGTCTGCTTTGTCTGCAAGTCCTCGATTTGAACCAATACGCCATGGTCAGCCTCACCCATGAGCATGCTGTACGGCCATCGCGGGACGATCCGAGCCACGGTGCCAGACGCGGTCAGATACAAATGGGGGTCGGAGTTCCGCATGCGCAAACTGAGGGTGGCTGCAAGAGCCATCGCTGCATCCCTGTGTTCGGGGGTGCCTGGAAGATCGTTCAAATTATTACGTGTCAGGCACAGCTCCCATGATTTTGAAAATCCGATGATCGGAATGCCGAAGTAATCAGCATCACCACGGAGTTGTTTGGGTGGGCCAACTCGGAGAGTCTTCCCACTCTCAAAAATCTCCTTCAGATACTCAAAGCCACGTTCGGTTTCGCCGCCCAAGCCGTTCATCTCTCTCGAATCTCGCCCTATTGGTCCAAGTTTACTCTGCGCCCATCATTCTGGGGATGACCCGCCGCCAGACCTCAAAGTGATTGTGGTTCCTGCCGATCGCTCGTCGATGGTTGCGGCCAGCGGACCGCCACAATTCGTGCCCGCGGCGCAACTGCAGCAATCGCAGCAGGCCCTGGCCGCAGTCCAAGCACACATTACCGACGCCGTCGACGAATATAAGAGCGCCTACCCCCTCTCGCTGAAATTCGATTACAGCTTCCATGCCAACGAGGAACCCTTCGATATCGAGGCAATCTACCACGACGATCCATCCGTGCTGGCGTTGTGGCTGTCGAAGAAAGAGCCGTCGCTTGCGGCGGCTGCACGGCGGCTCAAGACCGCGTGACGGATCGAGCACAATAGTGCGGCACTCATGGTTGACTGCACAAGGCAATCTTTACACTTACGGTTGCCGCCACGCGGAGAAGTACGCACTCGTCGCGGTAACTCACTGACTTCCGGCCTCGCGAGGTCATACACCAGATCGAGCGTTTTTCGCCCTAGCTCTTGGCCCGAGCCTCGCTGCTGGGGGAGCCACCACGAGCCTCCCCCTACTCATCTCATTCAGCCTCAAAAACCGTTGCTATCTAGTTAAAGCTATGGCAAGCTGATGCTGAACCTCAGATCAAAACCATCTTTTCAACTTTTCCCCAAGTCACAGTGGCCGCGTTTAGTTGCGCGGAAATGCCACAAATCAGATGACTCTGTGTTGAGCTCGCCCGAAAGCGGCTGGGCTAAGGAGGGATGTTGTGATTCGCAGATTCAATTGTATTTGGTTGCCTTTTCTTCTCGGAATATCCTTGCCCGCTCTCTGCCAGCAGAGGGAAGTCACAATCGGGGCGCAGGTATGGACTTATGAACGACTATACCCATTGCTTGACGGCCTGTTTCAGGATGCGGCCAGCACGCAGGTGCAGCAGCTTACCCTCAACCCAAATACCGCGAATAGTGCGCAACTTGATGCACTTATTCAATCGTTTCAGCTGCAGGCGGGCTTCAGTCAGTTAGCGGGAGTGCAGAATTCGGCCGCAGCTCAAATGACACTGGCGAATCTGGGATATCAGGCTTCGCTTGCGCAAGAACAGGAAAACATCACTCAACAGTCAATCGCGGCCCAACAAGCACTCACAAAGGCCAACCAGGACTTGGCCACCGCGACGGCAAGTGGCAATCAGGCCGCGATCAGCTCAGCGAATCTTGAAGTTGCAAACGCGCAAGCTCTGGTCACTGGCTTGTCGGCCGAAGCAACGACTGCAAAAGGAAGTGGAACGCCTTGGACACCGTCCGCGGCTTCGGGAAACATTGCCGCAACACCTTCGACATTCACATCAGGTGTGCCGACGACCCTCCTCAGTTCTGGCTCGCAATCGGGGGGACCTTCCTTCCCCGCCACCAAAATGATGGACAACCAGATGGACTTGCTCTGGTCCAGACTAGCGCGTGTGGTTGGCAGCATGTCACGGCCTGACTCGATTAATCCGAGTGACAGGTTCTACTTGATCGAATTCGATACAGGCACCTTTCCGCATAAGGACCGAAAAGGGAAATTACTTGAGACCCGGTACGGCCTCACATGCGGGCAAGTTGTCGACCTGTATCCACGTGTAGCTGCCGTAAACGTGGCAAACACGAAGTATCGCGATAATGCGGATATCTTTGGCGTGATGCTGTCTTGGTTCTCCTTCGGTATCAACGCTGGTTACAACCGCGAGCATTTGAAAATGTCACAGACCCTTGGGCAAGAGTCATACATCACCGGCTACGGAGTTGACCAGTCGGTATTTGGATGGAGGTTTGGGATTCAGTTAGGCGACAACTTCGTGTCTTCGGATACGAAGAGGACTTTCGCGTTGATCAGCGCACCGCAAGGCTGTGTACCAACACTCGACCACTTCGGGGTTTGGTGGGAAGATTCCGACGGCCGCCATCAACGGTCTGATACTCCCGTGACCAACTTCGCAGACTACAACGCGAAAATTGCGCAGGTGGCTCAAGGAGGAAGTGCAGCAGGGCCCGTCGCAGTACAGAGTATTTCGTTCAACCGCGCATCGTATGATGCGACGAAGTACTCAGCGGCCAATCCCGTGCTTGTATCGCTATCAGTCCAATTGGGTGCACCAATCGATCAGCAGGCGACGCTCTATGCGAACGGGATTCTGCTTAAGCGTGCCCGCGATACGTTCGGTCGGGCGATTCCAAATGGAAACGGGTCCGGGGGACTGCTGGAAGAATCGACCTCTATCGCTCAAGCAAATACATGGATGCCGGTCTCCCCAAACAATCTTCTGATCACCCTCGATGCTGGGCAGTTCGGGGCCACTTTTCCAACCATCCAGATTGCGAGTCCCGGTGCTGCGCCTTCATCCATTTCTTCCCTGACACAGGGAGCAGCAACGATTTCAGGACAGGCTCTTGACTGTTCACTGGAAGCAGGAAAGGTTTGCCATCTTCCTTCTCTGGCCTATCAAGTTCCCGCAAGTTCTGCGGTAGGTGCGTTTCTTTGGCAAAAGACCAAATGCACGGTGGACCACCCAGAGGTTTGCGATGATGAGATAGTGGTTCAGGCTCCGCCGATTGCGACGGCTTCCAGCGCGCAAACCGGAACAACAACGCAGGTTGTGTCCGGTGCTGCGACGAGTCCATGGGGCGCAAGTTCGGAAGTATACGTTCAGTTCCCAGGAAGCAGTAGTCAAAAGCTGTACCGGCTCGATTGTGGTGCAGGAGAGTCCGCGGCAACGCAGAGTGGAAGCTTAGTCTGTAAATTCTGGGACAAGAACAATTCCGGAGTTCTGAACTCACTCACACAATCAGACGTTCAAATCCAAGTGATTGATCAGGGGCATGTCGGAGGAGCACTGGTCGCGAAGACAAGCCTACAAGCGACGGATTGGAGACCCTTCGGGAATCCAGCGCCGACGCTGTGGAGTGCCTCGAATCCTCAGTGGCATGACGACCATACCGCCGCCGCGAATGGTGGCTATTGGGACTTCCAGATTCAATTTGCGAATGTCGATGACAAACCTCTGTCACCTCAGCTCATTGTTTCGCCGACGCCTCCCGGGGGCGACGAGGGCTCCCCGGTATGTTCAGATACTCGACGAATCTGTAGCTGGACATTCAAAATTCAACCGACAGATTTGACAGGATGGACGAATCGCATGGAACTGGGATTTGCAGGCGATCCGGATGATGCTTGGCAATTACTTAATATATGGAATCAGATCTCGCCGCTAGTGACGGTGATGAGTTCGGATTTCACTTCTTGGTCCGGGGCAAACTTCACTTCGCTCTTTGAATCGACTGGCGGTGCCGGAAACACAAAGGGGCTCTCGATTGGAGGAAATCTTTACCATATCGATTGTCCGACAGTGAATTACTGCAAAGTTCTCGATTCATTAAGTAGTGCAACGGCAGCACCGATGTATTTGCAGACCGCCCCAAATCATTTGCTACCTCTGCTGCAGCTAAATGCAGACGGGTCAACAACGCCAATCTCTTTCCAACCGCCAAAGAGTGGGGCACCTCAAAATAGCGCCCAGGTTGCTCCGAACGCACCGACAAGCCCAACCGCACTGATGAATCTACGAATCCAACCGGGGCCGGCATCCCAGATTCTCAACACCTTTGTGATTGGAGGATCCAAGAAATGAACCTGCTGAAAATTGCTGAACGGGTTACGGTCCGATTTTTGGGACAATCTGACGGTGCCTAAAGCATCGCCGCCAGCGTAGATGCCTCAACCTTATGCCGCAGATCATCGAGACGAAGAGACTTCAGATATTTTTCCGTAGTAGCGATGTTCTTGTGCCCAAGGAGTGTCTGCAGCGTCTTGATGTCGATGCCGGATTGCAGCATCTGCGTGGCGAAGGTGTGCCGCCACTTGTGCAGGTAGAACTTCTGGCAGAACGGCCCGTCGCTGCATTTCCCCTGTTTCGTCTTGCAGCGCTTGCAATTCAATCCTGCGCGATGGGCAATTTCTTTCCCGAGTTCAAGCAGGTGCGCGTCGGGCTTGTCACCGCCATAGTTTTTCCGCTTCGGATGTGGGGGAGTAGGGAAGATCAGCGTCGAGTCCTGATGCTTCTTCCATCGCGCGCGCAGGGATTCGAGAAGCGCCGAAGGAATCGGCACAGCTCTTTCTTCGTAGCTCTTTGGGGTAAACCCGAAATCCGGTTTGGGGCGGACGCTCAGCGTGCCGGCCTTCCAGTCCACGTCCTCCCAGGTCAGGCACGAAACCTCGCGTGACCGGAACCCCGAGCAAAGGAAGACCTGAAAAACGAGTCGTTCCTCTGGCGTGCACGCTTTGAAGAAGCGGGTCAACTCCTCACGCTCGTAAATCTCGACGCGTTTGTCGATGGTGCGTGGCCAGTCGCCCTTGTGAAGTTGGATATTTGCCCCGGCGCGGCGCATGGCTTGGAGCATCACGATCACCCGCTTGTTGATCGTCTTCTGATTCAGATCCTCATCTCGGCCGGCAGCGAACAGTTTCATCGCGTCGGAACGCCCGAGCTGATCGACATAATGCTTTTTCGAAACCTTCTGGAACCACGCGAGGTCGGCCGAGTAAGCGCGCCAGGTGGCATCGCCCTTTGTGGCCTTCACCTCGGCAAGGTAGCTGTCTACTGCGGCGCGAATCGTCGTCGAAGTGGACGCTGCCTTCGGCTCTTCTTCCGGCGCCTCAATCTCGCCGGAGAAGATGCCGGACTGGAGCTGCCACGCATCCAGCGCTTCGCGCGGCGATGTTCCGACCGAGCGCGTGCGGCGCTGGCCGTTCTCCCGCCAGTCGAGGTAGAAGGTGCCACCGGTCCCGCGGCGCGGCTTGCCGTCGATGATGACGAGCTCCGGCTTCGGTCTTCCATTGACATTGACGACCGGGAAAAATTGCCATTTCCCGTTGTGCGAGAGATACTTCTTAAGGTGAGTTTTTCGCCCGGGTTTACTATCCATGTTTACTATCCATCACGCATTCGCGCTGGCGCCGGAAGGGCAAATTGGGGACCGTCGGGGAGCCCTGCTTCCGTGTTCCAGTCTAGCAAAATGGATAGTAAGTTGGATAGTAAGCGGCAATCAATCTATTAAATGATTGATTCTAAAGGGCGGGAGTAGTTCAGTGGTAGAACGTCAGCTTCCCAAGCTGAATGTCGCCGGTTCGATCCCGGTCTCCCGCTCCATGATCTTTGGCGCTGTCTAATCCTTCTGCGCCGTTTGCTCCATCTTCACCACAAGACACGTCACCGGCCGGTCGCCCGGCACCAGCATCTGATGAGGCAGTCCCGCGGGCACATGCGCCATATCTCCGGCGCGCAGCTCCTGGCGAGAGCCGCCCTCAACCGCATCGCCGCGAATCTCGCCGGGCGCAATGGTCTTCGCATTTTTGATAGCGCCGCCGGTGGCAAGCACCGGACGGCCTTCCAGCACGATGAAGAGATCGGCGAAGCGCGCATGCTGCTCCGCGCCGCCATCGCGGCTGCGCACCAGCAGGTGCAGCGCGTGCTGGGGGTAATCCTTGAGCACCTCGCTGGCCACGCCCTCGCTCAGCTTGGCGAGTTTGCGCAGATAGGCCGCCCGCTCCAGCAGAATGGGCGCTGCCAGATGATCGAGCGCAAGCTCATCCTGCTGCTTGCCTTTCTTTGGCAGAGGAATATCCTTCTCGCTCGGCAGCAGCTCCCGCAGAATCGTCTTCGAAAAATCATCCATGATGGATGTCCATTCTAAGCGCTGTGTCAGAGCCCCGCCAGCGCACGCGCGCGCTGGAAGATTTTGAGAAACATGGGCCGCGTCAGCTTGCCTGTGTTGGTGTTCTGCAGCGAGGGGTGAAAGCTCGCAAGGAGATGCAGGCCCTGCGGCAGCGTGTACTCTGCGCCGTGACTGAAGGCATAGCTCGCGCGCGAGGCGATCTGGCCGGTGCGCTGCGCATGGGCCAGCAGGCCGTCAAACGCAATGCGCCCGAGGCAGACCACGACGCGCAGGTCGCGCAAGAGCTTCAGTTCCTCATCGAGCCACGGAGCACAATTGCGCAGCTCCTCGGGCGTGGGTTTGTTGCCCGGCGGCGCGCAGCGGCCTACCGAGGTGATCCAGAGCCCGTGCAGCTTCATGCCGTCGTCGCGCGAGGTTGCCTTCGGCTGCGAGGCAAAACCAGCATCGTAGAGCGTGGGATACAGAAAGTCTCCGGAACCGTCTCCGGTGAACGGCCTGCCGGTACGGTTCGAGCCATGCGCGCCCGGGGCGAGGCCCAGCGCAAGCACGCGCGCCCTGGGGTCGCCGAAGGAAGGCACAGGGCGGCCCCAGTACTCCCAATCCATATACGCGCGGCGCTTGATGCGGGCCACTTCCTCAGAGTGCGCGCGCAGGCGCGGGCACAGCGTGCAAGCGGCAATGCGCGTGTTCAATGCATCGAGCGGGGATGAGGCCATATTGCGATTCTACGGCGCGGATCGTCTTCGAGTGGGAGCGCAGTCGAACGGCGCGAGTGCCGATTGACACGAGGGAATTTCATCCGCGGGAGAGATGATCCTCTTCGCATTTGGAGAGATACTGGTGACTGAAAGCCTGTAACTCACATCATGAGTTCCGGGCCCAGGAGATGCATGCCATGAAAACCGCGAAACTGCTGCTGCTGGCGGGGGACTTTGTCGAGGATTACGAGATCATGGTGCCGTTCCAGGCGCTGCAGATGGTGGGCCACACCGTGGATGCCGTGTGCCCCGGCAAGAAGAAGGGCGAGCAGGTGCGCACCGCGATCCACGACTTTGAAGGCGACCAGACCTACTCCGAGAAGCGTGGCCACAACTTTACGCTGAATGCAGCCTTCGATGAGGTGAAGCCGGCCGACTACGATGGCCTCGTGGTCCCCGGCGGCCGCGCGCCGGAGTATCTGCGGCTGAACGCGCAGGTGCTGGACATTGTGCGCGCCTTCGACAAGGCGGGCAAGCCGATCGCCGCGCTGTGCCACGGTCCGCAACTGCTCGCTGCCGCGGGCGTGCTCAAGGGGCGCAAGCTGAATGCTTATCCGGCATGTGCGCCGGAGGTGGAACTGGCGGGCGGCACCTTCGTCAAGCTCGACTTCAGCGAGGCGTATGCCGACGGCAATCTCGTCACAGGTCCGGCGTGGACCGCGCATCCGGCATGGCTGGCAAAATTTCTTGAAGTGCTGGAGAAGCACCTGGCCAACAAGGCCGCATAGCCGCTAGAGCAGCGCCGCAATGCCTTTCGCGGCGCGCACTTCGCGCAGGGCGCGGCCGCTGCCGGCGTGCAGCACCTGTTGCGCCTCGGCCAGAATGGAGAGCGCGATGCTTGCGGGTGTGTCCGCGCCAAGGTCAAGGCCGGTGGGCGCATGCAGGTGCGCCAGCCAGCGATCGATGCGGTCACTCGTTGCGGAAAGATTAAGCAGCCGCGCGGCCTCTGCAAGCAGCTCGCGCGTGCGCCGCTGCGGGCCCAGCACGCCGATGTAAGCGGGCGGCATCGCAAGCTGCAGCAGAGATGCCAGAATGCGCGAATCCTGCTCGAAACTGTGCGTCATAACGACTGCCGCATCGGTTGGCTTTGGGGCCAAGTCCTCCGCTGCGCCCGCAGGCAACGCGGAGAACTGCAGCACACGCACATCATCGGCGCTGGAGAAGCGCTCGCGCGTGGCGAGATTTGAGCGGCCATCCATGACGGCGACAAACCAGCCAAGCTCGCGCGCCAGAGTGAGCAGGGGCTTTGCATCGTCACCCGCGCCGAAGATCCATAAACCCGGCCGCGCCGGGCAGTACTCCGCAAAGACGCGGGTGCGCATGCCCTCAAGCGTAATGGTCTGTTCGAAGTTTGCCTGCGTGTCCAGCGCGCGTGCGGCAAGATCAGCAAGCCGCGCGTCGCCGCCCTCCGCGGAGTGCGCGAAAACATGCCTGCCGGCGTGCGGCCCGTCGAGCACCGTTGCAATGGCTGCGGGCATGCGCGCTTGGAATGCGGCTTCAAGCCCGGCGAGCAGAGAACCTCCCATTGCTCCGCGCTCCAGCAGAAGAAAGACGGCTCCGCCGCAGCCCGAGCCGTAGGGCATGTCGCCATCGTCATCGAGTGTGGAATAGCGCTCCACCACGGGGCCATTTGCGGTGAGCCACCACGCGCGCCTGGCAACCTCGGCCTCAAGGCATCCGCCGCTTACGGTGCCCGCGCGGCGGCCATCCTGCGCCAGAAGCATGCGCGCGCCGGGTTTGCGATAGCTTGAGCCCTCGACCCCAACCACAGTGGCCAGCACAGAATCCACCCCTGTGCTTTCCAGCTCGTGCCACAGCGGCAGAATGCGTTCGAGGTCGGTCATGCGCTCCTTCGGCTGGTTACACTTCCACAAGCTGCGACTGCAGCAGATGCTCGATGCGCACCGGCAGCTCGCGCACGCGCACGCCTGTGGCGTGATACACAGCCGCGGTGATGGCCGCGGCCACGCCTGCCAGGCCGATTTCGCCCACGCCGCGCGCGCCGTACTCGCCCATCGCGGGATCGGGATAGTTGAGAAATTCAACATCGATCTCCGGCGCATCGGCACAGGTTGCCACCAGGTAATCGGCCAGGCTGCCGTTGATGGGCTGTCCGCTGCGCGGATCGTAGACCGTTTCCTCCAGCAGGCCCATGCCCACGCCCATCACCACTGCGCCCGCAATCTGGTTGGCCGCGGCCCTGGGATTGATGATGCGCCCGGCGTCGATGACCGAGACGGCGCGGCTCACGCGCAGCCGCGCAATGCCGGGGTCATACTCCACTTCGACAAACTGCGCGCCATAGGAATGGAGAGACACGCCTTTGGCCTTCGGGTCTTCCCACGTAGGCTGCGTCTTGCCTTCCGCGCTCACGCCGCTGAGCCGGGCCATCTTCAGCAGATCGGCAAAGTGCAGGCCTGCATCCGGCGCGCCGCCCTTCTTGTGCAGGCGGCCCTGCGTGAACGCAATCTCTTCGGCCTTGACGCCGTACAGCGGCGAACTCTCCGTGACGGACGCGAGTTTCTGCAGACGGTCGATTGCGCCATCCGCGCCCTTGGCAATGGCATCGAGCACGGAGCCGGTGACCATCGAGCCGCCGGACATCGGTCCCTCGGGCAGAGAACTGTCGCCCAGGATCACATCGATCCGGTCGAGCGGCACGCCGGTCTTCTGGCTCAGAATCTGCGCAAAGATGGTGTAAGTCCCGGTGCCGATGTCCTGTGTGCCGCAGCGCACGCACAGGCGGCCATTGGCGCAGAACTCCACGTTCGCCGTGCAGGGCAGGCACATGGCGATCCAGCTTGCGCCCGCCAGGCCCCAGCCCAAGATCTTGCCGTCGCGGCGCATGGAACCGATGCCGGGCGTGCGCTTCTCCCAGCCGAACTTCTGCGCGCCTGCCTCGAAGCACTCACGCAGATGCCGCGACGAAAAAGGCTGTCCGGTGCTCTCATCCTTCTCGGCATCGTTCAGGATGCGAAGCTGCAGCGGGTCCATCTTCAGCTCGTCGGCCAGCTCGTTCATGGCCGACTCGAGTCCGTAGAGGCCGGGCACCGCGCCGGGGCCGCGCATATACATGGGCGCGCCCACATGCCGGCGCACCATGCCGCTGGTGATCTCGAGGTTGGCGACACTGTAGAGATACGGCGTGGCTTCGCCGCAGTTCTCGTTGAAGTCGTCGAGCTGCGAAGTCACATTCACGTAGTCCTGGCGCAGAGAAAGCAGCTTGCCTTCCTTGCTCGCGCCCAGGCGAAGACGCTGTTCCGTGCGCGGCCGGTAGCCGACATTTGAAAACATCATGCGGCGGTCGAGACTCAGCTTAACCGGGCGATTGAGACGCTTGGCGGCAACCGCGGCCATGGCTGTGTGCGGCCAGGGAAAGAGCTTGCCGCCAAACCCCGAGCCGAGGAAGCGCGTCACCACGCGCACATTCTCGATGGGAATGCCCAGCACCTGCGCCATCACCGCGCGGTGATTCACCACGCCCTGCGAGGTTTCGTACAGCGTGACCCGGTCGCCGTCCCACACAGCGACCGAGGCATGCAGCTCGATAGGATTGTGCGTCTCGATCGGAGTCACATAAGTTGCATCGACCTTGACGGGCGCCGAGGCAAATGCCGCATCCGCATCTCCGCGTTTGGAGCCCGTTTTGCGCGGCGCGTGATCGCCGATCAGATGCATGTCTAGGTCGGCGCTCTGCGGCTCGTAGTCCACCTTCACGGACGCGGCTGCATCCGTGGCCTGTTCCAGCGTCTCTGCGATGACGACGGCCACATGCTGGCCCCAGTGGCGCACCACATCGTCCTCAAAGGCGGCGCGCACTTCACTGTTGGTCACGTTGTCGTCGCCGGGAACGGTGCGATAGAGCGGCCCAATATTGCCGCGATGCAGCACCAGCAAGACGCCGGGCATCGTTTCAGCGGCGCGCGTGTCCAGGCTGCGGATGCGGCCGCTCGGGATCGCCGCGCCCACAGGCACTGCGTGCGCCAGGCGCACGAAGTGGAAGTCGGCGGCGTACTGGGCGCTGCCTGTCGTCTTCAGTGGGCCGTCAATGCGCGGCGTGGCCGTGCCTACTGCGGATTCCGTGGTCTTGCTCATACGGTTCCAGCTCCTTGCGTGATGCGCGCTCATGCCTCGCGGATCGTGGACTGCAGCAGGTTCTCGATGCGCACCGGCAGGTTGCGCACGCGCACGCCGGTGGCGTGATATACGGCGGCGGTGATCGCGGGAGCCACGCCAGCCATGCCGATTTCGCCAATGCCGCGAGCGCCGTACTCGTTCACGATCAGGTCAGGATAATCGAGGAACGTGACATCGAGATCGGGCAGGTCGGCGCAGGTAGCCACCAGGTAGTCGGCAAAGTTGCCGTTGATGGGCTGGGCGGTGCGGGCATCGTGCACCGTGTCCTCAAACAACGCCATGCCCAGGCCCATCACCGCTGCGCCCAGAATCTGGTTTGTGCCGGCCTTTTTGTTGATGATGCGTCCCGCATCGAAGACCGAGAAGATGCGGCTCACGCGCAGCCGCGCAATCTCCGGCTCCCACTCCACCTCGGCAAAGTGGCAGCCGAAGGAATGCAGCGAGTACTGCTTGGCCTTCGGGTCCTCGAAGGATGGGAACGTGCGCCCGGTCGCGCTGATGCTGCCGATATCCGCCAGGCGCAGCACTTCTTCAAACGGCAGACCACGCGCCGTGAGATCGCCGCCGGCATGGTATGAGGCGCCCACCGCCTTGGGCTGCTGCTCCCGTGCCATCACGCGGCCTTCGGCCACGGTCAACGAATCAGGCCGCGCGCCGTGGAAGGGCGACCCCGGCGTGAGTGCCGCGATGTGCAGCAGGCGCTCGACGGCCTGGTCAGTCGCGTAAGTCGATGCGGGCAGCATGGCGCTGGTGACCATGGAGCCGCCGGAAGTCGGCCCGTCCGGCAGGCTGCTGTCGCCCAGGAACACGTCGATGCGGTCGAGCGGCACGCTCGTCTTCGCATGCACCACCTGCGCGAACAGCGTGTAGGTTCCGGTGCCGATATCCTGCGTGGCGCAGCGCACGCATACGCGGCCGTTGGCGCAGAGCTCCACCGATGCGGTGCAGGGAACGCGCGCGGCGGACCACGATGCTCCGCCCACGCCCCAGCCAATGATCTTGCCGTCGCGCTTCATCGAACCAACGCCGGGCGTGCGCTGTTTCCAGCCGATCTTCTCCGCGCCGGTCAGGTAGCACTCCTTCAGGTGGCGCGAGGAGAAGGGAAGGTTCCTGCCTTCGTCGCGCTCGGCGTCATTCTTCAGGCGCAACTCAAGCGGGTCCATGTTGAGCTTGATCGCCAGCTCGTCGATCGCCGACTCGAGCGCGAACAACCCCGGCACCGCGCCGGGGCCGCGCATCGGCGCGGGCGCGCCTACGCTGCGGCGCACCATCGCAGTGGTCACTTCGAGATTTGGACAACTGTAGAGGAATGGAGTCTGCTCGCCGCAGTGTTCCACAAAATCGTCGCGTTCCGAGGTCTCGGTGTAGAAGTCGTGGCGAATCGCCGTGAGTTTGCCATCCGTTGTTGCGCCCAGGCGAATGCGCTGTTGCGTGCGCGGGCGATGACCGACGTTGGAGAACATCATGCGCCGGTCGACGCTGATCTTTACCGGGCGCTGCAACTGCCGGGCCGCGGCCGCGGCCAGGGTGGCCTGCGGCCAGGCGGAGAGCTTGCCTCCAAAACCGGAGCCGACGAAGCGGGAGATGATCCGCACATTCTCGCGCGGAACGCCTAGCACCTCGGCCATCGCGGTGCGAAAGCCCACGACCGCCTGCGAGCTGTCGTAGATCGTCACGTTGCCGCCCTCCCACACGGCCACGGTTCCGTGCATCTCCATCGGATTATGGGTCTCGATGGGCGTGACGTAGACTTCGTCCACGACAACCGGCGCGGTGGACAAAGCCTCATCGGGATTGCCGCGCTTCCAACTGCTTTCGCGCTCCCCGTCGAAGCCCGCGCTCAGATCGGTGCGCACATCCGGGGTCTCCGCATCGTACTCCACGCGCACGGCGTCCGCCGCGGCCTTGGCCTGCTCCAGCGTCTCGGCAATCACAACCGCAACGTACTGTCCCCAGTAGGTGACGGTGTCGTCCTCGAACGGAGCGCGCGACTCGGCCATGCCGCCGTCTTCCTCGTGCGGAATGGTGCGATACACGTTCTGCAGGTTGGCGCGCTGCAGAACCGCGATCACGCCCGGCATCTTCTCCGCGGCGGCCGCGTCCAGTGCGCGGATGGCGCCTTTGCCGATAGTGCTCTGCACCGGAACGCCATGTGCCAGGCGGGGAAAATCGTGATCGACCGCGTAGCGCGCCGTGCCGGTCGTCTTCAGCGGGCCGTCAATGCGCGGCACCGCCGCGCCAATAATGCCGGCGGCTGCGTGGGGAAGAGTCTCGGTCGCCATGGGCGTCTCCTTCGGCGTGCGGGCTAGGTGGTTGCGAGCTTGAGCGTGCGCACAATGCAGCGCTTGGCCAGTTCGACCTTGAAGGCATTGTCGGTGCGCGGCTTTGCATCGGCCAGCGCGGCCTCCGCAGCTTTGCGGAAGGCGGCTGCATCGGCGCGTTTGCCCAGCAGCGCGGCCTCGGCCTCATGGGCGCGCCACGGCTTCGTTCCGACTCCGCCCATCGCCACGCGGACGTAGCGAATATGTCCGCCTTCGACCTTGGCGACCACGGCCGCGGAGGCCAGCGCGAACTCGTAGCTGGCCCGGTCGCGCAGCTTCAGATACGTCGAGCGCGCGCCTTCGACCGGCCTGGGCAGATCGACATAGGTCACCAGCTCGCCCGGCTCCAGGTCATTTTCAATCTGCGGCGTATCGCCTGGCAGCTTGTGGAACGCCCCGATGGGAATGGTGCGCTTGCCCTTCGGCCCTTCCACATGAACCACGGCGTCCAGCGCAACCATGGCCACGCACATGTCCGAGGGATGTGTGGCGATGCAGTGGTCGCTTGTGCCCAGGATGGCGTGAATGCGATGGAAGCCTTCGAGCGCGGCGCAGCCCGTGCCCGGCGTGCGCTTGTTGCAGCCGTAGCCGCCCGGCGTGCCGGCGCTGGGCTCGCGGAAGTACGCGCAGCGCGTGCGCTGCAGCAGATTGCCGCCCGTAGTGGCCATATTGCGCAACTGTGGCGAGGCGCCGGAGAGAATCGCCTCCGACAGGACGGTATAGCGCGTCTTCACATCCTCATTCCACGCAAGGTCTGAGTTGCGCACCAGCGCGCCAATGCGCAGGCCGCCATCGGGCAGCTTCTCGATCCTGTCCAGAGGCAGCAGGTTGATGTCGACCAGCGCCTTGGGCTGTTCGACGCTCAACTTCATCAGGTCGACGAGCGTGGTGCCGCCTGCGATGAACTTTGCGCCGCCAACGGCTTTATCGACGCTCGAGGCTTTGGTGTATTCGAATGTCCGCATTTCGGCCTCCTCGCCTCAGGCGTGTGAGCGTACCTGCCGCACGGCGGCAACAATATTAGAGTAGGCGCCGCAGCGGCAGATGTTGCCCGCCATGGCGTGACGAATATCCTCGTCGCTGGGGCCAATCGGCTCCTTCAACAGTGCGGCGGCGCTCATGATCTGCCCGCTGGTGCAGTAGCCGCATTGGTAGCCATCGTGTTCCACAAAGGCCGCTTGCATGGGGTGCAGGTTGCCGGGCTGACCCAGGCCTTCGATCGTCATGATCTCGTCGCCCTCGTGCATGACGGCGAAGGAAAGGCAGCTATTCACCCGGCGGCCATTCACATGCACGGTGCAGGCACCGCACTGGCCGTGGTCGCAGCCCTTCTTGGTGCCGGTCAAGTGGATGCGCTCGCGCAGCGTGTCAAGCAGCGTGGCCCGCGTGTCCAGTCCGCGCAGCGTGTAGTCTTTGCCGTTGATCCGCAGGGTGACATTGGCCGTGCCGGCGTCGTCCGCGGCGGGTTCCAGCACCGGCGCAGCGGCGGCCAGCGGGCCGGAGCCCGCGATGAGCCCGGTAGCGCCCAGGCCGGAGAGGAACGACCGGCGGCTGAAGCGGGCACCCTTTGCCTGCGCCGTCAGAGGCTCCAGCTCCAGCGTCTGCTGGTCGGGGGCGAGTTCCTGTTCAGGGGCCGGAGAGTGCGCCGTCCTCGGGCGCTTGTCCATCACGTCTGCCACTGGAGACCTCCTCGGGCCGTAAGCCCGTGCAGCCATCGTACTCGAATTGCATGTGAAACCGGGGAATCGGTTCCTTGCCCACTTGCGTGTCCGCTATTGTCGCGCTATCCGTTCAGCAATGTCATCATCGCCGGTGCGTAGCGCTCGCCGGCAGCCGCATCTGCGGGGAAAGCCTGCTGCAGCGCCTCGACCAGGCCAGAGGGCAGATTCAGGTCAACCGCTGCCGCATTCTCCTCAATATATTTGCGGCGCTTGGTGCCGGGGATAGGCACAATGTCCTCGCCCTGGGCCAGTACCCAGGCCAGTGCAAGCTGGCTGGGTGTCGCGCCAATCTCGGCCGCGAACCGCTTTACCGTCTCCACCAGCTCCAGGTTGCGGGTGAAGTTCTCGCCCTGGAGACGCGGGCTATGCCGCCGGTAGTCATCGGACTCAAAGTCGTCCGGGCTCTTGTATGCGCCGGTCAGAAAGCCGCGGCCCAGCGGGCTGTAGGCCACAAACGCGATGCCCAGCTTGCGGCACAGGGGCAGCAGCTCCGGCTCCGGGTCGCGGGTCCACAGCGAGTACTCCGTCTGCAGCGCGGTGATGGGATGCGTGCGATGGGCGCGCTCGACGGTTGCCGCCGATGCCTCCGAGAGGCCGAGATACCGCACCTTGCCCTCGTCCACCAGCCGCGCCATGGCGCCCACCGTCTCTTCAATCGGCGTCTTCGGGTCCACGCGATGCTGGTAATACAGGTCGATGGTCTCGATGCCCAGCCGCTGCAGGCTGGCTTCAGCCGACTTGCGCACATAAGCCGGGCTGCCATCCACGCCGCGGCGCGCGGGGTCGGCGGGGTCGCGCACAATGCCGAACTTGGTGGCGACAAAGAACTGGCTACGGCGGCCCTTCAGCGCTTTGCCCACCAGCACCTCGTTGGTGTGCGGGCCATAGACATCGGAAGTGTCGAGAAAATCGATGCCGAGTTCGAGGGCGCGGTCGATCGTCGCCAGCGACTCCTGATCGTCGCGGCCGCCGTAGAACTCGCTCATGCCCATGCAGCCCAGCCCAATGGCCGAGACCGTGGGCCCGTTTGCGCCCAGTCTGCGGGTCTTCATGGCGAAGTACCTCGGATTTTTGGTTGTTAGCCGACCGGTTCGAGTGCGCAGTCGACTTCAGGCTCGTTCAGCGCGGGCCGGTCGATGCGGATGCGCTGCTCGATCGCCTTGTAGTTGGCGATCTTGTGGGTCAGCAGTGCATGTGCCCGCTGCAGCTCCACAATCTGCTCCGCAATGGCCGCCTGGTGGTCCTCGAGAATCTTGCGCCGCTGCTCGGAAGTGGCGTCACCCAGCTCGCGCAGCTCCGCGTAACGCTGCATCTCGCGAATGGGCATGCTGGTGGCGCGCATGCAGTGCAGAAAGTGAATCCATGCCTCGTCGGCGTCGGAGTAGCGGCGGTGACCGTTATGCGCGCGTCCGACCGGCTGAATCAACCCCACGCGCTCGTAATAGCGGAGGGTGTGCGCCGTCATCCCGCAACGCTCCGCCATGCTTCGAATGGTGTATCCCGCGTTCTGCATATTCTCAACGTACATCTTTGAGCGCGCTCCAAGTCAAGACGCTCCAATGTGAATGAACGATGAAATGAAGAAGAGGCGGGAGATCGGCCGGCTGGCGCGAATCCAGTACAGCACCATCTTCCATGTTTTTCAAGCAGTTAACTGCAACGCACAGTTCCGTGGGCCGATACGCACTTAACAATTCTTAAGGCTGGAGGCCCGAAGAGCAGGGTCTGCAGGGGCCAGAGGATGCGCCTTATCGCGTCCCGTATCATCGTTCCAGGTTCCTATCCATAAATAAGGAGCGGCGCAATGGGCGATGCACAAGGGCTCACCGGCCGGGAGCAGTATGAGGCCATGCTGGCCGTTGCCCTGGAAGAGGCGCGATTTGGGCGCATCGAGGGCGGCATTCCCATTGGCGCGGCGCTTTTTACCCGCGCGGGCAGGCTGGTGAGCCGCGGCCACAACCGCCGCGTGCAGCAGGGGGACCCCAGCGTCCACGGCGAGACAGACGCGTTTCGCCGCGCCGGCCGCCAGCGCAGCTACCGCGACCTGGTGATGGTGACTACTCTTGCGCCGTGCTGGTACTGCAGCGGCCTTGTGCGGCAGTTCCGCATTGGCACGCTGGTGGTGGGCGAGAGCCGCACCTTCGCCGGCGGTCTGGACTGGCTGCGCGAGAACGGCGTCGAGGTCATCGACCTGGACAGCCGCGAGTGCCGCGAGCTGCTCGAGAGCTTCATCGCCGAGCACCCTGAAATCTGGAACGAGGACATCGGCGAAGAGTAGCCGCTACTGCGCGAACTTGAGCGAGTAGGCCGTGGCGGGGTCAAGGGCTCCGTGCAGAATCCCCAGGGATTTCAACTGCTCATAGCCGGTCTGCCAGCGCGCGGCCGCCATCTTGCCAATCTGCGCGCCGCTCGCGTCGCCCCCGGTCACAAAGCCGCCATCCTTGAGCGCCTGCGCCGTATACGCCTCCTGCTGCGGATTGAGCGCCGGGTTCAGCTTGAGCAGATAGGCGTTGGTCGGGCCGGGATTGTTCAGGTAGTCCCGCCAGCCGCGTATGCTGGCGCGCACAAACCTGGCCAGCACATCGCCGTGCTGCGCGGCAAAGTCATGTGTGGTGAACTGCACCCGATAGGGATCGTAGCCCGAGGAACTGATGAGAATCGTCCGCACCTGTGCACCGGCCTGCCTGGCAAAGAACGGCTCGCTGGTGATGAAGATCTGCTGCACATAGTTTGGATCGGCAAGAAAGTTCGCGATCGAAAGCGTGGAGGGAATCTGCTTCACCTGGTGCAGGTTGTAGCGCGAGGTCACGTACTTGAGCCAGGTGGCGCCGGTCTGGGCGGCGATGGTGTGGCCTTCGAGGTCCTTGAAGTCGTGGATCGGCGAGCTGGCATGCACCATGATGGCCTGCGGATCGTGCTGCATCGTGGCGGCCACGGCCACAAGCGGCAGCCCGTTTGAATCCCACTCGAGAATCTGGTCGCTCGATCCGAGCCCGATGTCGGCCTGGCCCGTGGCCACAATCTGCGCGGCGCTGCCGTACTGCGGCAGCGGCAGCAGCGTCACATCGAGCCCCTCGGCCTTGTAGTAGCCGTTCAGCAGCGCCGTATAAAACCCGCCATGCTCCGGCTGCGGATACCAGTCGAGCTGCAGCCGCACAGGCGTGAGTCCGTTGTCACTGGCCGGACCGTGGGAACGGCATCCGGTTAGGATAAGCGTGGCAGCGATGGCGAGGCAGGGAAGGAGTCGGCGTGAAATCATCGTGCACCTCGGGCCCGGAAACAATGTATTTTTCTCCAACCTATCATGCGCGCGCCGCATTCCTGCGCTGCGCCCCAAGACGGGCCGCAAGCTCCAGCAGCGCTTCGTCGCTGCCGCGCGCCGCGGCGAGCTGCATGCCGCTCGCCCGGCAGGGCAGGGTGACCACCGGCACGCCCGCCAGACTGAACGGCGTGGTGTAGCGCAGCACCCGCGCGCGCGTCTGGCTCTGGTCGGCTCCGGCGGCAAACTGCCGCACCGGCGTCGCGGGCAGCAGCAGGAGCTGATGCTCGCCGAGCAGCGCATCGGCCCGCGCACGAAACTCCGCGTGCCGTGCGCGCAGCGTCTCAATCTCCACGTCGGAGATGCGCGCTCCCCACTCCAGCCGCTCGCGGATGGCAGGCTCAAACTCCGCAAAGTTGCCTGCGTGAATCCGCGCTGCCTCCCATGCCTGGATCGGCGCGAAGATTGCAAAGGAATCTGCCCACCACGCCGCATCGAAGGTGGCGCGCTTCAGGCCAAGAGCTTCGAGCTCCTTTGCCGCTGTATGCAGCGCCGCGACAATCTCCGGTTCGCAGTCGTACAGAAAAGCCTCGTCAATCACGGCGAAGCGCGTGAACGCCGGGTGCTCCTCCGCATGCTCTGGCGCAAAAATTTTGCCGAGCGCCGGTGCATCCTCCAGATCGCGAAAGAGCCAGCCCATGGTGTCGAACGACTGCGCCAGATGGCCTGCGCCGCGCCAGTCGCCGCGCCCCAGCGTTGCCCGGTAGCCCGCAAGCCCGCACAACGCCGCCGGCGCACGCACGGAACCGCCGGTATCTGTGCCGATGGCCGCAACGGCGGAGCCCTCCAGCACGCTCGCCGCAGCGCCGCTCGAGGAGCCGCCGGTGAGTGCCGCGGGATTGCCGGGCTTCACGCAGTCGCCGAACTCCGGATTCTCGCCCGTGATGCCGTAGGCCAGCGGATGCAGATGCGTTTTGCCGGTGATGACCGCGCCCGCCGCGCGCAGCCGCTCAACCAGCCATGAATCCTGCGCGGCTGCTCCGTTGTGGTCGCGATAAAACTGCACACCGCAGCTCGTGGGCGCTCCCGCCAGATCGAAACAGTCCTTCACGGAAATGGGCAGCCCCCACAGAGGACTGTTTCTCGCCTCGCGCGGCATCGCCTCTGCGCGTGCCGCCTCGGCCAGCGTCCACGCCGGGTCGCGCCACAGATAGGTGTTGCGGCCGGCATTGCCGTTGGCCCGGTCCAGGGCCTGCCCGGCAAGCTCTTTCGGCATCACGCGGCCTGCGGCAAGCGCGGCATGCAGCCCCTGTGCCGTCCATAAAGGCGAATCCATAGTGCGATTGTAGAGGCCGCATGCGCCCGCATCGGCAGTGCATAAAGACCGCATAAGTAAAGCGCACTTTGCCGCCCCGCGCTGCCGCGCCGCATGATACGTTCGGATATGGGAGTCGTCGCGTCCGCCTCGCCCCGTCCCATCGGGAAAAACAAGTCGCATCTCAGCCGGGACACCGAGCGCATGACCGCGCTCATCGCCTTTACGGCGCGCTCGCTGCGCACCGCGCGTCCGCGTCCGTTCGGGGCAGCCATTGTGTCCACCCGCACGGGGAAGCCACTGCTCCACGCTTTGAATAATGTTGCCGGTGAGCACGACCCCAGCGCGCACGCTGAAGTACGAGCCATTCGCATGGCGACCAAGCGGCTCAAGCAGCTTTCGCTCGCCGGTTACACGCTCTACACCACCTGCGAGCCCTGCCCCATGTGCATGAGCACGGCGCTCTGGGCCGGGCTTGACCGCGTGGTCTACGGCGCGACCATCGCCGACGCTAATCGCCACTTCAACCAGATTCAGATTCCCGCAACGGAGGTCGCCGCGCGCAGTGACATGCGCTGCACGGTCGACGGGCCTTTCATGCGCGACGAGTGCTACGCCATCTTTACTCATCCCAGCATGCTGCGGGCCATGCGCCGCTGGTCCACGCGCAGGCGCACATAGGTGTCTCGCATGAGCATGGAACTCGCCGCCGAGCTGTCTCAGATCGTCGCCGACCCCGCGCGCGTGCTCACCGCGCCTGCCGTGCTTAAGCGCCTTTCGCACGACTTTTACTGGTACTCGCCCGTGCTGCGGCCCGCGCTGGCACACAAGAACGGCGATGTCGCCGTGCAGCCGGTCAGCGTGGATGAAATTCTCGCCGTGCTGCGTTTCGCCGGCAGGCATGCGGTGCCGGTCACCGTGCGCGGAGCGGGCACGGGCAACTACGGGCAGTGCGTGCCCCTCGAGGGCGGCATCGTGCTCGACCTCTCTCTGATGGACAAGCTCGAAGAGGTCACGCCGGAAGGCGTTGCCGTCTGCCAGCCGGGCCTGCGGCTCGGCGCTCTTGAAACCGAGGCCCGCAGCCGGGGCTGGGAGCTGCGCATGTATCCCTCCACGCTGGTCAAGGCCTCGGTCGGCGGCTTTCTTGCGGGCGGCTCGGGCGGCATCGGTTCGGTTGCGCACGGCGGCCTGCGCGACTTCGACACGGTCCGTGCCTTTGAGGTCGTCACCATGGAAGATGAGCCGCGCGTGGTGCTGCATGAGGGGCCTGCCGTGCACGAAATCCTGCATGCATGGGGAACGAACGGCATCCTCACCCGCATCTGGTTTGCGCTCACGCCCGCGGTCGAGTGGACGCAGTGCACCGCCGTCTTCGACACCTATGACGCAGCCTTCACGTTTACCGAATCCATCGCGGCAAGCGATGCATGGACCAAGCGTCTCGCCACCGTCTTCGAGTGGCCCATTCCATCCTTCTTTACGCCGATCAGGCAAACCGTGCGCGCGGGCAAGGCGATGGCGCTGATCATGATTGCATCCGCGCAGGCCGGGCAGATGCACGCGGCGGCGCGCGCCGCCGGCGGCGAAGTCACCTTCTCCGGCGCATACGAGGGCCCGCGCACGCAGCCGCTGCTGAGCGACTACACCTGGAACCACACCACGCTCTGGGCCATGAAGGCCGACCCGGCATATACCTACCTGCAATGTGGCTTTTCGCCCGCGGAGTGCCGCGAGCAGTTCCGCCTGCTGCGCGCGCGCTACGGCGACGAGATTCTCTTCCACATCGAATTCATGAAGAACGGCGACGGCGTCGTGATTCCCGGTGCCATTCCCGTGGTCCGCTTTACGACAGAAGAGCGGCTGAACGAGATGATTGCCTACTGCCGCTCCATCGGCGTCTTCGTTGCCAATCCGCACGTGAACTACCTCGAAGACGGCGGCCGCTTCCGTCCGGATAACATTCAGTTGCTGGCCAAGCAGAAGTACGATCCGCGCGGACTTCTGAATCCCGGCAAGATGGTCAGCTTTCGCAGGACGGTGACACAGTGAAGACCTGGATTCCCGACGAGCGCAACTTTGCCTACCTCACCTGGAAACAGGTGGACGCGTTGCCGCGCGAAACAACCCTGCTGGTGCTTCCCACGGCGGCCATCGAGCAGCACGGGCATCACCTGCCGCTTGCGACCGATACGCTCATCAACAATCTGCTGCTGGGCAAAGCTCTCGCCCAGATCCCGGCGGAGCTGCCCGTCTTCGCGCTGCCGCCGGTCTGCTACGGCAAAAGCAATGAGCACATCGGCTTTTCCGGCACGCTCTCGGTCAGCGCGCAGACCTTTCTTGCCGTCGTGCGCGACCTGGGCGCAAGCATCGCCGCCAGCGGCTTCAGGAAAGTTGCCCTCTACAACACGCACGGAGGCAACACGTCGCTCGTCGATGTGCTGGCACGCGATCTGCGCGCCGAATTCGGCCTGCGCACCTTCTCGCTCTTCGGCTCGCCCGGCGCAACCTTCGAGGGCGTAAGCCCGCAGGAGCGCACCTACGGATTCCATGCGGGTGAAATCGAGACGGCATTTCTTCTGCATGCAACGCCCTCTCTCGTGCATCCGGATGAGTACACGGCCAACTACATTGCGCGCGTGGACAAGCCCGAGCCGCTCAAGCCCGAGGGCTCGTCCGCCAACTTCGCTTGGCTCACGCGCGACATCGCTCCCAGCGGCGTTCTCGGCGATCCCTCCGCGGCTACCGCCGAGAAGGGCGAGCGCTGGTCAAACGAGGCGGCCGCGCGCATCGCCGAGTTGCTCGTCGCCATGTTCCACTTCACGCCGCGGCACGGAGCCTGACGATGGCCCTGGTGGAGTGCGGCAGCGGCGTGCGCCTGGAGCGCGGAGTTTCCTGCGCGCTCCGCGATGGCGTCACACTTGTCTCCGATCATTACTATCCTGCGGGCGATGGTCCGTGGCCGACTCTGCTGATGCGCCAGCCCTACGGGCGCGACATCGCCTCGACGGTGGTGTATGCCCATCCGGCGTGGTTTGCGCGGCACGGCTACCACGTCGTGATCCAGGATGTGCGCGGCCGCGGCGGTTCTGCGGGAGACTTCTACCCATTCCGTAAGGAAGGTGCAGACGGCGCGGAGACCATTGCCTGGCTTCGCACCCACGCTGCCTGCAACGGCCGCATCGGCATGTACGGCTTCTCTTATCAGGGGGCGACTCAACTGCTCGCCGCCGCCGAGCAGCCCGAGGGCCTTGCCTGCATCGCGCCGCACATGACCGCCGTCGATCTGTACCACGGCTGGTTCTATCATCAGGGTGCGCTGCGGCTCAGTTCGAGTCTGGGCTGGGGTATTCAGATGCTGCGCGAAGATGCGCGCCGCAAAGGCTTGCATGCCGCGAGCGGCCGGCTGGAAGACGCATGGGCCAACATCCGCGCGCAGGCTGTGCAGGTTCCTTATGCGGAACACCCGGCCATCGCCGATCCCGCGCTGCCCTCCTATGTGCGCGACTGGTTCGCGCATCGCGACCCCGGCGAGTACTGGACGGCGCAGGACATCAGCACCCGGCTCGATCGCATCTGTGTTCCGGCGCTGCATATCTCCGGTTGGTACGACACCTATCTCGAAGGCTCCATCGCCGGGTACCTGGCATTGCGGCAGCAGGCAGGCACGGAGTTTGCGCGCACACATCAATATGTCCTGGCTGGCCCATGGATTCACATCCCCTGGGGCGACCGCGCGGGCGAGGCGAATCTGGGCGACGCGGCGAATCTCAATACAGACGAAATCCTGCTGCGCTGGTTCAATCACTGGCTCAAGGACACCGGCGAGTTCGGCAGCGAGCCGCGCGTCCGGTACTTTGCCCTTGGCCCGCATGAGTGGCGTTCCGCTCCGGAGTGGCCGTCGGCCGCATCGCATGCGCTCTATCTGCGCAGCGCCGGCAATGCCAACGCGCGCAAGGGCGATGGTGTGCTCGCTCTGGAAGCCCCAGCCGGCAACGAGCCGCGCGACATCTTCGTCTACGACCCGGAGGTGCCTGTCCACGCGCCCGGCGGCCCGCAGGCGCTGAGCGGGCCGTTTGACCAGGCCGCGCTCGAGATGGGTAACAATCTGCTCGTGTATACCTCAGCTCCGGTTGCGCGCTCCACAGAGTTCTTCGGCCACCCGCGCATTGTGCTCCACGCTGCCACTTCCGCGCCGCACGCCGATTTCACCGCGAAGCTGGTGCGCCTGACCGCAAGCGGCCGCGCGGAATTTTTGTGCATCGGCATCGCGCGCAGTTCATGGCTGTTTCGAGAATCGAGTTACGCGCCCGGCACCGTACACCGATGGGAGTTCACGCTGGAGCCGACCGCTTTCGTTCTTGCTCCGGGCGAGCGGCTGCGGCTCGAAATCGCCAGCTCCGCGTTTCCGCTCTACGACCGCAATCCCTCGACGGATGTGCCGCCGCAGCTTGCCGGAAACTGGACCTGGGCCCGCTCCACGCAGCAGGTGCTGCATACGGCGGAGCATCCGTCGGTCCTCTATCTGCCTCTGCGGGGTGAAGCCGGATGGTAGGCGCACAGGCAGGTGCAGTTCCTGAAATCGATCTGCAGGGCGTGACCAAGAAGTTTCGCAATGCCGCGCTCGCGCTCCAGAACATCTCGCTCACCGTTGAGCGCGGCGAATTCGTCACCTTCCTCGGCCCCTCGGGCTGCGGCAAGTCCACTCTGCTGCGGCTCATCTCCGGCCTGAGCCCGGTGAGCGAGGGCACGGTGCGCGTAAACGGCATGACGCCGGAAAACGCGCGCGAGCTGATGAGCTTCATCTTTCAGGATGCGACGCTGCTGCCCTGGCGCACCGTGGAGCGCAATGTCGGCCTCGGGCTGGAACTGGAGTATGCCGCCCGCAGCACCCGGAAGGAGCGCGTGGCGCGCATGCTGGACCTTGTCGGCCTCAGCCATGTGGCGCAGCGCTATCCGCGCCAGCTCTCCGGCGGCATGAAGATGCGCGTCTCCATAGCCCGCGCGCTGGTCAGCCGCCCGCGCATTCTGCTCATGGATGAGCCCTTTGCCGCGCTCGATGAGATGACGCGCGACCGGATGAACGAGGAGCTGCTGCGTCTCTACGCCGAGCAAAAATGGACGGTTCTCTTTGTGACGCACTCGGTTGCCGAGGCTGTTTTTCTCTCGTCGCGCATCCTTGTGCTCGCGCCGCATCCCGGCCGCGTCGCGCACGAGCTGCATGTCGACCTGCCCTGGCCGCGCACGGCGGAAACGCGCGAGTCGGCCGCATTTGAAGAGATCGTGATGCAGGCCTCGCGCCTGCTCCGTGGGGTCATGCAGGCATGAAGCGGCAGGTATTGCTGGTCATCAACGCGGCTGCGGTCTTCGCATGTCTGGTGGGCCTGTGGCAGGTGCTGGTATGGGCCAATCATCTTCCGCCGTACATGCTGCCGGGCCCGATTCTCGTGGCGCAGGCATTTCGCGAACACGATGCATCGCTGTTCAATTCTCTGTGGATTACGACCATGGAGGCTGGAGGCGGGCTGGCAGCCAGCATCGTCGTTGGCATTGCGTCGGCTCTGGTCTTTGCACAGTGGCGCTGGCTGCGGCAAATGCTGTTTCCTTACACCATTCTGCTGCAGACCGTTCCCATCGTCGCCATCGCGCCGCTCATCATCAACTGGGCAGGCGCGGGCATTTTTTCGGTCACGGTCGTCACCTTCATCATCTGTCTTGCGCCGATTATTGCGAATGCGACGCAGGGGCTGATCAGCGTCGAAGACAACCTGGTGCACCTTTTCATGATGCATAAGGCCTCGCGCGCGCAGATTCTGTTCAAGCTCAGGCTGCCGCACGCACTGCCCAGCCTGTTCACGGGCATCCGCATCTCGGCGGGCATCAGCGTCATCGGCGGTCTTACCGGCGAGCTGTTCGCCGGTTCCACGCGTGTCGGCGAGGGCGGCCTTGGATATGCCATCCTGTATGCGAATAACCAGATGGAGACGAGCTACCTCTTTGCGCTGGTTATCGCGGCCACGGCACTTGGCTTCTGCTTCTTTTTCGTCGTGATGTTTTTTGAGTGGCTGCTTCTGCACAACTGGCATGAGTCCAAACGGACTGCTGCATCGGAATAGGAGACACGGAAGCAATGTTGCGCATGGAGTCGGAGACCGGCTGGTGGCTGATTCGCCACCCGGATCACGCGGAGCTTGCCGGAGCCTTTGCCGCGGCGTGGGGAAACGATGTGTTCCGGTCGCCGCAGCCGCGTGCGCGCGTGTTGCATGGCATTGCGCGGCACGACGATGGCTGGTCGGCGCGTGATGCGCAGCCCACGGTCACGCGCCAGGGAAAACCTTCCGCCTTCTCGATCGAGCTTGTGGGCAAGTACTCGGCCTTCGAGGAGATCGACATCGCGGATTATCTCGCCGTGCGCGAGCGCGCCGTCCGCGTCATTGCCGAGGACGACCCATACGCGGGCCTGCTCATCGCGCTGCACACCTACAACCTGCTCACCGAGCATGCGGACCGCGCGACCATTGCCTCGGAGGGATTGGCGCTGCTCGACGATTTTCTGGCGCATCAGCGTGCGTATCAGCAAGAGCTGCGCGCACGGATCGGCGAGGATGAGTCGCTGCCGTCCGAAGCCCGATCTGCGCAGACCATCCTCGAGCACTTCCGCCTGCTGCAGGCCTGCGACAATCTGTCGCTGCTCACCTGCGTTGCTTATGACCAGCCCGCGCATCTGCTGCATCCGCTGCCGCTCAATAATGGCGGCACGGCAGAAGTGCGTGTGTATGCGCTGGGGCCGCGCCATTTTCAGCTTGTGCCATGGCCCTTTGCCAAGCCTGAATTGCGCTTCAGCTTTCCGGCGAAGCATGTTCCCGGCAAAACCTTCGCATCCTCCGCGCAGTTGCAGGAGGCTTACGCCGCGGTGCCAATGACAGATCTCGTGGTGACTCTGACGGCATAATTTTTGCGCGCGCACCCGCATCGGCTCAAAAAGAGAAGGGCGGCTCATAGCGAGCCGCCCTTCGAGTGTTTGTGCTGCCCTCTGAATCAGAAGCTGAATTGCAGAGACATCTGAATCTGGCGCGGGCTGCCGATCGTGTGCGTCACAATGCCCAGTCCGCCGGGGCAGTTGTAGAAGCTGACGTTGGTCTGATTGCCCTGGGCATCGCAGCCGGTCGGCAATGGAGTAAGCGTCCCATCGGGGAATGAATTGTAATCATCATTCTGTGAGACCTCGTTGCCCGGAACGTCGAAGCTCGTGGTGTTCGTCAGGTTGAAGACATCGAAGGTGTACTTGAAGTTGTACTTCTCCTTCACGCTGAAGGTCTTCACGAGTGAAGCATCGGCGCGCTTCTGGAAGGCCTGCCGAAAGATGTTGCGCTGTCCGGTGGTGAACCCCGTCTCAAACGGATCGTTCGACGGAATGGCTCCGCCAAGGCCGCCCGCCGGCAGCAGCGGCAGCGTAAAGCAGGCCGGGTCCAGTGCAGGCGCGGAGCCGAACGGCGTCACCGTGAAAGCGCCGGAGTGGCCCGTCGTCGCTCTCTTCGCGGAGCAGCCGTTCGCCAGCGGAACGATGGGGTTGGTGATACCGTCGGCCGTCGAGTAGTAGATGCTGCCGATCGCGCCGGAGTAGTCGATGACGCTGTAGGGCTGTCCGCTCTGCAGAACCATCAGGCCGATGAGCGACCATCCGTTGACGACCTTGCCGGTCAGCGAAGATTCGCGGGCCAGCTTGGGCAGCGAGAAGACGTAGTTGAGGTTCAGCACGTGGGTGCGGTCGAAGTCGGCCGAGCCATACGAGCTGCGCAGATTGAGCGGGTTGTTGCCGTTGTAGAAGAGGCCCAGGCCGCTCTGCTCATCCAGCGCGTGCGACCAGGTATAGGACGCGCCAAGCTGGATGCCATGGCTCATGCGCTTGTCCACATGCACCTGCAGCGCGTCGTAGGCATCCACGCCGGCGGCCTTGTAGCTGATGGATTCAGCCGCATAACCCATGTACGGAACGCGAAGGTCCACGTTGCCACCCTCGAAGTTCGACAGATAGGAGGTGCCGTCGTCCAGCATCAGCGGCGGTCCGTAGTCCGGTGCGCTCACCGTGTAGCCGTAGCTGTAGTTCTGCTGGTACGGGCTGCCGACCAGTGTCGGGCTGGACGGCGAAGCGATGATCGGCTGGTTGAAAGGTACTGGAATCACCTGATGGCGTCCGCGATTGCCCACATAGCCCACTTCGATGGCCAGGTCGTTGCGCGGCTGCCACTGCACGTCCAGCACATAGTTCATGGTGTAGGGCAGCTTGTTCTTGCGGTCATACACGCCGAGTGAAATGGGCTGCTCATAGTCCATGATGCCCGCGGCATTCGGCAGGTAGTTGGCCAGGTCAGAGGCCTTGGGATTGGAGGGAGCCGCGAACTGAAGCGTCGTACCGTAGGGATTTTCGAGGTTACCCTGCTCATCGGTGCCGCCGCAGGTGGGAATGTATCCCTCGTAGTAGTAGCGGGTTTCCACCGGGCAGCTCGAGGCGTTCACGAACGGCAATTGCTGGTTCACGCCGAAGGGGCCGCCGGTGACGGTGCCGATGGCGTAGCCGGGCGAGAAGTAGCTGAACAGTTCGCCGCGATCGTAGTACATGCCGCCGCCGGCGCGAACCACAACCTTGTTGTGGAACCAGCTTGGCTGCCATGCCATGCCCACGCGCGGGGCAATGCCCCACTGGCGTCCGGTCAGCGTTGTGTCGCTCACGCCCTTGGTGCCGTTGGCGTTGTTGCCCGCGATGATGAGGCCGGCATTTTCGATGGTGTCGGAGGCTACGTTGTAGCTGTAGCTGCTCGGGTCAAAGTTGAACAGGCGCCCATATTTTTCGGTCAGGCCGCCGTCCCAGTCGTAGCGCACGCCGCCGGTGAGCGAGAGGGTCGGCGTTATCTGCCACTTGTCCTGCAGATACATGCCGAGCTGGTTGGCGCGGTAGTAGCGGTTGGCGTCGCCCTGCAGGAACGAGGTGACGTAGAAGCCCGTGCCGGAACTGCCGGAGGTCACCAGGCCCTGGATCATCTGGCTGAAATCGTCCGTGGCCACGGTGCCCGTGCCGGTGCGCTTGTCGATGGTGTTGAGCTGGGTGTAGCTATAGCTCGTGCCGAAGCTCACCGTATGCTTGCCGAGCATCCAGATCGCATTGCCGGAGGGCGCCCAGCGGTTCTGGAAGACGCCCGTATTCGGCGCCTGACCCTCGGCGTTGGGGCCAATATTCAGAATCGCGGTCGAAACGCCGGAGGGCTGGTAATCGCCCAGCACGTTGTAGACCGAGACGCCGGGAAAGTACTTCGAGCCGAAGACATTGATGGAGCCATTGGGAACCGATCCGCCGGGAATCGAGTCAGGGCCGAAGGGCTGCTCGTTGGTCCCGAAGATCTTCTCGCGAATGAATCCCATGGTCTCCGTCGTGCTCAGGTTCGACTTGATCAGGTAGCTGTTGATGATCGACATCACCTGTGCGCCCGAGTCCAGATGCTCGGTAAAGCCCGGCACGCTCGAGTAGGAGTACGGAGCGAGCGCGGGATCGTGCTGGTAGAAGTACTTGAGCGCGAGCGTGTCCTTGCTGGTGGCGTCGTAATCCAGGTCGGCCACTGCCATATCCGCGGTGAACCGCCCGGTGCCGGGCAGGAAGGCGTTGTCCACGTGCTGAACCGAAGGCTGCAGTCCCTGCGGTGCGAGCGCATCGTTGGGGATCAGCCACTTGCCCGGCTCGCCCGGCAGAGAAGGCGAGTTGAACAGCGCCAGCGCCGTCGGATCGATATTGGCTCCGGTGAGGGAAGTTTCAAAAGAGGTGTTTGTCAGTGTGGCCAGCGCATCGGCTGAGCGGTCGTCGCTCAAGCCCACAGGCACATCGAGCACCGAGTCGCCGATCTCCTGGTCGGAGACGTGAATGTGCTGATAGGAGAGGAATGCGAACAGCTTGTCCTTGATGATCGGTCCGCCGATCGTGCCGCCTGCCGTGTAGCGGTGCATCTGCGGTACCTTGTTGCTGGCGGGAATATCCTCATCCTGATTGAAGAAGAATGGCGCGGCGTTCAGCCAGTCCGTGCCGCGATGGATGTAAGCCGAGCCATGGAAAGTGTTGGTGCCCGAGGCTGTGCTCATGTCGATGTGCGCGCCTGAGGTCGAGCCCTGCTGCGCATCGTACATCGAGGCGTTCACGCGCACCTCGGAGAGCGTCTCCGGCGCCGGCGTGGGAATTGCGTTGCCGATCGAGAGATAGACCGAGGCCAGCGTCTGGATCACGCCGCCTGCGCCGGTGCTGGAGGAAACGCCCGTGCTGTTGATGACGCGCGCCGAGGGCACCTGGCTGGTGCTCTTGCCGTTGAACAGGTTGCTGGCATCCACGCCATTCAGCAGAAAGCTGTTCGAGGTATCGCGCTGGCCGTTGGACCAGATGGGTGCGTTGCCGAGGCCGGAGTTGGCGCCCGTGCCGCCGGAGAGCTCGGCAGTCACGCCCGCCGACTGCACCGCAAGGCCGGTGAAGCTGCCCGTCGAGAGAGGCACTGTCTCAATCTGCGTCTTGTCCATCACGTAGCCGTTGGTTGTATCCACGGCGTTCAGCAGCGGAGTCGCTTCCACAATGTCGGTATAGGCCGCGGCGGCAGCCACCTTGAGCTGCGCATTCAGGCTGGCCGTGCGGTTGCCCTGGACCGTGATATGCGGCGTCTTCTGCGTGTCGAACCCGCTGGCGGTAAAGGTCACCGTGTAGGTGCCGATGGGCAGGTTCACAAACGCGTACACGCCGGTCTCGTTCGTGGTCGTCGACCGGGTAAAGGCCGTGGCCTCGTCGGTCACGGTGACCGTGGCATTGGGAATCACGCTGCCGGAGGGATCGGTCACGTCGCCGGTAATGCCGCCGAGCGTCTGCTGTGCCAGTGCCAGGGAGCCGCACAGCGCAAAGGCTGCCACGATGGCCAGCAGCCTCGGAAACAGAGAAGGAAATGCGCGCATGGAATACCTCAAGTGAAACGGCCTCGAAAAATGGAGATATCCTCCGCGGCCTCTTCAGGCAGAAGCCTCCGGATGGAGCCCAGCAATCATCTGAAAATCTGTGTCCCGGACAAAGAAGGGAAGAAAATACAAAAGCGCCGCCACGAGCAGGATGCCTCTCATGGGGGCTCAGCGCGACGATCTGCGGATTCCATTCAGAATACGGCGAAGGAAATAAAGTTCCGCTAAAGATTTAGGCGGTCGCCTCTGCAAAATGCGCCTCTTACGCCGGCAAAAGCGACACGTGGGCCTGCACGATGCGCCATCCCTCGGGCATCCTCACCCATACCTGGCTCTGCCGTCCCCGGACCACGCGCTCGCCCGCGGCCCGCTCGAACTCCAGCGTAATGCTGGCATAGTCATGGCCGAAGCTCACGATGTCCAGCCGTTTGACCGTGCGCGCCAGGTTGGCCGCGGGACGCGCCCTGCGAAAGGCCTCCAGCTCCTCCGGGCCGTACAGGTTTTCGGTCACGCCAAAGCGCATCACCTGCGGACCGGCCCAGAACAGGGCCATCAGCTTGTCCACGTCGTTGCTCACCAGTGCCTGCTCATACTGCGGGTAGAGCGCCTGGAGCTCGGCAATCACGTCCGGGTCGTTGATCGTCATGCGGCTCCGAACAGCCGCCGCGGCGGCAGAATCTGCCTGCTCAGCGCGGCGCTCACCGTGTGGATCGGCTCATTGACCACCTGGCTCAGCCGCAGCTTGAGCGCCACACTGCACAGCAGGTAGGCGTGCACCTCGCTGAAACCCCAGCGGCTCACCAGCAGGTCGATCATGCGGCTGGTTGCCGCGCGCGCGGCCTCCAGCAAATCGGTTCCTGTCTCCACCACGACCCACGCATCGGCCGTTGAGTCCGGCGCCGTGGCATCGCTCGCCTCCACAATCGGCCCGGCCAGCGGCTGCTGCTTATGCAGGTGGAACCGCAGCGTCACATCCAGCGGGCACTCGATGCCGTTGATGCACACCTCGCCGTCCCCCTGCGCCGCATGCCCATCGCCGCAACTGAACAGCGCGCCCGCGTTATAGACCGGCAGATATAGTGTTGAGCCCGCGCACAGCTCGCGCACATCCAGGTTGCCGCCAAAGGGGCCCGGCGGCCGGGTGCGAAAGCTGCCATCCTCCGCCCGCGCCACGCCCATCACACCCAGAAACGGCCGCACCGGCACCACGGCCGGGGCCAGTGAGTTGGTTGACTCGCCCTCCAGCTCCCAATGGAAGAGATACGGCTCGTGAAAGCGCTCCTTCAAAAAGCCGAGCCCTTCGATCATGCTTGTCCAGCCCCAGCCCGCATGCCGGGTCGCCAGCACATCCACCTGCAGCACATCGCCCGGCGCCGCGCCTTCCATCCAGATGGGGCCGGTAAGTGCGTGAATCTTTGTCCGGTCGATCTGCAGGTACTCAGCCGTTGTCATGCCCGGCTTCACCTGGCCGCCGCTGGCGTCTGTGCACTCAATCTGCACCTCGTCGCCTGAGTTGATGCGCAGCCGAGGCTCAAGCGCGCGGTCCCACACCGAATGCGTTGGTTCGGCTGAAAGTATGTGTTCCTGCATTACGCCTTCACTCTCACGGTCATTTGCAGCTCGACAAGCGCATTGCGCGGCAGCGCGCTCACGCCCACGGCGGCGCGCACATGGCGGCCCGCCTCGCCAAAAATCTTTACCAGCAGGTCGGAGGCGCCGTTGATCACCGCGGGCGAGTCAGCGAATCCGCTCACCGCATTCACATAGCCGTTCACGGTCAACACCTCGGCCACCGCATCCAGAGACCCCAGTTCGCGCCGCACCACGGCAAGCTGCGTCAGCGCGCAGGCCTGGGCTGCGGCATAGCCGTCTTCGACCGTGCGGTTATCGCCGGCCGTGCCCGCAATCACGCCTTCCGGCCCCGTGGAAATGACACCGGCAAGATACAAAACCTCGCCCGCGCGCTTGGCCGCAACGTAGTTGCCGCCCGGCGAGGGCAGTTGCGGCAGCGCCAGTCCCAGTGCGGCCAGATTCGCTTCTGCTGTGGTTCCGCTCATTTCCTTCGAGCGTAGCATGCGCCTCCGGATTCTCCTTGGGTTTCGCCTGCTCCCACGGTAGGATGAGCGCAAGCCGCGCAATCCCGCCGAGGTTCGTCATCGTGATCATCCGTGCATCCAAGCTGCTGCTGGTGGCAGGCATCGCCCTCTTCTATACGCTCGTCGTCTTCAACAACCTCACCGACTTCGACTCGAACTACGAGTTCGTGAAGCATGTGCTGGCCATGGACTCCACGTTCCCCGGCAATCACGGCATGTGGCGTGCATTGCCTTCGCCCGCGCTGCAGCTCGCCTTCTACCTCTCCATCATTGCCTGGGAGTGCGTGACGATGATCCTGGTCTGGTGGGGCGCGGCCAATCTCTTCCGCGCTCTGCGCGCGCCGGTCGCGGAGTTCCACTCCGCCAAGCGCGTCGCCGTCATGGCGCTCACGCTCTCTCTGCTCATGTGGCTCGTCGCCTTTCTCTCTGTCGGTGCGGAGTGGTTCCTCATGTGGCAGTCGCGCACATGGAACGGCCAGGAGGCCGCCTTCCGCATGTTCACGGTGGTTGGCATCGTGCTGCTGCTTCTGCTGCAACTGGAGACAGAAAGCCAGCCTTAATCCACTTCCAGGACAGTCTTCTTGCGCCGCACCGCATACCACGCCATGCCCGCGGCAATGTAGGCGAGATAGATGTAGGGAATCCGCGCGTGCACGGCATCCGACGTGGAGCGCAGGTCGAAGACCGCAATCAGAACCAGAAGCAGAATCGTGATCACCGAAATCGCGGTCACCACATGGGAGTGCTGGCCGCGGGCCCGGCGCGCAAAGGGCAGCGCCAGCGCCACCAGCGCATAGGCCGTGAGAAAGCCGAAGACCGAAAGCGATCCGAACAGGTCGTACATGTCCGAGCCGGTAAACCCGCGCGACGCCAGAACCAGCGTGGAGACCAGGATGAGCGCGATGGAAAGCGCAATCGCGGGCGCGGGTGTGCCATGCCGTTTGCTGGTGCGCTCAAAGATGCCTGGCAGCAGCCCGCCATGCGCCATGCGCATCAGCACGCGGGCCGCGGCCGTGGTGCAGGCCAGCACGCAGGCCACCATGCTGATCCACGCGCCAAAATCGATGGCCGTGCCCAGCGGCGCAACATGCGCCTTGGCCGCCAGCAGATGCAGCGGGCTCGTCGAGTCGCTCAGCTTGCCTGTCTCGCCGCGGAACCCCAGCACCTCGGAGTAGGAGCAGAGCATAAAAAACACGCCCGCCAGGATCGCGCACTGCAGCACGGCTCGCGGAATCGTATGCAGCGGGTTGCGCGCCTCGGCGCCCAGCGTCGTCGCGCTCTCGAAACCGACAAAGCTGAACATCGACAGAACCAGCGCCGGTCCCAGCGCGGAGAAAGAGACGCCCTTGAGGCGCATCTGATCCATATCGATGTGCAACCCGTTGCGCGCCAGCATCACCATGAGGACGATACCAATCAGGCTCACCGAGCCCACCTCAACCCACAGCATCAGCTCGGCGGAAAGCTTCACGTCGCGGTAGGCGATGTATCCAGCCGCCGCGCACACGATCGCCAGCACCAGCATCGCCGGCGGCGCCCAGTGCGCGAACTCGAGCGCAAGCAGATTGGTGTAGTACAGCGCGCCGCCGGCCACTGATGCGCCGATGGCCAGGTAGGCGAGCAGTAATCCCCACGCGGCCGCAACGCCGAACAGCGGCGGCAGCGTATGCGCCGTATAGCTGTAAAGCGATCCAGGAGAAGCCGAGAGCTTCGCAAAGCGGCTCACGCAGAAGCCCACCAGCAGAATCGCTGCCGTGGCCAGTAGGTAGACAAACCACGTTGCGTTGCCTGCCAGCGCAAACACCAGCGGAATGGTGAGCGAGGGCGAAGTGGACGGAGCCATTGCGGAGACGGACTGCGCCAGCGTCTCCACCGGCCCCAGCACGCCCGCATGCAGGCCATAGCTCTCTGCCGGCACTGCTCCTGCCGCGCTCGTCTGGTCCGCCACCGTTTTCCCTTCGGATGCTGGATTGTCTTCGGTTGCCCTAGTCTTGCGCGCAGGTTGTCCTCGCGTCAAGCCGCATGCGCGATAGACTTGTCCCCATGCCGGTCGCCGCAATCATTCTCGCTGCGGGCGCAAGCCGCCGCCTCGGCCAGCCCAAGCAGCTTGTTCCGGTGGACGGAGAGCCGCTGCTGGCGCGTGCGCTGCGGCTAGCCAAAGAAGCGGGCGCGGAGCCGGTGATCGCAGTGCTTGGCGCGCACGCGGAACTCATCCGCCCGGCAATTTCCTTCGATGGCGCGGTTCTTGTTGTGAACGACCGCTGGCAGCAGGGCATGGCCACATCGATTCACGCCGGCCTGCATGCGCTTGCAACACATGCGCCGGAGTCTGACGCCGCGCTCATCCTGGCCTGCGACCAGCCGCGCCTCACCGCGGATCATCTGCGCAGCTTGCTCGCGGTTCACGCCGCAAAAGCGGAGCCTTCGATCGTTGCATCTGCCTATGCCGGGACAACCGGCACGCCGGCCATCTTTCCCCGGCAGGTTTTTCCCCGGCTGCTGGCGCTCAGGGGCGATAAAGGCGCGCGCGCATTGCTCGCCGATCCGCCGTGCCCCCTCATCGCCGTTCCCTTTGAGGGCGGCGAAATCGACATCGACTTGCCATCCGATCTCGAGCGCCTTCGCTAGCGCTCGATGGTCGCCTCGATGTAGCCATGCGGCTCATCGATGGGCACAAAAATGTGGTTCGGGTTGTCCTGCCCAAAGGGGCTCAGGTCGGCCAGCAGATGATGCAGGTTCGGCATCGTCAGCGTGATGCTCGCAATCTCCGGCGCGGCCGCGAGCGCGGCCTTGCCCATATCGAAGAGCGTATGCTGCACGCTCATGCTGTTGTGCCCGGCAAACTCCTTCTCCAGCGCCGCAAGGATGCGTGCGCGAACCTGCGTGTAGTCCGGCTTTTTTGCGGAGTACTGCCAGATCGCCGTCGCGCTTGTGCCAAAGATGCGGTCGGTCGCGGGCTTCAGCGTGGTCAGCTTGTCTTTGATATAGCCCGTAAATGCCGACTTGGTCGTCTTCAGGATCGTCAGATCGCGAAAGCCTGAAACGACACACCATCCGCCCTCTCTTGTGCGCTCGGCATGCACAGTCTGCAGCTCGGGGCCGCCCAGCTTGAACGTAGTCGTCTCCGGCGCGCCGTCAACAATCATCCGCTGCCACGCGCGCTCCTCGACCTCCACGCTCGCCTTCTCCACCTGAAGCTGATTGTTGAGCAGATAATCGCCCAGCTCCACGGCAAACTCTTCGATCGTCTCCGCCGTCGAGGCGCGCGCAACGGAGTACACGGTGTTCTTCATCGTGTCCGTTGGCAGAATCTTGCTGTTGTCCGCCTCGGTAAAGCTGGTTTCAAAGTCGCCGTGCAGCAGCACGCGCACAGTCCACTCCTGAAACTCGTGCCTGTCTCCGCGCCGTGTGATGCGCGACAGCCGCACCCGCGATTTTCCATAGCGATTCTCGCCCAATCGTGCCATCGGTCAGCTTCCTCGGTAGGTGGTGTAGCCGTTGTCGCTCAGCAGCAGCGGCAGGTGATAGTGCTCGTCGCCGCTGCAGCGGAAAGTTATAGAAATCTCGGGATAGATGCTCGCGCGTCCACGCTGCGCCATGTATGCGCCCGTCGCAAAGGTCAGCCGGTAGCTCCCTTCAGGCGCGTCGTTGGCCAGGTTGCGGCAGCGCCCGTCTCCGTCGGTCGCGCTTGCCGCCAGCGGCGTCCACAATCCGTTCTTCATCGCCTCGAGCGCCACCGCGATTCCCGCCGCGGGCCTGCCCAGCGTTGTGTCCAGCACATGCGTCGTAATCCTGCTCATTGCGTCAGCCACTTTCCCAGGCGAATCTGCAAAATCTGCCGCTGCTGTTCGGCCGCCTCGCGCAGCTCTGCTTCTTTGTCGCTTGCCAGCCGCCGCTTCAGAATCGCAAGCATCTCCTCTGCGCTCCTGCCTGTTGCACACACAATATACGTAAATCCGAACCGCCGCTCGTACTCTGCATTGCCCTCTGCCAGTTCCGCCAGCACGCGCTCCTGCGCGGTTGCCACGGAAGATTGCTCCTGCCGTGACCATGCTGCCGACTGCGCCGAGTCATGCGCTGGCTTGCGCTCGCCGATGCGCGGATGGCACGCGAATGCCTCCATCCAGTCGGCCTCCTCCATCGTTGCCCACACGCGATCCGCCGCCTCGCTCAGCGCGGCGATACTCTCGATCGGCCGTAGCGCGGTCATCTCTTCCGCCCAGCGCCGCGCTCCGCAGCAGGCCAGCATCTCTTCCCGCGCCGCGGGCTTCTCCGCGCGGTTCCACGCCTCCAGAATCGCGTTCATCGCCTGTTCTCCGGCATGCCCAGCGCGGTCAAAAACTCGACCAGAAGATTCGCGCCCACGCGCCTGCGGTACTCTGCTGTCGAGCGAATATCGTCGATCGGCGCAGCCTCTGCCAGCAGCGCGCGCCGCGCAGTGTCCATCGCCTCTGCGGTCAGCGCATGCCCGCGCACCGCCTCTTCCGTCCGGTACATCCGCGCCGGAAACGCCGCCAGGCTTGCCGCTGCAACGCGAATCTCGCGCACGACTCCGCCCTCGAGCAGCGCTGTTCCCGCCAGCGCTACCTTGGAGATCGCCATCGCCCGCCGTGTGCCCACCTTGCGCAGATATTGCCGGTGCTGCGCGAATTTCCGCGGCAGATGAATCGCCAGAAGCAGCTCATCCGGCGCAAGCACATTGCGCTTGTAGCCTGTATGAAACTCGCAGTACGGCATCCGCCGCCTGCCGCGCGCCGACACAATCTCGATCTCCGCGTCGTACACAAGAAGCGCGGGTGAGGAATCCGCCGCGGGCGAGCCGTTCACCAGGTTGCCGCCCAGCGTGGCGCGGCTCTGGTTGGCAATCGCGCCAATCCACGACGCGGCCTGCGCCAGCAGAGGCAGATCGGCGGCTACCGCTTCGCTCGCGCGCAGGTCGCGGAACGTCGTTCCCGCGCCAATCGCGATGCTGTCCGCGCGCGTCTCGATGAAACGCAGCTCCGGAATTCCCCACAGGCTCACCAGCCTGGGCGCTGTCAGCCGGCCCGCCGCGTGAGCCACCATCAGCTCGGTGCCGCCGGCCATCGGTGTCCACGCGCCCGGCTCCTTCGACAGCAGCTCCAGCACGGCGTCCAGGCTGCCCGGCGCAACCAGCGCATGCGCCTCCGCATTACCGCGCATGGGCCTCCTCATGGGTCCGCGCCGCGGCGCTCACCACTGACTCGAAGATGCGCATGAATCCCGTGCACCGGCACAAATTGCCCGCCAGCCCCTCGCGAATCTCCGCCAGCGTCGGATGAGGATTCCGCGCCAGAAGCTGCGTCGCCGCCATCAGCATGCCCGGCGTGCAAATGCCGCACTGCGCTCCGCCGCACTCCAGAAACGCCTGCTGCAGCGGATGCAGCGCGCCCTGCGGCGCAAGTCCTTCCACGGTTTCAATCCGCGCTCCGGCGGCCTGCAGCACAGGCATCAGGCAGCTATTCACCAGCTCGCCGTTCATGCGCACCGAGCACGAGCCGCATTCGCCCTCGCCGCATCCTTCCTTGGTTCCGGTCAGATGCAGGTCTTCGCGCAGCACGTCCAGCAGCCGCTTCATCGGCGGCGTCTGCACGCGGCGTGTCTCGCCATTCACAACAAATTCGATGGCTGCAGGCCCGGCGCTCATACCGCGGCCGCCTCTTGCACATCGGCCTCGATCGCCAGCTTTGCGAACACATCCTCCGGCAGCAGCGGAATCGTATCGAAGCGCACGCCCGTGGCATTGCGGATCGCATTCAGCACTGCCGGCGCGGGTCCATCGTGCGGCAACTCGCCAATTCCCTTGGCCCCATAGCCGCCATAGCCAAAGGGAATCTCCTCGAAGAAGACATGAATCGGCGGCACATCCTCGGCCGTGGGCATAATGTAGTTGGTCATCTGGTTATTCGTCATGTGGCCGTTCTTCAGCAGCACTTTTTCGTAGAGCGCATAGCCGATCCCCTGCGCGATGCCGCCCTCGATCTGCCCGCCCGCCAGCACCGGATTCAGCACGCGGCCTACCTCCTGCACCGCCCAGAAATCCTCCACCTCCGCGGTGTAGGTGACCGTATCCACCGCGACCTGCGCCACATGAACCGCCCACGCATACGCGGGATACGCCTCGCCCCGGTACTTCTGGTCGTCCCAGTAAATATTCGGCGGCGCCTCGTACCGGCACAGCGAAACCACTTCGCCCTTCACCGCGCGTAGCTGTTCGCACGCCGCAAAAAATTCCGCGCGCGTGTAGCTCTCGCCTAACCCAGCCTGTTCGCGCAGCATCGCCGCAAGCTGCCGGCTGGCGCGCTCAATCAGCCGTCCCACCACCATCGCCGTGCGCGAGGCCACCGTCGGCCCGCTGTTCGGCACAATGCCCGTGTCGGCCGGAGCCATCGTCACATCGTCGTAGTCCAGCCCCAGCGTCTCCGCCGCAATCTGCGGAAGAATCGTGTTCGTGCCCTGGCCGAACTCCGTGCTCGACACCAGCACGCGCACTTTACCTTCCGGCGTCACATCCACGCCGGCCAGCGAATTGAGATAGCGCTCGCCCGACCCCGTAAATCCCGAGCCGTGATAAAACGCCGCGAGTCCAATGCCGCGCTTCACCGCGCTCGTGCGGTTCTCCTCGGCAAAACGCGCGCGCTTCGCGTAAAAATCGCTCTCCTGCAAAGCCCGGTCCAGCAGCTTGTCCAGAATCACCGGCTCGCGCATCACCTGCTCGGTTGCGGTCGTATCGCCATCGTGCAGAAAATTCCGCCGCCGCAGCTCCACCGGGTCCATGCCCAGCGCGGCCGCAATCTCGTCCATATGCCGCTCGATGGCGAAGACGGCCTGCGGCGCGCCAAAGCCGCGAAACGCGCCATACGGAACGGTGTTTGTCGCAAAGGCGCGCGAGCGGATGCGCACATTGGGGCAGAAGTAAGGTCCGGTCGAGTGCAGTGTGGCGCGCGACAGCACCGTGGACGACAGCGTGGAATATGCGCCGCCATCCGTTGCCACATCGATCTCCATCGCCAGCAGCTTGCCGTTCGCATCTACCGCGGTGCGGTGCCGGACGCGCGAGGGGTGCCGCTTCGTCGTCGCGGCCAGGTCCTCCATCCGGTCGTAGACCATCTTCACCGCGTGTCCGCTCTTCATGGCCAGCAGCGCGGCATGCGAGGCCAGCGTCGAGGGGTAATCCTCCTTGCCGCCAAAGGCTCCGCCGGTCTCCGTCTGGATCACGCGCACCTTGTCCTCCGGCAGATCGAAGACCGCCATCAGCGATTTGTGCACGTAATACGGGCATTGCAGCGATCCCCACACCGTCACGCCCGTGTCCGCGCCGTACTCCGCGATGACGCCGTTGTTCTCAATGTAGAGGTGCTCCTGCGCTCCGGTGCGATACTCGCCTTCCACAACGTGCGCGGCCTCGTTCCATCCCGCGTTCACGTCGCCTTTTTCCAGCAGAAAGCTCTTGAGCACGTTGTCCGCGCCCCACACGATCACGTCCTGCCGCTCGCTCTCTTCGATGTTCAGTACCGGCTGCAGCGGCTCGTACTCAATCTGCACTGCGTCCACCGCCGCGCGCACCGCGTGCTTGTCCGGATGCGCCAGCAGCACGATCGCTTCGTCGCAGTGATTCACCGCGCCATCGGCCAGGCAGGGCTGATCCGCGAAGATGAGCTGAATGTGATTGCGTCCCGGAATATCCGCTGCGGTAACGACTGTGAACTCGTTCCAGTCGATGCGCCGGTCAAAGCGCACGGCGCGAATCAATCCGCGCGGAATCGTGCTGCGCACCGTTGCGCCGTACCACATGCCCTCGCGCTCCATGTCGTCCACGTAGCGCGCGCGGCCCAGCAGCTTGTCCACGCCTTCTTTTCGGGGGACGGAAGCTCCAACGATGCGGGTTTGCGCATGCGTGCTCATGGTCGGGATGCATCCGGTGGCCGTTCAGGTTGAGGCTTAGCATACAACGAACCTGCGCAGAATGAAAATGCGCTCAGCTCGCCAGCGCCGCCAGCGTGCGCGCCAGCACATGCACGCCGCCGCCAATCCACTCCGGCGATGCGTACTCATCCGGCCGGTGGCTTACGCCTCCGCGGCAGGGAATGAACAGCATCGCCACCGGCGCAATCCGCGCCATGAACAGCGAATCGTGGTAGGCCCGGCTCACCATCTTTTTGGCGCTCTTTCCCGCGCCGCGCGCGGCTTCCTCCAGCGCGGCAAGAATCGCCGCATCGCAGGTGGCCGGCGGATCGGCGTTCACCACCTCGGTTGCGATCGAAACACCGCGTCTCTGCTCCACATCGCGGCAGGCCGCATAAAGCGCATCCAGCACGCGGTCGCGCCGCGCGCCGTCAATGTCGCGCACGTCTGTCTCCAGCCGCACCCGCGAGGGGATGCTGTTCACCGCGCCCGGAAATACCTCGCATACGCCCACCGTCGCCACCGTATCGGCCGCGCCGCTCGATTTCGCCGCAGCCTCCAGGGCAAGAATCAGCTCCGCCCCCGCGGTCAGAGCATCCTTGCGCCCCGGCATCAGCCTGCCGCCCGCATGGCCGCCCTCGCCTTCAATCACCACGCGCACACTGGCCGGCGCGGCAATGTGCGTCACGAGTCCGAGGTCGAGGCCCTCTGCCTCCAGCAGCGGTCCCTGCTCAATATGCAGCTCGATGAATTGATGAAAGCGTCCCTGCGGCAGCACGACCGACTCGAGCGGCCCCGCGAATCCCGCCGTGCCGCGCAGCTCCTCAAGGCCTCGTCCTTCCTTGTCCCGCAGGGCGAGCGCCTTTTGCGGCGACAGAACACCACCCATCATGCGGCTGCCCAGGCAGCCAATGCCAAAGCGCGTCGGCTCCTCCGCCGTAAAAATCACCAGCTCGATCGGCCGCCGGGGCCTGAACCCCATCTGCTGCAGCACGCGGATCGCCTCAAGTCCGCCCAGCACGCCCACGCAGCCGTCGTAGAGCCCGGCGTTCGGAATGGCATCGATATGCGAGCCCGTGCCCACCGGCGCGAGCGCAGGATCCGTGCCTTCCCAGCGCGCAAAGGTATTGCCAATCGCATCCTCGCGCACCGTGAGTCCGGCCTCGGCGCACAGGCCCTTCACATAGGCGCGCGCCCGCAGGTCAGCCTCGCTGAAGACCACGCGCGTCACCACCGGCGGCTCGGCCGCGGAGATCGTCGCCAGCGTCATCAGCTCGCCGATCAGCCCATCGATTGCCCGAATCGCGTTCAAACTCATGCTCCCAGCGGGTGTCTGCGCCAGTCCTTATAGATGAGGTACTTCGCGGGCTTCTTTCCCAGCGCGCCAAACCACTGCGGGCAGTACGGCGCCATCCAGATAAAGTCGCCCGCCTCCACCGGATACCACGCATCGCTCAGCTTGTAGATGCCGCCGCCCTCGAGCATCAGCAGTCCGTGCTCCATCACGTGGACCTCCACCATGCTCAGCGCCGCGCCCGGATCGTAGGTCATCGTATTCACCGCGAAATCGTATGCCGGTCCATCGGGCATCAGCGCGCGCACGCGCAGTGTCTCGTCGCCCATCAGCGGCGCGGCAGGCACGGCCGCCTCTGAGCCCGCCACAACCTGCGGCGCTGGCGCGGCCGCCTCTGAGCCCGCCACAACCTGCGGCGCTGGCGCGGCCGCCTCGGCTTCATAGGGCTTTTCGATCACTGCGGCCCGCGTCTTTTCGAGCGCCCGCACGCTGTGCGCCGTGCCCTGCGGCACATACGCGAATCCATCCGCCTTGAGCGTGTGGGTCTTTCCCTCGGCTGTCAGTTCCAGCGCGCCCTCAAGCACATAAAGGAATCGCTGCGCCGGGGTTGGCCCCAGCATGCCGCCCGCGGCAAACTCCGCCGTCATCTGCGTAAACCGCGCGCCCAGTTGCGGCGCAACATGGATCACAAACTCCACGTCCGTCGCGCCCGGCAGTGGCGTGCGGATGAACGTATCCGGCGTCTGCAGCAGATGGTCGGGCTTCAGGCTGCTTCGCGTTGCTCCCAGGTGATGCACGTGCGACCTCGCAGGGAAATCTGGAATCCGGCTGGCTCGATTCTAGCGGACCTCGCCTGCAAGCCGTTCCAGAAACCTGCGGCCCACTTCGAGCGAAGCCTCCACGTCTTCCGTGCGCACCGTCTCCGCGGGATTGTGGCTGATGCCGCCCGGACTCTGCACGAACAGCATCGCCGCCGGCATGCGCGCAGCCATCACCATCGCGTCGTGTCCCGCGCCGCTGAACATCCGCTTCGCCGGCAGCCCTGCTCCCTCCATCGCCTCCGCAAAAAACGCCGTCAGCCGCTCGTCCATGGTCACAGCGGGCTGGTCGAGCTGCCGCGTCGTCTCCAGCGCCAGCCCGCGCCGGTCGGCAATCGCGCTCGCCCGCTCCAGCAGCGTTTCCACTGCGCCAATCCGCGCTGCGTCGTGCGCGTGCCGCACATCCAGCGCCATCTGCACGGTTCCGGCAATCACATTGCCCGCATTCGGCGTCGCGGAAATTTTGCCGACAGTTGCAACCAGCCCATCCGCACTCTGCGCATGAGCCTCCACCGCGCTGATCCACTCCGCTGCCCCTGCCAGCGCATCGTGCCGCAGATGCATCGGCGTGGTGCCCGCATGGTTCGCCTGTCCTGCGAACTCCAGCGTCAGCCGCGACTGCCCCACGATGCCGGCCACAGCCGCCACGCTCAGTTCCTCGGCCTCCAGCACCGGCCCCTGCTCGATGTGCACTTCCACAAACCCCAGCACACCGCCGCCGGCCTCCGCCTCCGCCATCCGCGCGGGGTCGAGCCCGAACGCGCGCACCGCGCTCTCCACCGTAACGCCCTCCGCATCCTGCAGCGCCCACAGCGCGTCGTCAAACCGCCCCGCCACGGCGCGGCTGCCCAGAAACGGCACGCCGAACCGCACGCCCTCTTCCTCGGAGAACGCAATCACCTCGATGCCGAAGGGCAGCTTCAGCTTCTGCGCCATCTCTACCCACTCGAGCGCCAGCGCCACGCCCAGCACGCCGTCATAAGCGCCCGCATCCGGCACCGTGTCGATGTGTGAGCCCGTTATCAGGCGCTTCGTCGAGCCGGCCTCCGGCTGCCATAGGCCGCGCAGATTGCCGAGCGCATCCACGCGCACCGCCATGCTCAGCGCTTCCATCCGCGCGCGCAGGGCCTTGTGCACGGCATGCACCGGCGGCGTCAAAAATCTACGCGTAAGGACGCCGGGCTCCTCGGTCATCTCCGCCAGCTCGCGGCACAGGGCCAGCGCGCGTCGTGCGCTCTCTTCCGTCACTTCACCAGCTCCTTGCCGCGCGGCACTCCCTCAAATTCGCCTGCGCCATACACACGCTCGCCCCGCAGCCATGTCTCCAGCACGCGCCCCCGTAGCTCCGCGCCCAGATACGGCGACAGCTTATGGCGAAAATGCAGATCGTCCGGCGTTACCGTCCATTCTGCGCCGGGATCGAAGACCGCAAAATCCGCATCGGCGCCCTCGGCAATCGCGCCTTTCTTTCCCGTAAGCCCGGCCAGTCGCGCCGGTCCCGTGCCCATCCACGTGCCAATGTGCTCAAGCGGCAGTCCTCGCCGCTCCATCGCGGTCCAGAGCACGGGCAGCGCGAGACCAAGGCTCGCAATGCCGCCCCACGCCTTGTCGAAGCGTCCCTCATCGCGATGCTTCATCTCCGGCGGGCAGGGCGAGTGGTCCGTCGCCACAAAGTCGATCACGCCTTCCTCCAGCGCACGCCACAGCGCCTCGCGGTTCTCCGCGCTGCGAATCGGCGGCGCGCACTTGTACTCCGTCGCTCCGTCCGGAATCGCCTCCGCCGCGAACCATAGATACTGCGCGCAGGTTTCCACGGTTACCGGAACGCCGCGCCTGCGCGCCGCAGCCAGCATCGGCACAGCCCGTGCGCTGGCCAGATGCACAATGTGCACCGGCGTCGCAAACTCCTCCGCCAGCCGCAGCAGCAGGGCAATCGCCTCAACCTCTGCCTCATCCGGGCGCGACGCAAGGTGCGTCGCATATCTGCGCCAGTCCGCTCCGGCATCGTTCAGCGTGTGTGTCGCCGCACTCACCGGCCCGGCAGCCTCCGCATGCGCCAGCAGCGGCAGCCCTGTACCCTGTAGTTCGGCCATTACCAGCCGCAGCTCCCGCTCATCCGCCCACGCAAACCCTTCCACGCCCGAGTCGATGAGGAAGCACTTGAAACCCGGTACACCCGCATGCGCCAGCGGCTTCAGTTTGTCCGCGTTCCCGCGCACCACGCCGCCCCAGGCGGCCCAATCCACCCATGTTTTGCCGTGCGCGGCCAGGCGCTTCGCTTCCAGCGCCTCGACATCGATCGTTTCCGGCACGCAATTGAGCGGCATATCCACGAGCGTGGTCACGCCGCCCGCGGCGGCTGCGCGCGTCGCGGTCCAAAAGCCTTCCCACTCCGTGCGCCCCGGCTCGTTGATATGCACATGCGTGTCCACGAGTCCCGGCAGCAGCACGGCATCGCCAAAGTCGTGCAGCTCCGCATCGCGCGGAGCGTCGTTCCACGCGTGCACGCCGGTAATGCGGCCCGCGCGCACCAGCACCGTCGCGGGTTCAACGCCGCGCGGCGTCAGCACGCGGGTGGATCGAAGCGCATGTGCCATACTGTGTTTACTTTCGCCGCACAGGAGGGCAAAGGGCAAGCGCCGATGGCATCGACACCCAATCCCGAGTTCCTGCGCCGCGCCATCGCCCTCGCCACGGAGAACGTCGTCTCCGGCAAAGGCGGTCCATTCGCCGCCGTCATCGTGCGCAACGGCCAGATCGTCGGCGAAGGCGCCAACAGCGTCACCGCGGCCCACGATCCCACGGCCCACGGCGAAGTCAACGCCATTCGCGCCGCCTGCAGGGCCCTCGGCACATTCACGCTCGCCGGCTGCGAGCTCTACACAAGCTGCGAACCATGCCCCATGTGTCTCGCCGCGTCCTACTGGGCCCGTCTGGATGCTATCTACTATGGCTGTTCGGCCGCGGACGCCGCGCGCGCCGGCTTCGACGATGCATTTCTCTACGCCGAGTTCCGCAAGGATCAGCCTCAGCGTTCGCTGCCCGCCGCGCAGCTTCTCGCCGGCGAGGCATGGTCCAGCTTTGCCGCATGGATCGCCTCGCCGAACAAGATCGAGTATTGAGCGCATCTGCGCCGGCAACAAACCCGTTGCTCATCGCGCGCGCATGTTTTACCTTCAAAGACTCACGAGTGTTGAGGGGGTAGATGCACCGCTATGCCGCGGATCGTGCGTTGTTCCATCATTCAGGCCTCCACCGCGCTGCCGGCCACTGAGCCGCTCACCGCGCAGAAAAAGGCCATGATCGAGAAGCACATCGAGCTGGTGCGCCGCGCCGCTGCCGAGGGTGCGCAGATCGTCTGCCTGCAGGAGATATTCAACGGCCCCTACTTCTGCGCCGAGCAATCGACCCGGTGGTACGAGACCACCGAGCGCGTGCCCGATGGGCCTACCGTCACGCTCATGCAGTCCCTCGCCAAAGAGCTTGGCATCGCCATGGTCGTGCCCGTCTACGAGATCGAGCAGGAAGGCATCTTCTACAACACCGCCGCCGTGCTCGACCGCAACGGCGTCTACCTCGGCAAATACCGCAAGACCCACATCCCTCATGTCGCGCCCGGCTTCTGGGAAAAGTTTTATTTCCGTCCCGGCAATCTCGGTTACCCCGTCTTCGATCTCGGATTCGCCAAAATCGGCGTCTATATCTGTTATGACCGCCACTTTCCTGAGGGCGCGCGCTGTCTCGGCCTCAACGGCGCGGAGATTGTCTTCAATCCATCCGCCACTGTCGCCGGCCTCAGCGAATACCTCTGGAAACTGGAGCAGCCCGCGCACGCCGCGGCCAACGGATACTTCATCGCCGCCATCAATCGCGTCGGCACCGAGCCGCCGTGGAACATCGGCGAGTTTTACGGTTCCAGCTACTTCGCCAACCCCCGCGGTCAGATCATCGCCCAGGCCGCGCGCGACAAGGACGAAGTGCTCACCGCAGACCTTGATCTCGACGAGATCGCCGAGGTTCGCCGCACCTGGCAGTTTTTCCGCGACCGCCGACCCGATCAATATGGGCCTCTGGTCGCTTCGTAATACGCATTTTTGCTGCACGTCATACGGCTTCATTTGAGGAAAATATCCAGAGCGACTGCAGAGGACTGGATGAGTAGCGCAACCTTACCTGACGATCCGCAGTTCCGTGCGCGCTTCGGCGAGCTCAAGCGCCCGCTTTCGCCGCAGGCCGCCGCCATTGAGGCAAATCGCTGCCTCTACTGTTTTGACGCGCCGTGTACCGCGGCCTGTCCCACGCACATTGATGTGCCCGGCTTCATCAAGCGCATCGCCACCGGCAACCTGCGCGGCTCCGCGCTGCGCATCCTCGACGCGAACATTCTCGGCGGCAGTTGTTCCAAGGCCTGCCCGGTGGATGTTCTGTGCGAGGGTGCCTGTGTGCTGCATCGTCAGGGCCGGCATCCCATCCGCATTGCGCAGTTGCAGCGCCATGCCATGGATGCCTTTCACGCCTCCGGCGAAACGCCGGTGACCGCGCCCGCCGGCTCGCGCCACTTGCGCGTCGCCTGCATCGGTGCGGGTCCCGCGTCGCTGGCCTGCGCGGCCGAGCTTTGCCGTCAGGGAGCCAGGGCCGCCGTCTTTGAGCGCCGCGCCCTGCCCGGCGGCCTTAATACCTATGGTGTCGCCGAGTACAAGCTCCGCGCCGCCGACAGCCTCCACGAGATCGAGATGATTCGCCGCATGGGCGTCGAGTTCCGCTTCGGCGCGGCCATCGAATCCGCCGCGGACCTCGCCGCCATCGAGGCCGAGTTCGACTTCATCTTCCTCGGCATCGGTCTCGGAGCCATGCAGCGGCTCAATATTCCTGGCGAAGATGCTCCCGGCGTCATGAACGCGCTCGAGCTCATCGCCGCATACAAGACCGGCCGCCTGCGCGAGCTCTCCGGCACCGTCGTGGTTGTCGGCGCGGGCAACACCGCTATCGACGCCGCCAACGCCGCACGCCGTCTCGGCGCGGAGACCGTGTATCTCCTCTATCGCCGCGGCGAGAGCGACATCCCCGCCTTCGGCTTCGAGTACGAGCACTCCAAGCAGGAGGGCGTGCAGTTCCTCTGGCGTCGCCAGCCTCTCGCCATCCGCCCCGGTGACCACGGCATGCTCCTGCTCGATACCGTTCAGGTGCACGAGATCGACCGCACCCTGATTCCCGTGCCGGACTCTGGCTACACCATCGCCTGCAATATGGTGGTCCCGGCCATCGGCCAGGCGCCCATCGCCCAGCTCATGCGCGATGTCTGCCGCATCGAGATGCGCGACGGCATCATCGTTGCCGACCGGGCCACTGGCCGCACCAGCAATCCCCGCTACTTTGCCGGCGGCGACTGCGCCAACGGCGGCAGGGAAGTGGTGGATGCCGTGGCCGACGGCAAGCGCTCCGCCTGCGCCATGCTCCACGCCGCGGAGGCCGCGTATGTCTGACATTCGTGTCCGCAACTTCGCCGGCGGCATCAATGCTCCCAACCCCTTCTGGCTTGCATCGGCTCCGCCCGCCAACTGCGGCGAGCAGATCATGCGCGCCTTCGATGCCGGCTGGGGAGGCGCTGTCTGGAAGACCATCGGCGAGCCCATCACCAACGTCAGCTCGCGCTACTCCTCCGCGCACTGGCAGGGCCTGCGCATGATGGGCTTCAACAACATTGAGCTCATCAGCGACCGGCCCATCGAGGTCAACCTGCGCGAGATGGCCGAGGTCAAAAAGCGCTATCCGCATCACGCGGTCATTGCCTCACTCATGGTCGCGTCCACCCGCGAGGCCTGGCACGACATCGTTGCCCGCGCCGAGGATGCGGGCGCTGACGGCCTCGAGCTCAACTTCGGCTGCCCCCACGGCATGAGCGAGCGCGGCATGGGTTCGGCCGTCGGCCAGGTGCCGGAATACGCCGAGATGATCACGGCGTGGGTCAAGGAGAAGGCGCGCACGCCCGTGCTCGTCAAGCTCACGCCCAACATCACGGACATTCGCGCCGCAGCCCGCGCCGCCAGGCAGGGTGGCGCGGACGGCCTCTCCGCCATCAACACCATCAACTCCATCACCGGCATCGATCTCGATACCTTCACGCCGCGCCCCGATGTGGACGGCAAGAGTTCGCACGGCGGCTACTGCGGCCCCGCCGTCAAGCCCATCGCGCTCAACATGGTCCATCAGGTCATGTCCGATCCGGTGTCGGCTCTGCCGCTCTCCGGCATCGGAGGCATTGAAACCTGGCGCGATGCCGCCGAGTTCATCCTCCTCGGCTGCGGCACCGTGCAGGTCTGCACCGCCGTCATGCACTATGGCTACCGCATCGTCGAGGACATGGCCGAGGGCCTCGAAGGCTGGATGCGCTCCAAGGGCTTTCGCACCATCGAGGACTTTCGCGGTCTCTCGCTGCCGCGCGTCGCGGACTGGAAGCATCTCAACCTCAACTACAAAATCGTCGCGCACATCGACGAGCACACGTGCATCGGCTGCGACCTCTGCCACATCGCCTGCTGGGACGGCGCGCACCAGTGCATCCACCTCGACCGCGTCACCGGCCCTGTCGATGGCCCAGTTCACGGTCATGCCGGGCTGCACCGCACGCCCGCTGCCATCGAGGCACGCACCCGCGCCGCCATCGCCGTCACCCCGGTCACGCGTGCCGAGCGCGCCGCCACGCCAAGCGGCCCTTATCCCACGCCCCTCGCCCGCATCCCGCGCGTCGACGAAACCGAGTGCGTTGGCTGCAACCTCTGCTCGCTCGTCTGCCCCGTCGAAGACTGCATCACCATGGTCCGCGTCGATACCGGCCTCGCACCCGAAACGTGGGATGAGCGCACTCGCGGCGAAAGCTGCGCCGTCGAGCCGACGCGATCTTAATCAGCTATGCCTTCAGTCCTCATCCAGCACGGCACCATCGTCAACGCGGACGCCACCCAGCAGGCCGACCTGCTCATCGAAGACGGCGCCATCAAGGAACTGCGCGCCGGCATCCCCGCCTCCGCCGCCGAAACCGTCGTCGACGCCACCGGCCTGCTCGTTCTCCCCGGCGGCATCGATGCCCACACCCACCTCGACATGCCCTTCGGCGGCGCCAACTCCGCCGACGACTTCCTCACCGGCACGCGCGCCGCGGCCATCGGCGGCACCACAACCATCGTCGACTTCGCCATCCAGGCCCGCGGCACCAAAATGCGCGCCGCGCTCGACACCTGGTGGAAGAAGGCCGAGAACAAGGCCTGCATCGACTACGGCCTCCACATGATCGTCACCGACCTGCCCGACGCCGGCCTCGAAGACATGGACGATCTCGTCCGCGAGGGCGTGGCCAGCTTCAAGCTCTTCATGGCCTATCCCAACGTGCTCATGGTCGACGACGCCACCATCTTCAAAGCCATGCGCCAGACCGCCAAGAACGGCGCGCTCATCTGCATGCACGCGGAGAACGGCTCGGTCATCGATGTCATCGTGCAAAAGGCGCTGGCCGAGGGCAAAACCGCGCCCATCTACCACGCGCTCACCCGCCCCACGCGCGCTGAGGCTGAGGCCGTGCATCGCGCCATCGCCATGGCGGAGATGGCCGGCGTGCCCGTCTACATCGTCCATCTCTCCAGCGAGGACGCGCTCAACCAGGTGCGCGAGGCCCGCGACCGCGGCCTGCCCGCCTTCGCCGAAACCTGCCCGCAATATCTGCTGCTCTCGCTTGAAGATGTGCAGGACAAAGGCTGGGAAGGCGCAAAGTACGTCTTCACGCCGCCGCTGCGCGAAAAGCGCAACCAGCCAAAGCTATGGGAGGGCCTGCGCAAGGACAATCTGCAGGTCGTCTCCACCGACCACTGCCCATTCTGCTTTGAAGACCAGAAGGCCCTCGGCAAAGACGACTTCACTAAGATTCCCAACGGCGGCCCCGGCATCGAAAACCGCCTCCAGCTCCTCCATCATCACGGCGTGGGCCAGGGCAACTTCTCCATCAACCGCTTCGTCGAGCTCGTCTCCACCGCGCCCGCGCGCATCTTCGGCATGTATCCCAGGAAAGGCGTGCTCGCCGTGGGCAGCGACGCGGACATCGTTCTCTGGGATGAGCACGCCGACCACACCATCTCCGCCGCTACCCACCACATGCGCGTCGACTACTCCATGTTCGAGGGCTTCCGCGTGCGGGGCAACGCCCGCGATGTCTACTCCCGCGGCGAGCTGATCGTCTCCAAAGGCGAGTTCATCGGCAAGCCCGGCCGCGGCCAGTATCTGCGCCGCGAAGCCCGCGGCGGCGCGTGGAAATAGCAGTCAATAGGTGACGAATGATGAGTATGAGGAGTTGCAGGCAATCGTCTGTACTCGTCGCTGAGTGATTTGGGCTGATGGCGTCAACTGAGAATGGCTCCGTGTCGATATGAAGAAATAGATTTGGAACGCTTGCCATCGAACGACCAACACTACTTCGCTGTATTCTGTTGGCAACATCCTATGACAACCGACCCGAATCCGACAGAAATGCTGCACTGTAACGAATGCCGCCATGAAACAAAGCACCGACTCCTCAAAGAGGTAGCGAATGACGGCTCAAAGGATTGGGGCGACGACTATACGTACCACTGGCGCGTCGTTCACGCGTTGTTCGAATGTTGCGGGTGCAGTGCTGTTGTACTTCGGCAAAGCTACTCAGACTCTGAGATGGAAGGTAGTCAATCTTGGTATTTTCCTCCCCGAATCTCTCGGCACCAGCCAAGCTGGATCGACAAGATGCCTGCGGACATTCGGCGTGTGATGCGTGAGATCTATCGTTGCCTTGGTGCAGATACCTGTGTGCTTCCCATGATGGGCCTACGGACGGTCCTCGACTTGCTGATCGTGGAACAAGTGGAAGACACCGGGACGTTTGCACAGAAGCTAGAGCGATTACAGACCAAGGGCGTAATAAGCGAGAGGAACCGCAATGTGTTGGAGGCGGCGTTAGACGCAGGAAATGCTGCAGCACACCGAGCCTGGGCCCCTAAGCTTGTACAGGTTCACTCTGTCCTGGATATTGTTGAGAATCTATTGCAGTCCGTTTACTTGCTCGATGAACTGGCCGCCGAGATTAGGGAATCAACTCCGCAGAGGAAACCAAAATCTGTTTCGCAGCCGTAGGACTGTACTTCGAACCCACGTTGGCGATTCCGGTCTGCCTCGTGTGAGAGTCAGACTGGGGGTGGCTGGATTAGTAAACACAATCTCGAGTTGTGGCAATGCTTAGTGTTAGAAGGGAATCCGCGTTGCCCAAACCAACTGCTTCACCGGTCTTACAGGTTTTACGTCTTTCAGGGGCTTAACAGGAGAAACAGCTCTCACCGGTCTGACCGGACGCACAGCACGCACTGGTCTTACTACTCCTAAGTTCTCTGCTTGTGAGGTAAATAGTGCAACGCGACCGGCCTCATCACGGATGTGGCCATCTTGCCACCAGCCGACGTGCGTACCATCCCATGTGTACACGCTATTCGTGTCGATGAAAGCCAGATTTTCCCCATCTAGTCCGTAGATCTTTCCAGTTTCATGTAGCCACGCATATACATCTCCGGCTTGGTCATACAAAGGTTCCATCGCTCCCTCGTCGGAAACAAAAACTCCTATTGGACTCCATTGATTAATTTAACTCCGCAGCATTTAGCCCGGCCACAACAATTGGAGGCGGTGGCACGAAGATCTCCTTGATTCGCTCTAAATCGCCAATGCGCTCATCCAGTCCTGAAGTGCAGCATCCAGACGCTATCGGTCTTCGCGAAATCCTTGGTTCATGACCCTCCGCGCAATTCCATGATCGTGCTCTGACCCAATCCAGCTCACTTCCTTATCGCCTTCTCACGCGCCTTCCTGTATATCTATCCCCACCCGGAGGCGCTCCTTGTCCGTCGTCGACCCCTCACTCTCCAATCAGGACCTCCGCCCCACCACGCCCGCGCAGCGCACCTGGACGATGTACAACTACATCGCCCTCTGGTTCTCCATGTCCATGGAGATCACCACTTACAAGCTCGCCTCCGGCCTCATCGACAAGGGCATGGACTGGAAGCAGGCCCTCGGCACCGTGCTGCTCGGCAATCTCATCGTGCTCGTGCCCATGCTGCTCAACGCCCACGCCGGCGCAAAATACGGCATTCCCTTTCCCGTCTTCATTCGCGCGCCCTTCGGCGTGCGCGGCGCCAACATTCCGGCCATCCTCCGCGCCATCGTGGCCTGCGGCTGGTTCGGCATCCAGTCCTGGATCGGCGGCACCGCCATCCATTCCATGCTGGTCATCATCGCGCCGTCCTTCGCAGGCCGGCCCGCCGTGCTCTGGTCCTGCTTCCTCGGCTTCTGGCTCTTGAACATGGTCGTCGTCTGGCGCGGCGTCGAGTCCATTCGCCACCTGCAGGCTTTCGGAGCGCCGTTCATGTTCGTCATGGCCGCCGCACTGCTCATCTGGGTGCGCATCAAGGCGGGCAGCTTCGGCTCCATGCTCTCCACGCCCTCGCAGTTCCACTCCACGCATGCCTTTCTCGCCGTCTTCTTTCCTTCGCTCACCGCCATGGTCGGCTACTGGGCCACGCTCGCGCTCAATATCCCGGACTTCACCCGCTACTCCAAATCCCAGCATGCGCAGTCCTGGGGCCAGGCCTTCGGTCTCCCCATCGCCATGACCCTCTACACCTTCGTCGGCATCTCCGTCACCTCGGCCTCGGCCGTGCTCTTCGGCCATCCCATCTGGGACCCCATCGAGCTCATGGGCGCATTTCATCAGCCCGTCGTGGCCTTTCTCGCCATGATCGCCATCCTCGTCGCCACCCTCAACGTCAACATCGGCGCCAACGTCGTCTCGCCCTCCAACGACTTCTCCAACCTCTACCCGCGTCTCATCAGCTTTCGCACCGGCGGCCTCATCACCGGCTTCCTCGGCCTCGCCATGTGCCCGTGGAAGCTCCTCGCCACCCCCGACGCCTACATCTTCGGCTGGCTCATCGGCTACTCCGGCCTGCTCGGTCCCGTCGCCGGCATCATGGTCGCCGACTACTTCCTCATCCGCCGCACCGAGCTCGATGTCAACTCGCTCTATCACCGCAAGGGCATCTACCACTACACCAAAGGCCTCAATCCCCGCGCCATCGCCGCGCTCGTGCTCGGTGTCGGCCTTGCGCTCGTCGGCCTCTTCGTCCCCTCCCTGCATTTCCTCTATGACTACGCCTGGTTCGTTGGCTTCTTCACCGCCGGCATCGTGTATGTCGCGCTCATGCATTTCGTCGCACCGGCCCCCGCGCTTGCACGCGCGGCAACCGATGAGGCCGTCTAGCCGCCGCGCCGTATACTTCCAGCAATGTCTTTCCCTCGCGCCGCCGCTTCTCTCGCGCTCGTCTTTGCCGCCACGCTCCTCGCCCAGTCCGCCGCGCCCTGGCAGATGCAGAACTCCGGCGTCACCGCCGGCCTGCGCGGCATTGACTCCGTCAACGGCCGCATCGCCTGGGCCAGCGGAACCGGCGGCATCGTTCTCCGAACCACCGATGGCGGCGCGCACTGGCAGCGCTGCGCCACGCCGGACGCGGCCAGGGATGGCGCAACCCTCGACTTCCGCGGCGTGCAGGGCTGGGACGCGAACACCGCCGTCGTCATGTCCAGCGGCCCCGGCAATATGAGCCGCCTCTACAAAACCACTGACGGCTGCAAGTCCTGGCGTCTGCTCTTCGCCAACCCCGACGCGCCCATCGGCTTTTTCGATAGCTTCTGGTTCAACGGTCCGCACGGCATCGTCGTCGGCGACCCCGTCCGCGGCCGCATGACCGCCTTCCTCACCAGCAACAAGGGCAAAACCTGGAAGCGCGATGGGCATCCCGGCCTCTCGGTCGAGGGCAAATCCCTTGCGGCCTTCGCCGCCAGCAACAGTTGCGTGCCCATCGGCAACGCGCTCTTCGCCCGCGCCTTCGCCACCGGCGGCACCAGCGGCGCGGTCTTCTTCAACCGCCCTTTTCTTGAGGGCGAGGGCCAGCGCGGCCTCGTCGACAAGCTCGTCACCAGGGAGCCCGGCTGGAAATCGAGTCCCATCCCGCTCCGCTCCGGCACGGCCAGCGCCGGAGCCTTCTCCGTCGCCTATCGCTACCCTCTCACCATCGGAGCCTGCCCTGAGTGCGGCTTCAGCGACAACTCCCTCTTCGTCGCCGTCGGCGGCGACTACACCCATCCCGACGACTCCACCGGCACTGCCGCCTGGTCCTCCGACGGCGGCTGGACATGGACGGCTGCCAAAACCCCACCCCACGGCTATCGCTCTGCCGTGCAGTACTCGAGTGCTCTTGCCCTCTGGGTCGCTGCCGGAACCAACGGCTCCGACATCAGCCGCGACGACGGCAAAACCTGGCAGGCCCTCGACAACGGCGACTGGAATGCGCTCTCATTGCCCTTCGCGGTGGGGCCCAAAGGCCGTATCGCCCGGCTCAACCCGGCCGCTCTGCCCAAACCTTGAAATGCCGTGTCAAGCCCCCTGGCGCGCGTGCGCATCGCTAACTCGCCTTGCAGCAGGGAATTACGCTACGCACCGCGTTTGCGCATAATTTCCGCAATCGCGTTAAAATAGAGTCAATCGATGAACCAAACGGAATCAGCGGTTGCCGGTCAGGCCTCCCGCTCGCTGCGGGACCCGGACCTGCGGGCACCCATCGTTCAGGTTCGCGGCCTCGAAAAGACCTACACCACGGCCCGTGGGTCTCTCACCCTTTTCAAGCATCTTGATCTCGAGGTTTTTCCCGGCGAGCTGGTTGCCATCGTGGGCCAGTCCGGCGCGGGAAAAAGTACTCTTTTGCACATCCTGGGTGCTCTTGATACCCCGACGGCAGGGACGGTACACTGCGCGTCAACCAATGTGGCCGGTCTCGGTGCGCGGCAGGCTGCCGCCTTTCGCAACACCACCATCGGCTATGTGTGGCAGTTTCACTATCTTCTGCCGGAGTTTACGGCGCTGGAAAATGTAGCCATGCCGCTGCTGGCCCGCGGTCAATCCCGTGGCCCGGCCCTCGCAGCCGCATCCAACTGGTTGAAAGAGGTGGATTTGCTGGATCGCGCCGATCACCGGCCCGGTGAGCTCTCCGGGGGCGAGCAGCAGCGCATCGCGCTGGCCCGCGCTCTGGTCGGCGGCCCGCGGCTTTTGCTGGCTGATGAGCCCACCGGCGACCTGGATGAAACCACCTCCGGCCGCGTCTTCGATCTGCTTGAGCGGCTTCATGTTAGCCATGGGCTCACCTCCATCGTGGTGACCCACAACCTCGATCTGGCCGCGCGCTGTACGCGGACTCTGCGCCTGGAGAGCGGGCGTCTCGTTGCCTGGGCTCACTAGCCCTGGCCTGAACCCGGTTCCCGCATTGGCCCTGGGCCTGCGTCGTTTCCGGCGGTCATGAGTCATATCAATAAAGGGTCCCGAGCGGTGCCAAACAGCCCGCTCCGGCCGATGAGGAAAGGATGGGAGTCCACCGCGGACACTTTGGCGCGGCAGACGCCCGGGCGGCACGAAAGCCCGCAACCATCCACAAGAGCTGTTCGGAGCCAGTCTGGGATTTTGCGCAAGGGGCTCCGGCGGCGATGTTTTTGATCAGGGCGCAAGCGGGTTGGACCGAGGCCGGAAGCACCGGACGGTCACTCCTTCTGAGAGCCTGCTGTAAGGGGAGAACACAATGTTCGAACGCTATACGGAGAAGGCACGGCGCGTGATCTTCTTCGCGCGATATGAGGCCAGCCAGTTCGGCTCGCCCTATATCGAAACCGAGCACCTGTTGCTCGGCCTGCTGCGCGAGGACAAGGCGTTAACCAACCGTTTTCTGCGCTCACATGCCTCGGTGGAGTCGATCCGCAAACAAATCGAGGCGCACACTACGATCCGTGAAAAGGTTTCAACCTCGGTCGATCTGCCGTTGTCCAACGAGTGCAAGCGCGTGCTGGCCTATGCGGCGGAAGAAGCCGAGCGGCTGGGGCACAAGCACATCGGCACCGAGCATCTGCTCCTCGGCCTGCTCCGGGAAGAGAAGTGCTTCGCCTCGGAGATTCTGCAGGAGCGCGGCCTCAAGCTGGCGCAGATTCGCGAAGAGCTGGCCCGCGCCACGCAGGAGAAGCCCCAGCAGCAGCAGCGCCAGCGCGAGTCCAGCCTTCTCGCTGAATTCTCGCGCGACCTGACCCAGGCCGCTATGGACGGTCAGCTCGATCCTCTCGTCGGCCGCGACGGTGAGCTCGAGCGCGTGGTGCAGATCCTCTGCCGCCGCACCAAAAACAACCCGGTGCTCATCGGCGAGCCCGGCGTCGGCAAGACGGCCATCGTCGAGGGCCTCGCCCAGCGCATCGCCGACGGCGAAGTGCCGAGCTTCCTTGCCGACAAGCGCGTGCTGGCTCTCGACCTTTCGCTGATCGTCGCCGGCACCAAGTACCGCGGCCAGTTCGAGGAGCGCCTCAAGACCATCATGAAGGAGCTGATGGAGAATCAGAACTCCATCATCTTCATCGATGAGCTGCACACGCTCGTCGGTGCGGGCTCGGCGGAGGGGTCGCTCGACGCGGCCAACATCCTCAAACCGGCCCTCTCGCGCGGCGAAATTCAGTGCATCGGCGCAACAACACCGGCCGAGTACCGCAAGTCCATCGAGAAGGACCGCTCCCTCGAGCGGCGCTTCCAGGCCGTCAAGGTTCCGCCGCCCAACGAGCCCGACGCGATCAAGATCATCATGGGCATCAAGGACCGCTACGAGAAGTTTCACGCGGTCAGCTATACGGACGATGCGATCGAGTTTGCCGTCTCGCACTCGAATCGCTACATCCCCGACCGCTTCCTGCCCGATAAGGCCATCGACCTCATCGACGAGGCCGGCGCGCGCGTCAAGCTGCGCCAGACCTCGCTGCCCGAGGAGATCACCGAGGTGCAGAAGCGCATCAAGTTCATCGTCCATCGTATGGATTCCGCCATCGCGAACCACGAGTTCGAGAAGGCCCGGTTCTACTCGGACGAAGAACGCAAAGAGCGTGAAAACCTGCGCGCTCTTCGCGACAAATATCATCTCGACGACTCTGCCGCCGGCATTGTCGGCCGCGAGGACATCGAGGACGTAGTGAGCCGATGGACCGGCGTCCCCGTCACCAGCATCAAGGAAGAAGAAACCCAGAAGCTGCTGCGCGTCGAGGAAGAGCTGCACAAGCGCGTGATTTCGCAGGAGAAGGCCATCAGCGCCCTCGCCCGCGCCATCCGCCGCTCGCGCGCCGGCCTCAAGTCGCCGCACCGGCCCATCGGCTCGTTCCTCTTCCTCGGCCCCACCGGCGTGGGCAAAACCGAGATGGCCCGCACCCTGGCCCAGTTCCTCTTCGGGTCGGACAAGGCGCTCATCCGCTTCGATATGTCGGAGTTCATGGAGAAGCACTCGGTCTCCAAGCTCATCGGTTCGCCTCCGGGATACGTGGGCTACGAGGAGGGCGGTCAGCTTACCGAGCGCGTCAAGCGGTCTCCGTATTCGGTTGTTCTGCTCGACGAAATCGAGAAGGCGCACCCAGATGTCTTCAATCTGCTCCTGCAGGTCTTTGAAGATGGTCAATTGACCGACGGCCTGGGCAACACCGTCGACTTCAAGAACACCATCCTCATCATGACCTCGAACATCGGCGCGCGGCACCTGCAGAAGAAGCAGGGCCTCGGCTTCCAGAGCGACCGCGACGAGCTGGTGAGCGAGAAGGTCGAAGAGCTGGTGAAGAACGAGGTGAAGAAGACCTTCAACCCCGAGTTCCTCAACCGTCTCGACGAGGTCATCCTCTTCCAGTCGCTCAACGATGCCGACCTGATCCAGATCGTCGAGCTGCTCGTGCAGCAGCTCAACGCCAACCTGGCCCAGAAGGCCATCACCATCTCGGTCACCGACGAGGCCAAGAAGTGGATTCTGGACAAGACCCTGGTCGATCGCAGCTACGGGGCTCGCCCCCTGCGCCGCGCTCTCCAGCGCTACGTCGAGGACCCGCTCTCCGAGGCCCTCATCGCCGGCAACATCACGGCGCGTCCCGCGTTCCTCGAGGTCTACCTCGACCAGAACCAGCTCTTCTACCGCCCGGTCAGCTCCGACGAGACCGCCGCGGAAGAAAAGCCCGCCGGCATTCTGTTGTTCAGCAATTAACGCCAGCCCAGACAGAGAAAAAGCCCCGGTTCGCCGGGGCTTTTCTTGTGCCCTGCATGCGCTCTGCCGCGACGGCGAAAATAACCCAAGCGCTTCGCTTTTGTGGTATGCTCATGGCGCATGCCAACCGTATTGTGGATTGGCAATCTACGCGTTGTGGTCTACCCGAACGATCATCGTCCAGCGCATGTTCACGTCATTGGACAGGGACATGAAGCAGTCTTCGAGTTGAATCGCCCGGCGGGAAGAGTCGCTCTGCGCGAAAACTACGGCTTCAGTCGCAGCGATCTGGCAAAGACCGTGAAGGCGCTGCAACAGCACCTGGCGGAGTTGGTGGCAGCATGGGAGAAGATTCATGGCACGGCATGACCGGATCGAGCAGGCGACGCGCAAAGGCAAGGCTCTGCGGGCGGCGCGGCCGCATGCCGTTGAGGCACGCTACGACCGGCGCACCGGCCGCGTTGTGATCCGCCTCAGTAATCGGATCGACCTGGCTTTTTCTCCCGCGGACGCGGAGGGTCTGGAAGGTGCGACTGCCGCGCAGTTAAGCGCAATCGAGGTTTCGCCGGCGGGGCTGGGCATTCATTTTCCCAGGCTTGACGCGGACATCTACATTCCCGCTCTGCTTGAAGGTGTTCTGGGGTCAAAGCAGTGGATGGCAAGCCGTCTTGGTTCCCTGGGCGGCCGGTCCAAAAGCAAGGCCAAGACAACGGCCGCCAGAAAAAATGGAAGCCTCGGCGGCCGGCCCTCAAAAAAGGCGGCGGTCGCGTAAGCAGCATCTTCGCTGCGCTCTACGACTCCCGCCGTTCCGGCTCCCACGGGTCCACGGGCGCGCGGTCCAGCCGGTCTTCGAGATCCCTGCGCCGTTCCTCTTCGCGCCGCTTCTCCTGCTCCTCGCGTTCTTCGCGGCCGTCTGCCATCGCATGCCTCCGCTTCCAGTGTAATAACCGGCGGCAGAGCCGGGAACCGGAGAAACGCGCGCCAACCGCGCCGCAAATGCCGTAGCATGATGGGAACAACTTCGCCGAGGTCAACCATGAGCGATACCGTCACCAGTCCGGAACTCTCCGCAGAGCAGGTCAGCAGCATCACCCGCGCCACCAACTACGGCACCTGGCGCGTGCAGAAGACCTGGAAGCCGCTCTATATCGCCGACGCCGAGGGCTGCTGGATGATCGACGGCGCGGGCAAGCGCTATCTCGACTTCAGCGCGCAGCTCATGTGTGTCAACCTCGGCCACAAGAATCCCCGCGTCGTCGAGTCCATTGCGGAGCAGGCCCGCGAACTGGCCTTCGTCGGCCCGGTCTACGCCACATCCGCTCGCGCCAAACTCAGCGCCAAGCTGCTTGAAGTGCTGCCCGCGGGCCTTGAAAAATTCTTCTTCGCCACCAGCGGCACCGAGGCCAACGAAGCGGCCTTCAAAATCGCGCGCATGGTCACCGGCAAGAGCAAGATCATCTCGCGCTACCGTTCCTATCACGGCTCAACCATGGGCTCCATCGCCGCCACCGGCGACCCCCGCCGCTGGGCCATGGAGCCCGCGGGCAAGGGCCATGGCGTCATCTTCGCGCCGGAGACCAACTGCTACGACTGCCCCATCAAGCACACCTATCCCGGCTGCAACATTGCCTGCGCCGACTACATCGAGCACATGATCGAAAACGAGAGCGATGTGGCGGCCATCATTCTCGAGCCCATCGTCGGCACCAACGGTGTTCTTGTCCCGCCGCCTGAGTACTTCCCGCGCATCCGCGCAATCTGCGACCGCCACGGCGTCCTGCTCATCGCCGACGAAGTCATGACCGGCTGGGGACGCACCGGCAAGTGGTTCGCCGTCGATCACTGGAACGTAAAGCCCGACATCCTCGTCACCGCCAAGGGCATCACCTCGGCGTATGTGCCCCTCGGCCTCTGCGCCACCACCAGAAAGATCGCCGACTACTTCGAGGAGCGCTACTTCTCCCACGGCCACACCTACGAGGCCCACCCCATCACCCTCGGCCCCGCCGTCGCCACCATCGAGGAGATGCAGCGGCTCAAGCTCGTCGAGCGTGCCGCGGAGTTGGAGCCCTATGTGCGCGCCAAACTTGAAGCTCTCAAGGAGAAGCACCCCTCCATCGGCGACGTGCGCGGCCTCGGCCTCTTCTTCGCCGTCGAGCTGGTGAAGAACCGCAAAACGAAGCAGCCCTTCAACACCATGCGCGACAAGGTGGAAGGCAAGCCGCTCGTCGTCGATCAGATCGCGGGCAAAATGATGGCCGACGGCGTCGCCCAGCAGGCCTGGGTCAGCCACTTCGTCATTGCGCCGCCGCTCATTGTCACGAAGGAAGAGATCGACCTCGGCATCGCCACCCTCGACAGGCATCTCGGCATCGCCGACGCGCTTGTCGAAACGGCCTAGTCGAAAAATCTAGTCGAAGACGACGGTCTTGTTGCCGTAGCAGAGAATGCGCCGGTCCAGGTGCCAGCGCACCGCGCGCGAGAGCACCAGCCGTTCCAGATCGCGTCCGCGCGCCACCAGGTCGTTCACCTGGTCGCGGTGCGAGATGCGCGCTACATCCTGCTCGATGATCGGCCCGTCGTCCAGCACCTCAGTCACGTAGTGGCTGGTCGCGCCAATCAGCTTCACGCCCCGGGCGTGCGCCGCGTGGTAGGGCCGCGCTCCCGTGAACGCGGGCAGAAAGGAGTGGTGCACGTTGATGATCGCCGCCGGATACTGCGCGACAAACGCCGGAGAAAGAATCTGCATGTACCGCGCCAGCACCACCAGGTCGGCCTTGTGTTTCTTGAGCAGAGCCAGTTGCGCGGCTTCGGCCTCCGCGCGCGTCGCGGCCGTCACCGGAATGTGCTCGAAGGGAATCCCGTAAAATGCCGCCAGCTTCTCCACATCGCGATGGTTCGAGACGATCACCGGGATCGCACAGTCCAGCTCGCCCGAGCGCCAGCGGTGCAGCAGGTCGGCCATGCAGTGCAGATACTGCGAGCAGAACAGCGCCACACGCGGCTTCTCCGCCGCCGCGCTCAGCTTCCAGCGCATGCCCAGCTCCGCCGCCAGCGGTGTAAAGGCCGCGCGACAGCGGCCGAGGTCGAAAGCCTGCGCGTCGCTGCCGTTCAGCGCCCACTCCACGCGCATGAAGAAAAGGCCCAGCTCGTGGTCCTGGTGCTGGTCGGCGTGCAGAATGTTGGCGCCCTGCTCGTAGAGCAGGCCCGAGACGCGCGCCACCAGTCCTTTGCGGTCCGGGCAGTCGAGAAGAAGAACGGCCGAGTCATGCATGATCCCTTTCAGGGTAAGGGATCAGAGGTCCGGCCACAAAAAGCCGTCCGGAGATATGCTCCGGCGGCTGGGGAGAAGGGCTGGACTATCGGCTCCCGTGCCCGTGCTCGGTTCCCGCGCCCGCAAGCTGCTGGCGCAGGCTGGCGGCAAGCTCGGCCACCATGCGCACCTTGTCGGCTACCGGCGGCGGCATCTCGTTGCCGGCCAGAGCCAGTTGCGAGTGCAGCAGCAGTCCGGCGATGGTGGTCTTCATCTCGTTTTCCATGGCCGTCACCGCGGCCTGCCGGGCCAGCGCCTGCTCCCGCTGGCGGCGGCTCTGCGCGGCGCGAATCTCGCGGATCAGGCGAGCCGTCCCCGCCAGGGCAAAGTTCACCTGCAGGGGGATGGCGAGCCCGGCCCGCTCCCAGATTGCGTCGGCCGTGGCCGGGTCGCATTCGGCCAGCGTTTCGTCCAGAACCACCACGGCATATTCCTTGCGGCGCAGCGCGGTCAGCGCGGCCTTGCGCCCTTCGGCCACCTCGACCGTCATGCCAAGCTGCGCCTCCACCGCGGCGGCAAAGTTGCGGGCTCCTTCAATTCCAGTCACGATCAGAATGCTCATCTCCGGCTCCTTGGTTTGTTGGTTCGTTTCCGGATGGTGTGCACTGCAGGCGCGCGGCGAAAAGGCTGATCCTTTGCAGGAACAGGCCGCCGCGGGCAACGCCCACAGTGCGGCCTACAGTTCCTGCAGTGGATCGGCGATGCCGTATTCCTTGAGTTTGCGGTAGAGGGTGGTCTTGCCAATGCCCAGCAGCCTGGCTGCCTGCAGCTTGTCCCCGTTCAGCGCGCGGATGGCTCCAAGGATCGCCTCCCGTTCGAGGTCGGCCAGCGGCACCACGCCCTGCCGCTCCCCCGGCTGTTCGGCGCTGGCCGCCGTGGCAGCCGCCCGGTGCACGGCCAGCCCCTCCTGCTGCAACTGGGTGGGCAGGTCGCCGAGATGGATCACCGGCCCGGAGGAGAGCGCGCAGGCCCGCTCCACCGCGTTCTCCAGTTCGCGCACATTGCCCGGCCAGTCGTGGCGCATCATGGTGCGCAGCGCCTCGTCGCTCAACTGGAACTTGGTGCCCCGCTCCCGGCTGATACGGTCCAGAAAGTGCGCCGCCAGCAGGGGAATATCCTCGCGCCGGTCGCGCAGCGAGGGCAGCCGCAGGTTCACGACATTCAGCCGGTAGAAGAGGTCCTTGCGGAAGGTGCCTTTCTCGACCATCGCCGCCAGGTCGCGGTTGGTGGCGGCCACAATCCGCGCCTTGATCGGCAC
>DASZRQ010000088.1:0-31768 GCA_035549115.1 Occallatibacter sp. | reverse complement strand
TACATCTTCGGCGAGCGCAACGGCATTTACATCATCGACCTGCAGAAGACGCTGAAGCTCTTCAAGGACGCGTCGAAGTTTGTGACCGACCTGTGCTCGAGCGGCAAGACGATTCTGTTTGTCGGCACCAAGCGCCAGGCGCAGGATGCGGTTGCCGAAGAGGCGACGCGCGCCAGCATGCCGTACATCAACCAGCGGTGGCTGGGCGGCCTGCTCACGAACTGGGTGACGGTGCAGAAGTCGGTGAAGCGCCTTCAGGAACTGGATGAGATGGCCGTGGACGGCCGCTACGAGCTGCTGACGAAGAAGGAAGTGATCCGTCTGGAGCGCGAGCGCAAGCACCTGCAGGCGAACCTGGCCGGCATCAAGAACATGAAGCGGCTGCCGGACGCGATCTTCGTGATCGACTCGAACAACGAGGCGATCGCGGTGAAGGAAGCCCGCAAGCTGGGCATTCCGGTGGTTGCGGTGGTCGACACCAACTGCGACCCGACGGTTGTGGACTACGTGATTCCGGGCAACGACGACGCGCTGCGCGCCATCCGCCTGTTCACCTCGAAGATCGCCGACTCGGCGGCCGAGGGTGTGAACCTGGTGGGCGACAAGGCGTTTGCCGAGGAGCCGGCGGCTGAGCCCGCGGCTGCTGAAGAGGGTGTTGCGGTCGAGGCGTCCTCGGACGAGCCCGTGGACCTCGAGACGGCGCTGGGCGGCGGCATTCGCAAGGCCCCGGCGGCGGTTGCGGCCCTCGAAGAGGCGGAAGTCGCGGAAGGCTTTTAATCATACTTGCGTGCAAGGCGCGCATACTGAGGGAAGCGTGGCCGCCGGTTGAGCCACGCTTTTCTTGTGTCAGGCAGATTCCGGCCGCTGGGCCGGAGGGAGACTAGGAATCGAGATGACTGTGAGCGAAAAGATCGATGCAAAGCTGGTGAAGGAACTGCGCGACAAGAGCGGCGCCCCGATGGGCGACTGCCTGAAGGCGCTGCAGGAGAGCAAGGGCGATATTGAAGAGGCTTTTGTGGTGCTGCGCAAGCGCGGCATGGCCTCCGCGCAGAAGAAGGCTGCCCGCTCCACCAACGAGGGTGCCGTGGGAACATACATTCACGCCGGCGGCAAAATCGGCGTGCTGCTCGAGGTGAACTGCGAGTCGGACTTCGTGGCCCGGACCGAGGATTTCCAGGACCTGCTGAAGGACATCGCGATGCACATCGCAGCGAGCGATCCCCGCTACGTGAAGCCCGAGGATGTGACTCCGGAGGACATGGAGCGCGAGAAGGAGATCTATCGCGCGCAGGCCGCCGCCACCGGAAAGCCGGCGCAGGTTGTCGAGAAGATTGTCGACGGCAAGATGGCCAAGTTCTACGAGGAGGTCTGCCTGCTGGAGCAGCCCTTCATCAAGGACCAGGCGGTGAGCATCAAGGAACTGATTGCGCAGAAGGTCGGCAAGCTGGGCGAGAACATCACCGTGCGGCGCTTTGCGCGGTTCAAGGTGGGTGCGCCCGACTGGACCGTGGCGACGACCAAGGCCGTGGAAACCGCGGCTGAATAAACTCAGCTCAGACAGAACCGAAGGCCCGGAGCAGATGCTCCGGGCTTTTTGTTTGTTGTCTGCAAAGCAAGGAAAGGTGCGCGGTACAAAGGTGTTTACCGGGGTGTCTTAAAACGAGGCAGGCAAGAAACTGCGCCGTATAATGGCTGCGGTTGCACGCGATTCATGCTGTCTTTTTTGTGCAGGAAGGCAAAGGGCCCAAGGAGAATCATGCCGCACGCAACCTGCTCGACCAGTCATCTCCGCACATCTGCGATCACACTCGCGGTTGTGATGGCCGTTGTGTTGATTCCGGCCTCCGCAAGGGCGGCAACCGGTCCACTGACCACGATCCCATCCATCCGTGCGCTGCCTCTTGCCGAGGCCAAAACCGGCCAGCCGGTGGCATTTGAAGGCACGGTGACCTACTACAATCCGGGCGATGTCGATCTCTTTGTGCAGAATGGCGGCCACGCCATCTATGTCGAGTCGAAGCCGGGGCAGAATGTGCTGCCGGGCGACCAGGTGCTGGTCCATGGCAGGACGAGGGCAAGCTTCCATGTGGATGTGGTGGGGGAAAGCATCACCGTGCTCCGCCATGGCGCGCTGCCGAAGGCGATGCCCGCAGATTTCGCGCAACTGATTCGTGCCGAGCGCGATTGCATGCTGGTCTCAGTGCGGGCTACGGTGCGCAGCGCGGACATCATGCAGGTGAACGGACAGCGCTATCTCTATCTCAGGCTGCTGATGCATGGGGGATATGTTGATGCGACAGTGGCGAACGCGGGGCAGGATCAACTGAATGGCGCGCTGGCGAAGAGCCTGCTCGATGCCGAGGTTGAGATTACGGGCGCCGATTCCGGAGTCTTCGACAGCAAGATGCAGCTTATCGGCGCGCTGCTCGAAGTGCCGTCTCTGGCGCAGGTGAAGGTCCTGAAGCCCGCGGCGACGAGCGCCGATGCGCTGCCGTTCATGCCGATGGATCAGATTCTGTCGGCTTACTCGGTCATCGACCAGACGCAGCGGGTGCGCGTGCAGGGCACGATTACCTACTACCAGCCCGGCGCGGCGGTGGTGCTGCAGAACGGCAACTCGAGCTTATGGATTTCCACCCGAACCAGCAAGCCGATGCGGGTGGGCGACCTTGCCGAGGCAACGGGCTTTCCGGACGAGCGCTCCGGCTTTCTGGCGCTGAATGACGCCGAAGTGCACGACAGCGGTATCTACAAGCCGGTTCCACCGCAGCCGGCCATCTGGCGCGACCTTGCGGACTGGAGCAGCGGCAACGGCCGTGGCCATCAGAACGATCTGGTTTCGATTGAAGGCAATGTCGTGGCCGAGGTCCGCGAGGAATCGCAGGACGAGTTTGACCTGGTCGCAGACGGCAAGCTCTTCAATGCGATCTATCGCCATCCCCCAGACGAAGATCATCTGCCGCCGCCCCGGCGGATTCCAGCGGGAACAAGGATTCGCGTCACCGGCATCTGCACGCTGGTCCAGGGCGGAACATCCGATCCAAGCGTAGCGGAGGTGCCGTTCAACATTCTGCTGCGCTCGTTCAACGACATTGCAGTCATCTCGAGTCCTCCGCTGATGACCGTGGGAAATCTGACGATTGTTATCGGTGTTCTGTTCGTGCTGCTGCTGATTGTGGGCGGGCGAGCGCTGGTGGTAGAGCGAAGAGTGCGCTACCAGAATGCCGAAGCGGCCTATAGCGAACGCCGCCGGGGCCGCATCCTCGAGGACATCAACAATAGCTCGCGGCCGCTCGCGGAGGTGATTGAGCAGATCACCGACCTCGGATGCTTCAAGCTGCATGCTGCCGCCTGCTGGTGCCAGGTGACCGATGGAGCGCGGCTGGGAAATATCCCGGAGAATCCGTCGCCGTTCCGCGTTATCAGCGAGGCTATTCCTTCGCGCAACGGCAACAGCGCGCCGCTGGGAACGGTCTATGCGGCCTTTGACCGGCAGGCCAAGCCGCTCGACAATGAGCGCGAAGCGCTGGCGATGGTTGCGAACCTTGCCGAGCTGGCAATTGAAACCCGCCGGCTCTACTCCGATCTGGTGCATCGGTCCAAGTTCGACCTGCTGACCGACATCCACAACCGCTTTTCTCTGGAGAGCTACCTGGACCAGTTGATCAGCGAGGCGCGGCAGAATGCGGGCATCTTTGGGCTGGTGTATGTGGACCTCAATGACTTCAAACAGGTGAACGATCTCCATGGGCATCATGTGGGCGACCAGTATCTGCGCGAGGCGGCGGCTCGCATGAAGCGGCAACTGCGGCCCCACGATATGCTGGCGCGACTGGGCGGAGACGAGTTTGCCGTGCTGCTGCCGGAGATCCACAATCGCCTGGAACTGGAAGAAATTGCCCAGCGCCTGAAATCCTGCTTCGATGCGCCATTTCTGAATGAAGATCATCCGATTGACGGGTCTGCAAGTTTTGGCACGGCGCTGTATCCGGAGGACGGCATCACGCGGGACAGCCTGCTCAGGGCTGCCGATGCCGCCATGTATGTGGATAAACACAGCAGCCGGACCGCGCTGGGCTGAGTGGATGGCTTTGAGCGGCCGGAATTCCGACACATTCAGGAAGCAGCCGCAGCCGAGCAGATTGAGCGGAAAGGGAACAGGCAATGGAGATCAAACGGGCAGGCGCGGAATCCTCGGGCAAAGGGCCCGCGGAGTATTTCACGGGGGCGGTGCGGGTGGACCGGTTGTTTGACGCGCCCGATCCCGCACGGGTGGTGGGAGCGCATGTGACCTTCGAGCCGGGCGCGCGCACGGCGTGGCATACGCATCCGCTGGGGCAGACGCTGATTGTGACCTCCGGGTGCGGGCGCGCGCAGCGCTGGGGCGGACCGATTGAGGAGATTCGGCCGGGCGATGTGGTGTGGTTTGCGCCGGGCGAAAAGCACTGGCACGGCGCCGCGCCCACTACGGCGATGACGCATATCGCCATCCAGGAAAAGCTGGACGGCCGGACAGTGGACTGGCTGGAGCAGGTGAGCGACGCGCAATACGGCTGAGGCGTAGAGAATTGCGGAGCCAGTCAAAAAGCCCGGAGTCGGCTCCGGGCTTTGCCTGTTGCGCGCAGCAAGGAACGCTTAGACGGGAATTGTGGTCTCGGGCTCCGGCTCAGGACGAGCATCGAACCTGTCCGGAGACGAAAGGCTCACAGAACCGCTTGGCGGAAAGAAGCAGACCTGGTCGCGGCCATTCTCCTTGGCGCGATAGAGAGCCACATCGGCCTCGTGAAGCAGGGTGCTGCTGGTCACGGCGCGTCGGCCGCCGGTGCAGGCGATGCCGATGCTGGCGGTGATGCGCACGCCGGTAGCGGGCAGCAGGCCGGTGTGCGCGCGCAGAGCCTCGCAGAGCCGCTCGAAGATGGGGCCGGATTCGGCAAGGCTGGTCCTGGGCAGCAGCAGGACGAACTCCTCGCCGCCGAAACGGCCCACCACGTCGGTTTCGCGCAGGCGGTTGATGAGGAACTGTCCCAGGCGAGAGAGGATTTCGTCGCCCCCGGCGTGGCCGTAGGCATCGTTGATCTGCTTGAAATGGTCGAGGTCGAACATGGCCAGGGTGATGTCCTGACCAGAGCGGCGGCAGTGAGCCAGCTCACGCTCGAAGGCCTGCTCCAGGCCGCGGCGGTTGAGCACGCCGGTGAGCGGGTCGGCGATGCTCTGCTGCAGCAGCTCCCACTCGGTGCGGGCCTGCATCATCCAGATGAACGCCAGAGGCAGCAACGAAACATTGACGATGTAGGTGACGACGCTGACCAGCGCGAGCCGGGAGCCAGGAGCGTCGGGGTCGGCGCCGGTGGCGAAGGCGACCCACACGCGCAGCATCTCGACGACGACAAAGAAGGCCAGAAAACCGCCCATGAGCAGGCGCGGGGCGCGGGTGGAGCGCTCTCTGCGGCCGAAGAGCAGGGCAATGGAGATGATGCACTCGAGGGCGATGAGCAGATCGCCCAGGGCGCTGCTCTGCACCTGGCTGGGACGGCGGCTCCAGAGGAGAAGTACCGGCAGAGCGGCGGCGAGGATGAGGCTCGATGCCCATGCGGTGAGGCGGCCGCGCCGGTCGAAGTGGGCCAGGGCGAAGTTGGTGAGGGCGTAGGAGAGGGGAATCATCTCCCAGTCGAGGCCGCTGCCGATCCAGAGAGGCAGATGCGCGCCGAGGAGATCGAAGACCGCTCCGACGGCGTTGGCCAGAAAGCCGAACCAGAGCCAGCGGCGCACCGGGTCGTTCCACCGCTGCAGCGCAAGAACGCCGAAAACGATGGTGAAACACAGGAGCTGAATGTCCTGGATAAGCAGTGTGGCCTGGACCAGCATCTCATTCTGTATGTTTAGGCAGGCCGGGATGGCTGGCAATGGCCCAATGGTGGCAAGGGCAGGGGCCGGTAAGCAGAAATGCCCAATACGGGAGCAGTTCGCCGGGCGTATGCGATACTCGAAAAGGCATGTATAAGCGGATTGTTTTGAAGCTTTCAGGCGAGGCTTTGGCGGGGTCCAGAGGCTTTGGGCTGGATGCCGACAAGGTGGCCTCCATTACCGCCGAGCTGGCCGATGTGCACGCGCTCGGCGTCGAAATCGGCATTGTGGTGGGCGGCGGCAACTTCTTTCGCGGCGTGGCGCAGCAGGCCCAGGAGATGGACCGCGTGGCGGCCGACAACATGGGCATGCTGTCCACGGTGATCAACGCCATTGCGCTGCAGGATGCCCTGGAAGCGCGCGACGTGCAGTGCCGCGTGATGACGGCCGTCTTCATGAACCAGATTGCGGAGCCGTATATCCGGCGGCGCGCGGTGCGGCACCTGGAAAAGGGCCGCGTGGTCATCTTCGCCGCGGGCATCGGCAATCCCTTCTTCTCCACGGACACGGCGGCCAGCCTGCGGGCCATGGAGATCAAGGCCGATGTGCTGCTGAAGGGCACCAAGGTGGAGGGCGTGTTCAATGCCGACCCGGTGCTGGTGAAGGACGCGGTGAAGTACGACGAGATTACGTATATGGAGATTCTGAAGCAGGGGCTGAAGGTGATGGACCTGACCGCCGTGAGCCTGTGCAAGGACAATAACCTGCCCATGGTGATCTTCAACATGAACCAGCCGGGCAATATCCGCCGCGTGGTGCAGGGCGAGAAGGTCGGCTCGCTGGTGACGGCCTAGCGCCGCGGCTGTATCCGCAGAAACTTCCTGATGTCCCGGCGGCCGGTCCCGGCCGCGCGCCAGAAAGCGTCCAATCGAACGTGGAGCAACGCAAGCCAGCACCGTTGAACGCACTGACCGGCCTGCGTTGCTTCGCGGCCATCAATATCGTTCTCTTCCATTTCTCCAATCCCCAGTGGTTCGGGCCGCTGGCCCCGGTGGTGAACGCCGGCTTTATCTCGGTGAGCTATTTCATTCTGCTCTCGGGATTTGTGCTGGGCTATAACTACAACACGCGGGCGCAGGCCGGGCAACTGGACAGGACGCGCTTCTGGGAGGCGCGGTTCACGCGCATCTACCCCATCTACTTTCTGAGCCTGCTGCTGAGCCTGAACCAGTTGCCGGGCGAGTACGGAAGCCATACGCACGCCATGTTCTGGACCGGGCTGGCGCTGACGCCGCTGCTGCTGCAGGGATGGGTTCCGCAGGTGGCCACGTTCATGAATACGCCGGCGTGGACGATGTCCGCCGAGGCGTTCTACTACATCATTTTTCCCTGGCTGGCCAAGTGGAAGCCGCCGGCGAAGACCCGCGTACTGCTGGCCTGCATGGCGGGCATCTGGGCGGTGGGGCTGATTCCGGGCACGCTCTACATTCTGCTGAGCCCCGATGGCATTGTGAAACCAGACCGGTTCAGCTACGGGGTGTGGCTGGAGGCGCTCAAGTTCACGCCCTACTCGCATATGGCGAGCTTCGTTTTTGGCGTGGCGCTGGCGAACCTGGATCAGCGCATGGCGCGGGTGGGGCATCTGCGGCTGTGGCTGGGGGTGGCGGGGTTTGCAGGCATCTACGGGTTGCTGGCTCTGGGACCACTGATTCCGTACCCGCTCATGCATGACGGCCTGTTGATGCCGCTCTTCGGCTGCATTGTGCTGGGGCTCGCAGGGCAGAATCCGCTGGCGCGGGCGATCGGCATCAAGCCGCTGGTGTTTGTGGGCGAGGCCAGCTACTGCCTCTACCTGCTGCACTTCAACCTGTGGAACCTGATTCACAATGCGCATGTGCTGGACCGGCTCGGCCTGGCGCGGTTCGATCCGTGGATCAGCTATCTGCTGCTGATTGTGCTGTCGCTGCTGGCGCTGCACTTTATCGAGAAGCCGGCGCAGCGCTGGCTGCGGGCCAAGCTGATGCCGCGTCCGGCGGTCGAAGCTGCGCCGGGCACGGCGCACTCCTGAAGCGGATTGAGCGGAGTGCAAAAAGGAAAAGCCCAGCCGTGAAGGCTGGGCTTTGGTGTCTCGGGAACCGCGGACCTAATTTGTGACGGCCTGTACGGAGTGGTTGCCGTGGGGCACGATGACCAGCGCCGTGGGCTTGTTGTCCGAGGGATAGGGCGTGGCCTGCGTGGGCTGGAGCGTACCCGCATTGGGATCGAGGCGGAAACCGGAGATGGAGTTGCCGAGGTAGTTCGCCGTGTAGACGAAACGGCCGAGGGCAGGATCGACAGCGAGGCACATGGGCTGCGTATCGGTCGAGTTGGTGGAACTGCCCGTGGCATTGACGGCGGAGCTGGGCGTTCCGGTGGGCAGGTCGATTACGAAGGCCGAGACCGAGGCATCCAGGGCGTTGGCCACGTAGAGATACTTGCCGCGCGGATCGATGGCCACCGACTGCGGCTCGTTGCCGGTACGGAAGGGGCCGCTGATCATGAACGAGAGCGTGCTGCCGTCGAGAATGTTGTAGCCGATGAGCTGGTTCGAGGCGTAATCCGTGACGTAGACGAAGCGGTTGGTAGGATCTGCCGCGAGCGCGGAGGGCTTGACGCCCGCCTGATAGGGACTGTTGGCCGAGGCAGTGAGCGCGCCGCCCGAGCCGACGGTATAGCCAAAGACCCAGCCGGGATGCGTGGAGCTTGTGGTGGTGCCGCCGGGATTGTACGACGACAGATCGTAGATCGTGGCGTAGACCGCGTTGTTGTTGGGCAGCACGATCACGCCCGTGGGAACGACTTCATCCGCGGTGGCGCCGGGAATGGCCAGAGACTGGGTATCCACGGCCGAGCCGATCTTGCCCGAAGAAAGCGAGTATGCGCCGAGGGTGGCCGAAGTGGAGCCATAGAGAACATAGAGGTAGGTGCCGGCCGTGTTGACCGCCAGCGAAACCGGCGGGCCGCTCAGCGTCAACTTGTCCTGGGCAGTGAGGGTGCCGTTGGAGGCAGCGGTGAAGTGCACCACAGTGTTGTCACCGGCGTTGGCCACGTAGAGGTTGGCGTAATCGGCGGTGACGGCCAGAGCCACGGGGTTGATGCCGCCGCTGGACACCGTAGGCGCGCCCTTGCGCAGGGCGCCGGACTGCGAGTCGACCGCGAAGACATCGATCTGGCCATCAGGGCTGTCCGCCGTTGGGGCGGAGCTGGCCAGAAAGACGTAGTCGATCGTCACCAGCTGGCAGGCCGTGAGAAGTGTGGCCACTGCAAGGCCGATAACTGAGACCAGAACAAGCTGGCTCGATTTTGTGAACTTCATGCGCTTCCTTCGTCGTGGGCCTGCACCAGCAAGAGCCCGGAGAGTACGGTTTGTGTTGCCCATAGGCATTGTAAAAGCCTGTATGGGTACTTCGATCATGGGCCGCGGCGCGGCTTCCGGCTACTCCTTCGCGGTTGCTCCGTGTGGAATGGCCGCCACCGCCGTGGGGTTCGTATGGGTGCCGAAGGGCGAGTGCTGCGAGGTAAGCAGCGTGCCGTTCGAGGCATCGATCTGGAACCCGGAGATAGTGTTGCCCAGGAAACTGACCACGTACAGATATTGGTTCAGCGAGGGATCAATGCCGATGGCGACCGGCTGAATGCCCACCGGATATGTGCCCAGCGAGGTGAGCGCGCCGTTGGAAGCCGAATAAGCCTGCACGGTGGAATCGGTGGCATTGGTCACGTAAACGTATTTGCCACTCTTATCCACGGCGACCGACGAGGGCGAGTTTCCGGCCGCGAAGGGGCTGCCATTGATCTGCGTGGGCACGCCGTTGGTGGTGGCATAGGCCAGAACGCCGGCCGAGGCCTCGTCCGTGACGTAAATGTAGCTCCCGTCGGAGTTGGCGGCGACGCCCGACTGCTGGGTTCCGGCCGCATAAGGCGAACCTGCAAGAGGCGTGAGTGTGCCGTCGGAGCCGACCGCGTATCCGAAGAGATAGCCGCCGCCGGAGGTCGAGTCGACGGCGGTGACATAGAGGTACGCACCGGAGTTGGCGGCAACGATGGCCGTGGGCGTGACCAGGTGCGTAGGATTCGAGGGCAGGCTCAGAGGCCAGTACGCTCCGCTCACAGCACTGTTGGCCGAAGGCGTGCCGAGCGAGTCGTCGCTGTTGATGGGGTAGACGGCGAGTGAGCCCGAGCAGGGCGAGGCCGGGGAGCAGGAGGGCAGCGGCTGGTAGCGGTCCGCGAGAAACAGGAAAGAGCCGCCGGAGGCGATGACCAAGGGGAAGATGCCCGGCGTATTGGTCGTGTGCAGGGGATAGAGCTTGCCATCGCTGCCGATGATGAACTGGACGATGGAGTTGTCATCCTGGTTGGCGACGTAGAGATTTGTGTTGTCGGGAGCGACAGCCTCGGAAACCGGGTTGCGGCCGCCGGAAGGGAAGGGAGAGGTGGGGATGGTCCGCATCTTGCCCGACCCGGAGTTGATCTCGAACACGTCGATTTCGCCGTAGTTGTTGGCGCCCGCGGCCTTGGCGCTGGAGACGTAGACAAAGTCCACGGTGGCTGTGCCGCAGGCGGAGAGAAGTCCGGCCGCCAGCAGGCTGACCGCGGAGGCCAGCATCAACTGGCTCGATCTGTTCAACGTCATGCGCATCTTTCGTTGTCGGCCGCTTGTGCGGCTCCGTAATCCTGATTTGAAATGTTGAACTGCCTGCTGCCTGCCGGTGCGCCCTGCGCCGCTCCGCGGAAGCATGGCGCGGGCAGGAACCGGTACGGCAGGCTCCTGCCCCGCCCCTATGTGCGGACTAACTGGTGCGTCCAGAGGCGATGCACCAGGTTGCCGGCCCGTTCAGCGGGTAGCTCTTGTTGGCCGAGCCTGGCAGATTTTTCAATGAGCCGGACACCACATCAAGCGCGCGGCCAGTTACGGTCGAATCCTTGAAGTTCGCGGAATAGATGAACTGGTGCGAAGGGTCTTCCAGGAGGCAGGCCGGACCAGAGCCGGTTCCCCAAGGGCCAGTGCCGATCTCTGGAGTCAGAAGATGGCTGCTGGGATCGACGACCCAGCCGGCGAGGCCGCTGTCGGCTGAACCCGAGGAGGTGTCGTTGTTGCCCTGGTAGGCCACGTACACCCATTTGCCCTGGTTTTCCTGAATCAGATAGACCGGGTTCTCGAGTGCACCGTCGCCGGGGATGGTGCCGCCGCTGACCTGCTGCAGCGCGCCGCTTGTGCCCGCGCTGAACTGCAGGATCTGGCTTGGAACAGTCAGGGAGGAGTTGTTGCTCACATAGGTCAGAGGCTCATTGTCCAGCACGTAAATATACGAGCCGGCAGGAACGATCGCCGTGGCCTGCTTGATGTTCAAGGGCTGGGAGCTGTTGGAACTGATGGTCAACTGGCCATTGGCCGAGTTGTATGTGTAGGGGAAGACCGAGTCGCCGGTGTCCGGAGTGCCGCTCAGCGAGAACACATACGAGCCGCTGATGGTGAAGTCGATGGCGTTGGCCGGCACCGGGAAGTATGCCAGGGGCGCGCCGCTGGCCGAGGTGACCTGGGCATTGACGACGGTGGTCAGGCGGCCGGTATTCGCATCGATCTTGAAGGTACTGACATCGCCGCAGGTCTGGACACCCGAGCCGAGAGCGAGGGTGCAGCCGTTGGTCAGCGGGTTGTAGCTGGCGGCGTAATTATCCGGCGCGTCGTGGTCGAGCACGTAGAGATAGCTGCCGGTGGGGTCCGCGACCATGCGCATGGGGTTCTTGCCCTGCGTAAAGTACTGCGTGCCCTGCGGAGACAGTATGCCGTTGCCGCCGATGGAGAACAGGGTGATGTTGGAGCCGGTGCAGGGATCGGCGGTGGTGCAGTCAGCCGTGCCCTCGGCGTTGACACCCTGATTCAGCACGTACACGAAGCGGCCACCGGTGAGCAGCACGGCGCGAACCGGATTGGCGCCACCGGAGGAGATCGGCAGCCCATTGATGGGAGTCAGCTTGCCCGTGTTGTGATCGATCTTGAAGCCGCTGACGATGCCGTTATTGGTCGAGGAGGAAGAGGAGTCGGTGCCTGTCACAAACAGATAGCCGACGCTATAGCTCTGAACGCAAGACGTGATGCCGAGAATGGCGCCTGCCGAGAGTGCGCTCATGAGAAACGCCTTGCCGAATTTCATAAACCTCATGCGATTCCTTCGTCCTGGTCCGGCATGCGCCGCCAAGGTTGTTCTTTCCACAGCAGAGCTGGGTTGGGAGTGTTCCCTGCTGCATTGTAAAAGGCCAGGGCAGGTTGTGCCTAGTTTGGGGCCCGATTTGCTCCGGCCGGTTGGTTTGCCGCATCTCCTTGCATTTTCCGGGCTTCACCGGGGCAGGCCCGACAAACTTGTGAACTGCGGCGGCTGACTGGCGCGATTGTCCTTTGGACGAGGCGGGCTGGGCAAAGTCACCGGCCGAAAACAGGAATCCGGGCCGGAGACCGGGATAAAGAGAAGGGGCGCTGCCCTGCGGCTGCGCCCCCCGGTTTTGCCGGACTGTTTTGCCGGACTGCGACCCCTACCAGACGCGGCAGGAGTGTTCGGGATACATCGGGGTTCCCTTCCTGCAGCCGAAGGCCTTGCCGAACTCGTCGAAGTTCTGCACCGTGCCATCCACGCGCCACTTGCCGGGCGAATGGGGATCGACCAGGGCGCTTTGCCGGGCCGACTTTTCGGTCTGGTTCTGGCACCAGACCTGGGCAAAGCCCAGGAAGTAGCGCTGGGCCTCGGTATAGCCGCCGATCTTCTCGTCGAGGGACTTGCCTTCGGCCGCCAGCGTGTTCTGGAGGGCCAGGAAGGCGATGCGCAGGCCGCCGTTGTCGGCGGTGTTCTCGCCCAGCGTGAGGCGACCGTTGAGGTTCTGCTGGGGCATGCCGTCATGGGCCGGTGCAGCCTCAAAGCCCGAGTACTCGTCGGCCTCGCAGGTGGTGCGCTCGTTGAAGGCCTTGCGGTCTTCGGGCGTTTGCCACTCGCGCAGGTTGCCGTGGCCGTCGTACTTGGAGCCCTGGTCGTCGAAGCCGTGGGTCATCTCATGGCCGATGACCACGCCGATGCCGCCGAAGTTGACCGCGGGATCGACGTTGGGATCGAAGAACGGCGGCTGCAGGATGCCGGCCGGGAAGTTGATGTCGTTCATCGAGGAGTCGTAGTAGGCGTTGACGGTCGGCGGCGTCATGCCCCATTCCTTTTCGTCCACCGGCTTGCCCAGATGGCCGAAGTTCCAGTCGCGCTCGAAGACGGTGCTGCGCTCGATGTTGCCGATCAGGTCGCCGGGCTTGACTTCGAGGGCGGCGTAGCTGCGCCAGTGATCGGGATAGCCGATCTTGTTGCGGATCAGCGCCAGCTTTTCCCCGGCGGCCTTCTTGGTTGCGTCCGTCATCCAGGGCAGATCCTTGATGTCCTCGCCGAGCGCCTTTTCAAGGGCGGCAACGAGCTTATCCATGCTGGCCTTGGCCGAAGGGGGGAAGTTCTTCTTCACCCAGTCCTGGCCCACGGCCTCGCCCAGCGCGCGGTCGGTCATGGAGGTGCACTGCTTCCAGCGTGGGGTGGGCTCCTTCTGTCCAGCGAGCGTCTTGCCGAAGAAGTCGAAGTTTGCGTCGAAGAAGGCCTGCGGCAGGTTGCTGGCTTCGCTGTGGAGGATGTGCCAGCGGAAATAGGATTTCCAGGCGTCGATGGATTCGGAGGCGATGAGACCGTTGAGAGCCTTGAAGAAGTCGGGCGTGGCCACGTTGAGGGTCTCGAAGGAGCCGATCTTCACATCGTTGATGTAGGCCGCGAAGCTGAAGTCGGGAGCGAGCTGCTCGAAGTCGGCGAGCTTGTAGATGTGGTAGACGTTGTTGGGATTGCGCATCTCCACGCGCGGCATGGAGGCTTTGGCGAGCGCCGTCTCAATGGTCATGACGGCATCGGCTTCCTTCGCCGCCTGCTCCGGCGTGTCGCCCGCCAGCGTGAACATCTTCGTCACGTGCTCCACATACTGCTTGCGGATGCCGGCGAAGTGATCGACGAGGTAGTAGTCGCGGTCGGGCAGCGTGAGGCCGCCCTGGCTGATCTGCACGATCTGTTTGGAGGAGTCCTTGTCATCCTGGCCGACGCCGAAGCGGAATAGCGGCGCCGAAGAGCCCTCGGCCTCCAGCTCACCCATCAGCTCGCCCAGATGGCGGGTGTCCTTGAGCGCGGCCACCTGATCGAGCGCCGGCTTGAGCGGCTCAAGGCCCTTCTTCTCAATGAGGCCGGTATTCATGCAGGCGGCATAGTAGCCGCCGTATTTGCGCTCGAGGGGAGTTTTGGGGTCCTTGGCCGCGGCCTCCAGCTCCTGCCACAGCAGATAGCGGTTGCGCTCCTGCACCATGGAGAAGGAACGCGCCCAGCGCACCTGGTCGGCGGGGATGGGGTTGTTCTTCATCCAGTTGCCGCAGGCGTACTGGTAGAAGTCCGTGCAGGGGTCGGCGGTGGTGTCCATGGCGGAGGGATCAAAGCTGCGCGGAGCGGGCGGCTCGGCAGGCTTGGCATCGGAGGCCTGGGCATGCATCAGCACAGCGCCTGCGGCCAGCAGCAGAAGAGAAGCAAGGGGGCGGCAATTCATCGATTGTCCTCGTGGAAGTCCGCGGGCGGCAGCATCGGCAGATGAAGCAAAGATGGCGGCCCGGCAGAACTGGATGCAGCCCGTTCGATCCAGACGGCTGCGTTGCCTAGCAGGCTATCACGCGGGGTGGAGGCCGATATATCGCGATGAACCGGAGGTTGGTTTGCTGGAAACGCCGCGGGGCGGGGATTGGCGATGAAGAAGGAGGGGGGCGGTGCATGAGGGCGCGGGCAGACAGCCGCGCCCCCCGGAAGAGCTAGCGGCGGGTGCGGGACTGGTAAGAGGCCATGGCGACGCGCATCCGGGCTTCATGGGAAGCGTCTTTCTCGCGGGCCATGATCGGCAGGCCGTCGTCGTCGTACTCGCCGGTGGGAATCCAGGTCTGCGCCTTTTTGGCGGAGCCGGATTTGGCCGAGGAGCCGAATTTCACGATCACCAGACCGACCAGCGGAATGGCGAGCAGCAAGAGTGCGTAGGACGGAATGTGCATCGAGGCCGTCGTCCAGTCAAAGCTCAGCAGCAGATGGTTCATAGCCGAATACCCTCTCGAAATCGTTGCCCTGCACTGGGTTGTCCGTCAGGGGATGGTTCCAAAGTAGGCCGGGTTCTACCCGGCGGCAATGCGGCTTTCGCGTCATCGGATGGCCGGTTCGTGTCAGCGGCATGCACCCGGTAAGTAACAGGAGAAAAGTCATCGGTCACTCTGTATTGAACTGATCCATCAAGAGTTAGGCACTGGAGCGGCGACGGCCTGGGCCCACTCCATAGCGCTGCTGTAGGCTTCGGCAATGTGCTCCTCGCTTACGCCGAGCTGGCGGCACTGCCGGACCACGGGACCCCAGGCGCCGCGCTCGATGGACCAGATGAGCTCATAGAGGGGGCGCAGCGGGCCCTTGTTTTCGAGCAGAAGATCGACCGCATTCTGATCCAGCGGCAGCCCGTCGATGACGGCGCTCATGGGGATTTCGAGGATGGCGTCCATGAGCGAGAGCAGGCCGACGAGAAACAGGTCCGTTTCACCATGCTCGAAGCGGCTGGCCAGCAGCTCGCCGAGCCGGCCGCGGACCAGGGCCGAGAGCATCAGGTCCGAGGGGCGGTTCTTCGACATCTCGAAGGCCCCGGCCATGCGGCACCAGCGGCGCAGCTCGTTCTCGCCCATCAGGGTGATGGCCTGGGTGATGCTGCGGACCTCGCTGCGCAGGCCCATGACCGCGCTGTTGATGTAACGCATGAGGCGAAAGTAGATGGCCGGGTCGCGCTTGATGAGGTCTTCGACCTCCTGCCAGTCCAGCTCCGGCCGGGAGACGGCCTGCAGCAGCCGCAGATACATGGTCTGGTTGGCGGCGGCCACGCGGGTGCGCATGGTTTCCGGCCGGTAGAAGAAGTAGCCCTGGAAGTAGTGGAAGCCGGCCTTGCGGGCGCGGTCGAAGTCTTCCCAGGTCTCCACCTTTTCGGCCACGAGGCCGATGTCCCGGCCGCCGTAGGCGTGGGCAATGGACTCGATGTCGTCCCACATCTTCTTTTTGGTATCGACCTTGATGAAGTCGGCGTAGCGGGTGAGCGGCTGGCGGGGATCGTTGACGGCGAAGTCGTCGAGGGCGATCTTATAGCCGGCCTTTTTCAGGCCGCGGCAGGCCTCCTGCACGGCCTCGTCGGGCGCTACGCCGCAGCCGATCTCGGCGACGGTATTTTCCGCGGGCAGCGACAGCAGCGCATTTTCGAGGAGAATGTCGCGGGTGCAGCCGATGAAGGCGAGCCGGTTGTCGCAGAGCACGTTCAGGCCCAGAAGACTGGAAGTGTCGATGGCGCGGCGGCTGGTGCTGTTGGTTTCGCGTCCGGAGAAGTGATCCATCACGTCCGTGCGGAACAGCAGCTTGTAGCCAATGACGGTTTCGTCGATGGCGAGGATGGGCTGGCGCGCCGCATACCGCACCGGGCGCTCTTCAGAGATGCTTTCGTAGGGAGACATGATGATCCTTCGGGGGGTTCATCGGCGGGAATGCGAATCTCTGCAGTGCATGGGGATGTGTGCCCGCGAAAAAAAACGGCGAGTGCGCACGGCGGCGGCGTGCGGGGCAGAATCCGCCGCGTTTTCCTGTCTTTACAGCCGCGCCTGCGCCCTGCCACACTGAAACGTGGACACCCAGACAATCGTCATCCTGGACTTTGGCTCGCAGTACACGCAACTGATCGCGCGCCGCATCCGCGAGCAGAATGTCTTCTCGGTTGTGCTGCCGTGCACGGCTCCCCTGGCCGAGATCGAGGCGCACAACCCCATCGGCATCATCCTTTCCGGTGGCCCCTCGTCGGTGTACGACGCGGATGCGCCGGCGGCCGACCCGGCGCTGCTGGAGATGGGGCCGCCCGTCCTCGGCATCTGCTACGGATTGCAGTTCATCGTGCACCACCTGGGCGGCAAGGTGCGTTCTGCTCCCAAGCGCGAATACGGCCATGCCGAGGTTTCGATCGAGGACCGCTCGACAAAGCTGTTCGCGGATCTGCCCGAGTCCATGCATGTGTGGATGAGCCACGGCGACGAGGCGCTGGAGCTGCCTTCGGGCTTCCACCGCACGGCGGTCACTTCAAACGCGCTGGCGGGCATTGCCAACGAGGACCGGCGCATCTGGGCCGTGCAGTTTCACCCCGAGGTGCACCACACGCCGCTGGGGCCGCAACTGCTGAGGAATTTCGTCTTTTCGATCTGCGGAGCGCGGGGCGATTGGACGCCCTCGCATTTCATCGAGACCACGGTGGCCGCGATCCGCGAGAAGGTCGGCACGGGACACGTGATCTGCGGACTTTCGGGGGGCGTGGACTCGTCGGTGGCGGCGGTGCTGGTGCACAAGGCCATCGGCGCGCAGCTTACCTGCATCTTCGTGAACAACGGCGTTCTCCGCAAAAACGAATTTGACAGCGTGCAGAAAAACCTGCGCGACCGGCTGGGGCTCAACATCGTCGGCGTGGACGCGAGCGAGCGCTTTCTGGCGCAGCTTGCCGGCGTGACCGACCCGGAGACCAAGCGCAAGAGAATCGGCGCGGAGTTTATCGCGGTGTTTGACGATGAGGCGAACCGCATTGCGCGCGAGACGGGCGGGGTGGACTGGCTGGTGCAGGGGACGCTGTATCCCGACGTGATTGAGTCGAGCAGCGTGAAAGGGCCGAGCCAGACCATCAAGAGCCACCACAACGTGGGCGGCCTGCCGGAGCGGATGAAGCTCAAGCTGATTGAGCCGCTGCGCGACCTGTTCAAGGATGAGGTGCGGCGCATTGGCCGCGACCTGGGCATGCCGGAAGACATTCTCGGCCGGCAGCCGTTTCCGGGGCCGGGACTTGCGGTGCGCATTCTCGGCGAGGTGACGCCGGAGCGGGTGGCGCTGCTGCAGGAGGCCGACGAGATCGTTGTCAGCGAGATCAAGGCGGCCGGGCTCTACTCGAAGATCTGGCAGAGCTTTGCCGTGCTGCTGCCGGTGATGAGCGTGGGCGTGATGGGCGACCAGCGCACCTATGCCTATACCTGCGCGGTGCGCGCCGTGCACTCGGAGGACGGCATGACGGCCGACTGGGCGCCGCTGCCGCACGAGGTGCTGAAACGCATCTCCAGCCGCATCGTGAACGAGGTGCGGGGCATCAACCGCGTGGTCTACGACATTACCAGCAAGCCGCCGGGCACCATCGAGTGGGAGTGAACTGCCGGAAGGGCCGAGGCGGTTCTGTGTGACCTTCCTGTGTGACTGTCGCCGCGGCTACCGCAGCGTGTCGTCGCCCTCGTGCACGATGAGGGTGCCCTGATGAAAGAGGGCGCGCCAGCCCTCTTCGGTACTCTCCCAGATCGTGGAGCGCCGGGTGCGCCGGCCAGCGTACTCCAGCGTATAGGTGAGCAGAAAGGTCTGCGGACCCAGACGGCGCAGGCCGAACTGGGAGGTATCCCAGTGCTGGTCCACGGACTGATTCAGGTCGCTACGCGATGTCACCGTATCGAGAACGAAATCGCGGCTGTAGCGCCTGCCGGATGCACCAATCTCCCAGTAGTCCGGCGCAGTCGAGCGCTCCAACTGCTTGCGGGTAATGCCGAATGCCAGAGTATGAAAGATGGGCTCGCGCTGACGCAGTTCGTTGAGGACGGAGGCGAGTTCAGGAGCAACAAAGGCGAAATGAGAGCAGTGTTCCATGGCAGGTTGTTTAGCCCATTATGCCTGCAGATTGTTACGCCTGCTGTGCGCGCAGTGCCGCGACCTCCCTGCTGAGCGCGTCGATCCGCTCCAGCAGCTCCTTGTGGCGCTTGTCGTCGATGGAGGGGTCGAAGGCCTCGATATAGAAGGTTCCGTTGGGTTCCAGGTCGCAGCGCTTGACATCGTGCACATGCTCAAAGCCCTGGCGGCGGACGACCGCGAGCAGTTCCTCGTGGGTGAGCGATTCGCGCTCCAGCACCTTGCGGTCCACCTGGCCGTCGCGGACGAGGGTCACGGCGCGGCCTTCCAGCACGCGCGTGAGCCGGGGCGAGCGGAAGAGGAGCCGCACGACGAGCCAGTTGATGCCGAGCAGGCCTACGGCGCCGATAATGCCGCCCGTGACGGAGTTGTCGTCGCCGATGATGGCGTTCTGCACGGTGTTGGAGAGCGAGAGCAGAACGACCAGATCGAAGGGGTTGAGCTGGGCCAGCTCGCGCTTGCCGAAGATGCGCAAGAGTGCGACCAGCACCAGGTAAACGATGATCGGCCGGGCCAGCTTCTCCACGAGAGGAAGCGGCAGTTTGAACATGTGGTCGAGGATCGCGGAGGTATCCATGCCCCCGAGCATAGCTGTTTCAGGGCTTTCGCTCCAGCGTTAATGTCAGGTCGATGACGCGGGTGTCGTCATGGAAATTCATCGTGTATTTGCAATTCACCGCGGCAAAGACACGCTCCAGAGCCGGGTTGACGCCATGCGTGGCCAGAAAACCGCGTATCGCACCCTCATTGAAGACGGAGCCGGGAGGCATCTTCCATGCGGCGAGGATTGCGGAGCGCAGATCATCGGTCACATTGTCGATAGTGAGCGTGCCCATGGTGTACTGCGGGCCGGGATCGACGGCTACGGCATACGTCACGGTCTGGTGCGCTGTGTCCAGGGCGGGCGTGGGCTGCACCCGCGCCTTCATATATCCACGGTTGTGATACTGGCGCGCCACGAACTCCCAGTTTTCCCGCAGACGGGTTCCATCGGCCGCGTCGCCGGGATGCAGCGAAGACTGCTTGTCGAACTCCGCCTGGGAGACGAGCAGGCCCGGCGCAAGCTGAATGCCGGCGAGTTTGTACTGGATGCCCGGATCGACGGAGACATGGAACGGCACGTGCACGCCGCCGGCGGCGAGGACGGGCCTGGGATCGGCGACGGCGTGAATGGCGACCTGCAGATACCCCTGCTCGCTGTAGTAGGCGCTGAGCGTGGACTCGATCTGCTGCGGACTGCCTGCAACGTCGTAAGGCGTGCCGGGAATCTTCGCGATCAGAGCCGAGGCTTTGGGGTCGAGGGCCACGATTGCGCCGCGGGTGATGAGATCGCCGATCACCACGGGGGGCGCGGTGATGGAGTAGCTGACGGCTGCGATCGTCTTCATGTCCGCGCCGGTGGCAGGCGCGGCCAGCACGGTTGCCGCAATGCCTTTGGCTTTGAGCATCTGCTCAAGCGCGGCGCGCACGCTCTCGGCCATACCCCCTTCGGCGGGCACCTTGCCGTGGTAGAGCGGAAGCTGGCTATGGAGGGCTGTCTCCAGCACCGGGCCAGCAGGGAAAGGGAAGTTGTCGAACCGCGCCGGATAGAGCGCAGCCGGCGTGAGAGTGAAGATGAGGTCCTGCCCGTCGAACTTGAAGGCCAGCGTGGCGAACATGCCGGTGTCGATCAGCCGCCTGGAGTGATCGTTCATCCCGGCGTAGTCGAGCACCGTGCCGGGCTTGAGTCCGGCGGCGTCGAGCAACTCCTGCGTCGAGTACTCCGGCGCGCCCACGAACTGGATCGTCTTTGGCTGGAACTTCTGCGCGTGGGCGCACAACACCGCGCCGAGGGACACGGCTACCCCGAGAGACAGACTCGATACTCTCCGCATGGTGCGGCCAGCTTACCAGAGCCGCAAAAGCCGGTCGCGCAGAATCCGCGCCCGCATGTTACGAGGGGAATGCGCTTCCCCTCGCGGTTATTTGCTGGCGGCGTAGTTCTTGTACTCGGTGGTGAAAAACGTGTTGCGCTCGGAGTACGCACCGGCGGAGCCTGAGTCGCCGTTCGGCACAACCTGAGTAAGTGTCACCGTGCGCATGGGCACAACAAGTTGTTTGCCATCCACGGTTGCCGGGCCGTAGTCGACGCGCTCATCCAACTGGTGTACCTCATCGGACTTCTTTGTCTCGTCTTGCACGATCATGCGCACCACGATGCCGGTGCCGGGGTCGATGAAGAGCTCGCCATGATAGGGCAGGGAGGACTTGTAGTTGTGCCAGCTCGTGGCCGTCTGGAAGTTGCCCTTGGCACCGCCTGTGCCGGTGAGGGACGCGGACGTAAAGCTGGCCATGCCTGCCTGCGTGACATCCGGGAAGCAGCAGACGTTCACTTCCATCTTCCCTTTCTTCTTAGGAACATTGAAGGAATAGACGGCGGTCTGCTTATCGTTGACAAGCTGCCAGCGCACCCACTTGATTTCACCGGCGGCCTGCGCCTCGTCGAAGACAGTGCCCAGACTCGGGTCGGGCGTTTCGACTGCAATCATCCGGTTCGCGCCCCACGGGGTCTTATCCTTTTCCTTCGGCTCCAGCTCCGCTCCGTGGTTGCTCGCGACCTCGGAATCCGTGGAGTTGATGTAGTGCACGAACTGGAAGGGACTCACGATTCCCGAGCCATTTGTGGCGTCGCGTGCTCCACTGTGAAGGCCTGAGCTTGCCGCTGTGGCCTCGATGTTGTCCTGGAACCGGATGGTTGTTTTGGTCGCAGTGAGGGCCGGCAACTGCGTGTACGTTTTGCTCACATAACTGGCGGCTTTATCCAGCATCGTCTTCTGCGCAGCGGCGTCGGGGGCAGCCGCAGTGGGAATGTCAGAGGGCGGCGGCGGCAGAAGAGCGCTGCGCGCCTCCAGCACATAAATCTGTTCGGTCGAAAGGCGGCCCGGCACATCGTCCACCATGCTGTTCATGGTGCTGCGCGTCAACTGCTCGCTCAGCTCCACCTGCTTGAGCGCATCGGCGACTTCCTCGTCGCTCTTGCCTGCCTTGTGCATGCTGGCCAGCGTCTCCCTGAGCTCGGCGACCGTAATGGCCCTGGCACCCCAGGCCGGGGCCGCGATCAGAGCCGCCAGCACAATCCATCCCAACTGCTTCATGCTTTTTCCTCCCATAACCTTGCAGCCGTGCATTCTATGCCTGCACGGTAATTGCTGTCAGTTCTTTCCTGCATTCGCCTGCGCCTGCGCGCCGGATTCGGCCAGCGCGCTTACCGGAATGGTTACCGAGCCCATGCGCCCCGTGTTTTCATCCACGACCACTACGCGCAGCGAGCCGGATGTTTGCTTGATGGGGACAAAGCGCTCGTAGGGGATGTCTCCGGCTACCAGCCGCTGATAGGTCTGCGGCTTGAGGCGCAGGCCAAGCGTCTCGCCCCGCACCTTGGCATGCAATCCCGCATCGTCGCGCAAGAGAAAGAAGATGTCGAGCCGATCCATCCAGCGATCGGCCTGCTGCTCTAGGCCCAGGTCGCGTGCGGCGATGGCAAGCGTGACCTCGGCACCGCCGGTCTCCGCCGCGGTGGCGGCTTTGATCGCGATATCGCCTACATCCATCGGCCGCCACACTGCCTGCTGAAAGCGCTCACGCAGTGTCGCAGGCTCTTTCTCGAAGATGTAGCCCGCGCGATAGCGGAGCGTGAGGCCCTTATGCCCAGTTACCTTCAGCTCGATGTGGTGATAGGCGTCGTCGGCAGGCCCAGCCGGAGAGAAGCTGAGCATGTAGGTGGAGTGGCCGTCGCCGACGATGCCGTCGAGCTGAGCATTGAGATCGCCCGCACGACGGATCACACGGCCTCCCGTGGCCGCAGCCAGATCGCGCACCGGGCCCTGCACCGGATGCAGGTCCTGGCTCATGTTCGCACTGATGCGCCCCGGTGTGTTGTCGCGCGGCATGGCCGCTCCAGCTAGGCTGGCCGTGTCCGCCGAGGCCTGCGTCAGTTCCACGTTGCGGTGCTGCAGATCGGCGCTGATGGCCCCGGTTTCGATCTGCGACACATCGAACGGGTAGACGGCTGCATGCGCGTCGTTCATCGCCTCCTGCGCGCGCAGGGTAAAACCGGCGATATTCTTTGGGCTCTTCTCAATGCCTACGGATTGATCAGTCCAATCGGCAAAGACGTTGTCGCTCGAGACCCAGACCAGCTTTTTCTGGCCGGGCAGGGCGGCGAGATGCCGCGCCACCTGCGCCAAGATCACCAGCGACGCGCACTCCGGATCGTCGCCCATGGTCATCAACTGGGGATCGATGGGCTGATTGCTGTCCGGGTCATCATCATGATTGCCGTTGACGTGGTTAAGGTCCTCGACGTTGTGCACTTCGTCGAAGTGCTGCCGGTTGCGGGTCTCCTCATCCTGCGCCTCGGCCGCGGACTGCGCCGAAGGCAGAAAGGCCTTCATGCGCGCGATCAGCGCGGTGTGGTTGGCGGTGATTTCCTGGAGCACGTGGAAGCCGAGGCCGTTCATGGAGTAGAGACCGACGCGCTCGCCGGGCTTGAGCGACATGAGGAACTTGAGAATCTGCTGCCGGGCATTGCTCATGTCAGCCCAGGCGATGTGGCTCTCATCGATGACGAGCACGGTGGAGCCGGCTTCCTGGGCCGGCGCTGCCGCATCGGCCGGGTGATTTGTGAATGCGGGCGCGAGCTGGGGCTGTTGTCCCGAGGAGGTGGCTGGAGCTGCGAGCGAGAGCGCGGGAGGCGGCGGGGTGAAACCGCGGAGCTCCTGCTTTTTGCCGTTGTCGTAGATTCCGATCTCATCCGCCTTGAGATCAGTTACCGGATGGCCATGCTTGTCATAAGCCACCAGGCCCACGTCGACCAGCCGCGAGGTGACCTTGATGGAGTAGCTGTCTGCATCCCGCGCCTGGGATGCATCGAGAGGCTGGTTCGGCACGCTGGCAGCGGCCGACATGCTGATCTCAGGGACAACCGGTTCTGCCGGAGGGGCGGGAGGGGGAGCCGCGGCAGGCGTTGCGGCGGCAGTCTGCGATGGAGGCGGCTGGGCGGGCGGTTGCGGTGTTTGCAGTTGCGGCGCATCGGCGGATGCACTTGGCGCTGAAGCGGCAGGCGGCGCTGCATCCACCGGAGGAGCGCTGGGAGCACCGCCATCGGCTGTGAGAATGCGCACCGTGGAGCCAAGGCGGTGATAGTCGGCGAACCGCGTCTCATTGATGAGCAGCAGCGGGGGCTGCACCTTATGCACCAGCGGCTCGCCCCATGGAGAGCCTGTGCCAACTCCGTTAAGAGCCATGCTGCCCTGATGCTCCGAGGCTGGTTCAAGCGAGAGAGCGACGCTGTGTATCGGACAAATGTAAGTCCGGCCACCAAGCGTGACCGGGCCATACTCGATCACGGTAGCCGCGCGCAGCAGCGGATCACTGTTGCTCAGGTGCGCCTCGATGGTGATGCGCATGACCGCTCCGGTGGCTGGGTCGATTGCGATGGTGCCATGGTAGCCTGGCGTCTCGTGGTAAGTGTGCAGCTCGTTCTCGCGAGGAATACTGGCTACCTGCTGCCGCGAGCGCACCTGGCCGGCGTAGCCGAACTGGATGCGCCCGGCGACAACCTGATCGACAAGACAGCAGTAAGCGACGGCATAGTGCGAGGCGTCGCGCGGCACCTCATAGCGAAAGACCGCGGCCAGGCCTGTCGCAGTCTGTTCCCAATGGCTGAAGACGATCTTCTGCTTCGCGGTATCGGCCAGCACGACAGTTACAGCCGGCCCAAACTCACCCCAGCTCCTCAGGCCAAGCACATCGCTGGGCGGGGCTTTTTCAGTAGAGGCGTTTTCGGCTACTTCCTTGCCATCGCGGAAGGTGACTGGACGGCTTGAAGTGCCCACCGGATGCAGCCCGAGCTGCATCGGCCAATCGCCGGCATGGAGCACCTGCGGGCTGTCATCAAAGCGGGTGGTTGTGCGGGTCACAAAGAGGTTGGGCATGCGCGTCCAGTTGGCCACGGCATAGGCGCGGGCGGCATCCAGCATGTGCTGCTGCGCGGCGGCATCCGGCGGGGCGGTGGCGGGCAGCTCGCTGGCCGGGGGATCAAGGAATGCGGACTGGTCAGCAAGAAGTTCAAGGGCCAGTGCCGTGTGTGGCTCGAGCTTCAGCGTGGCGGCAAAGCGATCCAGCGTGGTGGCAGTGAGCCGCTGGGTCATCTCCAGAGTGCCGACCTGATGAGCGATGTCTTCGTCGGTGCGATGCGCCGCAATATCGGCAGCCAGCGATTGCCTGAGCTGCTCCACGGTGACACGGCGCGTGGCCGCGGCATGCGTGGCGAGTGCGGCTATCAGCATCGTTACTGCCAGCTTGCGCATCTCGACGGTCCTGTTCCGGGCGCCGATTCTCTGCGAGAGAGGGCCCGTCTCGCCGGAAAGCCATGGCTGCCGGGAGAAAATCGCTTTGCCTGCGGAGTTCCGCGCGGGGACGAAGCCGCGGAAAACGCGCACACAAACTCTACACACGCGGTCCCGGTTTCGACAATCGTTTCCCCGAGTCTCGCAGTGGCGGACACGGCGCCCGGCTGCGATTCCGGCGTCTGCTAGAGTGAAAATTGCCGGAGCAGGGCCACCGACTCGAAGTCCCGGCACACAATCGCAGGATGGCAAAATTCGGATTTTTTCGTAAGACAGGCAGCCGTTCAGGCTCGCAGGACACTGATGCCGTGTTTGCAGCACTTTCCCCCTTCCGCATCGATCCTCGCTTTGTTCCCCGCGTGTGGGGCTATATGGATCTGCGCCCGTGGTACGACAAGGCCGCCGAGGGCGACCCGATTGGCGAGGTCTGGCTGAGCGGCGACGAGTGCCTGATTGCGACGGGCCCGCATGCTGGCAAAAAGCTGGACGAGTTGTTTGCCGAGCTGCCCGAGCCGATGCTGGGCAAGGGCGCGCCCGCGCCGGGCTCTCCGCTGCTGATCAAAGTGATTTTTGCGCGCAAAAAGCTGAGCGTGCAGGTGCATCCCGACGATGCCATGGCGCGGAAGTATGGCCAACCCCGCGGCAAGACCGAGTGCTGGTATGCGCTGGCGGCCGATGCGGGCGCGGAGGTGGCCGCGGGCCTCAAGTGTGGAGTGACGCTCGACGAGGTGCGCACCGGCATTCACGATGGCACGCTCGAAAAGAGCCTGCAGGTGCTGCCTGTCGAAGCAGGCGACATGGTTTTCGTTGACGCGGGCACGGTGCACGCCATCTGGCCGGGCTCGATTCTGCTGGAGACACAGCAGAACTCCGACACCACCTATCGCATGTTCGACTACGGACGGCCGCGGGAGCTGCACGTCGAGAAATCGATTGAAGCGACCAAACTCGCTACCCGCGCAGGCAAGATTCCGCCTCGCGTGCTGGCCGACCGCACGATCCTCATCGAAGAGGACTACTTTTGCGTGGAGAAGATTCCGGTGGCGGCCAGCCGGTCGAGCGCTACGCTGCCGGGCAAGGACGAGCCGACGCCGGGGCTCTCCTATCTGTTTGCGGCCGCGGGCTCTGCGCGGATCACCAGCCCCAGCTTTGGCCAGCTCAGCCTGCCTCCGCGCGGCATTGTCGCGGTGCCGGCAGCGTCTCCGGCCTTTGCGGTGCAGGATATGGGCGGGCTGGAGCTGATCCGCATCTCGCCGCGCTGGCCCTGAGCGCAGCCAAGATGAACAGCCTTTAACAGCGGCGCGCCGCTTTGCAGCGGCGACGGTGCACTGCGTTTGTTTTTAACCTGCCGGGATTTTCTACAACCAAGGGTGTTGAGGCACAATCTATAACGATATGAGCTTCCGACTGGCAGTCCCCTCCGATCTTCGCGGCGCCGTGGATGCGGCCTCCGCTGACTGGACCTCAAACGGCAAAGTTGCCCGCCTGTGGAAGAAAGACCCCACGCTCTGGACCAACGACGGCGAAGAGAAATGGCTGGGCTGGATCGATATTGTCGAGCGCCAGCAGAAGGACCAGGCGGCCTTTACGGCGCTGGCGGCCGACATCCAATCGGCGGGCTTCAAATACGCGCTGCTGCTGGGCATGGGCGGCTCCAGCCTTTGCCCGGAGGTGCTTGCCGTTACCTTTGGCCAGCAGGCGGGCTTTCCGGCGCTGCATATTGTGGACTCGACCGACCCGGCGCAGATCAAGGCGACGCAGGACAAGGTGAACCTGGCCGAGACCGTGTGCATCGTGGCCTCCAAGTCCGGCTCCACGCTCGAGCCCAACATCTTCAAGCAGTATTTCTTTGAGGAGATGAAGAAGGCCGTGGGCGCGGACAAGGCCGGCAGCCACTTTATCGCCATTACCGACCCCGGCTCCAAGATGGAGCAGGTGGCGAAGGCGGATAAATTCCGCCACATTTTTTATGGCGACCCGGAGATCGGCGGGCGCTACTCGGCGCTCTCGAACTTCGGCGTGGTGGCCGCGACGGTTGCGGGCCTCGACACCGCGAAGCTGCTGGCGGAGGCGGCCAAGTCGGTGGCCGCATCGAAGAATGCCATTCCTCAGAACCCCAGCGTGGAGCTGGGGCTGCTGATGGGCACGGCGCATAATGCGGGCCGCGACAAGATCACCTTCTTTACCTCGCCGGAGATCTACGACCTGGGCGCATGGCTGGAGCAGCTTATCGCCGAGTCGACGGGCAAGCTGGGCAAGGGCATTACGCCGGTGGACCGCGAAGCGATTGGCGCGCCGGAGGTCTACGGCAAGGACCGGGTCTTTGCTTATGTCCGGCTGAAGAGCACCAAGGACACCTCGCTGGATGCAAAGGTGGCCGCGCTGGAGGCCGCCGGGCATCCGGTGGCGTACTTCGAGATCGAGGACCTCTACGAGATCTTCGGCCAGTTCTTTACCTGGGAGATTGCGACGGCCGTCGCAGGCTCGATCATGGGCATCAACACCTTTAACCAGCCGGATGTGGAGAGCGCCAAGGTGGAGACCCGCGCGCTGACCACCGAGTACGAGAAGACCGGCAAGCTGCCCGAGCGCACACCCTTTGCCGCCGACAGCGGCATCGAGATGTATGCGACCGATGCGTATGCGGCGAAGATCAAGGGCGCGACTCTGGTGGACGTGCTGAAGGCGCACTTTGCGCAGATCAAGCCGCACGACTATTTTGCGGCGCTGGGCTTCATCGCGATGTTCCCCGAGCATGAGGCGGCGATCCAGAAGATGCGCCACGCGGTGCGGGACACGAAGAAGGTGGCAACCTGCCTCGGCTTCGGTCCGCGGTTCCTGCACTCCACGGGCCAGGACTACAAGGGCGGGCCGAACACGGGCGTGTTTCTGCAGATCACCGCGGACCACGCGGCGGACCTTGCCATCCCGGACCAGAAGTACAGCTTCGGCATCGTGATTGCGGCGCAGGCCGCGGGCGACCTGGCCGTGCTTGAAAACCGCGGACGGCGCGCGCTGCGCGTGCATCTGGGCAAGGATGTGGCGGCGGGATTGAAGACGCTGGTGGCGGCGGCGGAGAAGGCGCTGGGGTAAGCGGCGCTGAGCCGAATCATGAAGGGCCGCGCATGGCGCGGCCCTTCATCATAAAAGGGAAATGATATTTTGACTAACCTTTGTCACGATTTGCAAAGAGCTGGTCGTAATTCTTGTCGATTGCCTCTTTCAATTTCTTCCTCAGTTCCTTGATGTTGACGAAGAAATTCACATTTCTATGGATATCAAAATGAATTTTGGTCGCAGTTTTAGGGCTTACCACGCTTTCTTTGCTCGCGACGTATATTGTCGGTTTTTTCATTGCTTCGGCATAGCCAGCTTCGTAATAGCAGGATGGACGTTCATCGGTGAGATCTGCGATTACAAATCTGGCTTTTTCGATCTCATCCTTAATGCGCTTTACGAGTTCGTCAAGCGTATGCTCTTTGTCAATTCGGATTGCGACGGCTTGGTATTTGCCTAAAAGAGTCTCGATTGCCTCAAATCGTGCATCAAATTCGCGCCAAATTCTTTGTTCATCCTGCGATCCGTATTGTTCGCCCTGAATAGGCATAACGATGAATACTCGGTGGACTGCGACACCGAGGGCTTTCTGAGCTCTCTTCTCGAAAGTTGAATAGCGATTCTTCGCCTTTCCAATGAATTTATCTAGCGGAATCCCTGAGCCTTTATGCCATCGCCCGGCTGTCCCAAAAATTCTTAGTTCGAGAACTTGATATGACTGCATACTCTTTCCCCAGCGCGCTTGTATGACTCCATTTCTTACGAATGGAATGACAATTTCAGTGAGGATCTGATCGTCTGACTTATTGACTATCGATTTTCTTCTTCCACCGGGCAGAATTGCAATCGCATGAAAATACATTTCTTGCGTTCTCCTATGAGCTAGAGCTCATAACGAGCTACCTAGCCAGATGGGATGGTAAAGAATGCATCTTATTTCATGCCTCTTAGCGCAGTTAGTCAACTTGAAACATCAAGTAACCTTACGGCATCGGGCGCTCGTGGATGACCATCCAGGAGACGCCGAACTTGTCGCGGAACTGGCCGAAGCGGGTGGCGAAGAAGGTCTCCTGCATGGGCATGTAGATTTCGCCGCCCTCGGTGAGCAGGGCATAGATGCGCTCGGCCTCGGCGTCGCTCGAGACTTCGAGGGTGAGATAGACGCTGCGGATGGGCTGGAAGCGGTCGGCGGGCACGTCGCTGGCCTTGATGTGCGTGCCGCCGAGCTCGATCTGCGCGTAGAGCACGCCGTCCCTGTCCTCGGAGCGCACGTTGCTCTGATCGGGGGACTGGCCGAAGGTCATGAGCATGCTGACCTTGCCGCCGAGATGCTGTTCGTAGAACTTGAAGGCTTCAGCGCAGTTGCCGCCGAAGTTGAGATAGGCATGGGTCTTCATCGGGTCTTTTTTCTCCTCGTAGATTGCGCCGAAGCGGTTGAGGTTTTGGTCTGAGGCTTCTTAAAGGGCGGCAGGATGGGCGTGGGGTCGCGCTCGGCCCAGCGGCGGCGGGTCTCCGCCAGCACGCCGGCGCGGTTCTGCTCCATGTGCTCCACAAAGCCGCAGGGCGCGGCGGTCTGCTCCCAGCGGGCGGCCCAGAGCAGCAGCTCAAGCATGGCCGGGGCCAGGGCGATGCCTTTTTCGGTGAGCCGGTAATGGATGCTGCGGGCGTCCGCCTCATCGCGCTCGGCGGAGACGACGCCGGCCTTCTGCAGGCTGCGCAGCCGGCTGGCGAGGATGTTGGTGGAGATGCCTTCGCCGGAGTTGAGGAATTCGCCGAAGGTGCGGTAGCCGCGCACCATCATGTCGCGGATGAGCAGCAGAGACCAGCGGTCGCCGAACTGCTCAAGCGAGACGCAGACGGGGCAGCCGGAGCGGGGTTGCGGGCCTTTGGGCGATTTGGCGGCCACAGGGCAACGCTACAAAATTCACTTGTGGTTTGCAAGTGATTTGTGTTTAGGATGGACGCCTGCGCGGCCTGGTGACGAATGCAACCGCGTAAATTTATACGAGGCGGTTCTGATGGCTTCCCTTCAATCTTCTCCTCGCATCACGCCTTTTCTCTGGTTCGACGCCAATGCCGAAGAGGCAGTGGATTATTATGTTTCGATTTTTCCGGGCTCGCGCAAGCTCAGCGAGTTTCGCCGCGAGATCGACGACCCCAGTGGGCTGAAGGGCACGATTCTTACGGTTGGCTTTGAGCTCTGCGGCCTGTCCTTCACCGCGCTGAACGGCGGACCACATCACAAGTTCACGGATGCCATCTCCTTTGTCGTGCACTGCAAAGACCAGGAGGAGATCGACCACTACTGGGCCAAGCTGACAGAAGGCGGCGTGGAGGTAGCCTGCGGCTGGCTGCGCGACAAGTTCGGCCTGAGCTGGCAGATTGTGCCGGAGAATCTGGTGATCCTGCTGAACAAGCCCGCGGCGATGCAGGCCTTGATGCAGATGGTGAAGCTGGACATCGCGGCGCTGGAGCGTGCCTCCGCGGAGTGAGCGGGCGGCGCAACGCCGCCGGTGGTAGCATCGAAGATGACCGATGCAAACGAAAAAACTGCAAATTATCCCCCTCGGCGGACTGGGCGAGTTCGGCATGAACTGCATGGCAGTCCGCTGGGAAGACGACATTCTTGTCCTTGACGCCGGCCTCATGTTCCCGGAGTCGGAGCTGCTGGGCGTGGACGTGGTGGTGCCCGACATCACCTACCTGATCGAGAACAAGGAGCATGTCCGCGCAATCATCCTGACGCACGGCCACCAGGACCATATCGGCGGCCTCTCCTGGTTTCTCAGCGAGCTGAAGGTTCCGGTTTACGGCACGGAGTTCACGCTGGCCTATGTCGAGGGCAACCTCGAAGAGAATCAGCTTCTGGATGAGACCGAGCTGATCGAGATCACGCCCAAAGAAAAGTTCACCATCGGGCCGTTCACCATCGAGCCGATCCGCGTGACGCACTCGCTGGTGGATTGCGTGGCGCTGGCCATCGACACGCCGGTCGGCGTCATTATCCATACCGGCGATTTCAAGATCGACCTCTCGCCGCTGGATAACAAGCCGTTTGACCTGCATACCTTTGCCGAGTACGGCAAGCGCGGTGTGCTGGCCCTGCTGCAGGACTCGACCAATGTGGAGCGGCCGGGCTACACGCCCAGCGAAGCCTCAGTGAAGCCGCGCCTGGACGAGATTTTCGCGCATACGAAGAAGAAGCTGTTCTTCAGTTGCTTTTCCTCGTCCATCTATCGCATCCAGATTGCGATGGAGCTGGCCCGCAAGCACGGGCGCAAGGTGGCAGTCTTTGGGCGCTCCATGATGGAGAGCACGGAGATCGCGCAGGACCTGAGCTATCTCGACCTGCCGCCGGGGCTGATTATCAATCCCGGACAGATGCGCGATTACCCTCCGGAGCAGTTGATGCTGCTGATCAGCGGCACGCAGGGCGAGCCGATGAGCGCGCTGAGCCGCGCCGCGGTGGACAACCACAAGCACGCGCACATCGACTCGGGCGACACGGTGATCCTGAGCTCGCGCATCATTCCCGGCAACGAGAAGGGCATCTTCCGCGTGATCGATCACCTGTTCCGCCGCGACGCGAACGTGATCTACGACGATGGCCAGCACGGGCTCATCCACGTGAGC
>DASZRQ010000087.1:0-40976 GCA_035549115.1 Occallatibacter sp. | reverse complement strand
CAAGGACCTCCTCAAGAAGGTGCACGCCGAAGATCCCCAGCACTGGCACAAGGTGGTTGCCGAGTGGCGCGGCGTCAGCGAAGAAACCACCACCGGCGTCCATCGCCTCTACAAGATGATGGAGCAGGGCAAGCTGCTCGTTCCCGCCATCAACGTCAATGACTCGGTGACCAAGTCGAAGTTCGACAACCTCTATGGCTGCCGCGAGTCGCTGGCCGACGGCATCAAGCGCGCAACCGACGTGATGGTGGCGGGCAAGGTGGCGGTGGTGTGCGGTTATGGCGACGTGGGCAAGGGCTGCTCGCATTCTCTGCGCGGCATGGGCGCGCGCGTCATCGTCACGGAGATCGACCCCATCAACGCACTGCAGGCGGCGATGGAGGGCTTCGAGGTCACGACGGTTGAAGATACGCTTGGCCGCGGCGACATCTACGTTACCACCACCGGCAACGTGGACATCATCACACTCGAGCACATGAAGCTCATGAAGGATCAGGCCATCGTCTGCAACATCGGTCATTTCGACAACGAGATCCAGATGGACCGCCTCAACGCCGAGCCGGGCGTGACCAAGCTCAACATCAAGCCCCGGGTTGATGTCTACACCTTCCCGACGGGCAACAGCATCTTCGTCCTCGCGGAAGGCCGCCTGGTTAATCTCGGTTGTGCAACGGGTCATCCGAGCTTCGTCATGTCGAACAGCTTTGCCAATCAGACGCTGGCGCAGCTTGACCTCTGGAAGAACAAGGACACCTACAAGGTCAATGTCTATACGCTACCCAAGAAGCTCGACGAAGAAGTAGCCCGGCTGCATCTTGAAAAGATCGGCGTCAAGCTCACAAAGCTCTCGCAGCGTCAGGCTGACTACATCGGCGTGGCTGTGGAAGGGCCCTACAAGCCGGAGTTCTACCGGTACTAACCCAGGTTGGAGTTCCTGGTTCGTCGTTTACAGACGCATGGCTACACGGCTCGCTGTGAACGATGAACCGCCAACTCTAAATCGGCCCTTCGTCATGTCTGCTGCTATGTCCGCTGCTCGATTTTCTTTCGAACTCTTTCCGCCCCGCACACCGGAAGCGGCTGCCAAGCTGCCTACCGTTGTCGAGCAGCTTGCAGCGGTGCGGCCGGAGTTTTTCTCAATTACGCACGGCGCGGGCGGCTCCGACCAGGATGGAACTTACGAAACCCTAACCAGGGTCGTGGCGCAGACTGGGGTAGAGGTCTCACCGCATCTCACCTGCGTGGGTTCCACCCGCGCGCGCATTGCCGAGCTGCTGGATCGTTACCGGGCCGCAGACGTGAAGCGGATTGTGGCCCTGCGCGGCGACCTGCCCGCGACCGCCATGAGCACTTCGGCTCCCGGCGAATTTCACTACGCCAACGAGCTGGTGAGCTTCATCCGCGAGCAGCACGGAGCCTGGTTCACGGTCGAAGTCGCGGCATACCCGGAGGTGCATCCGCAGGCGCCGGGCGCCGCAGCAGACTTCGACAATTTCTGCCGCAAGGTGGCGGCCGGAGCGGATGGAGCCATCACCCAGCTCTTCTACAACGCCGATGCCTACTGCGACTTTGTCGATCGGTGCAGGAAGGCGGGCATCACAATTCCCATTGTGCCCGGCATCATGCCCATCACGGGCTTTGCGAACATCGTCCGCTTCTGCTCGGGCTGCGGCGCGGACCTGCCGCGCTGGATTCGCCTGCGCCTGGAAGAGCTGCAGGACGATAAAGCGGCGCTGCTCGATTTCGGGCTCGATGTGGTGACGCGTCTCTGCGAGACGCTGTTGCGCAACGGAGCGCCCGGCCTGCACTTCTATACCATCAATCAGTCCGGTCCTACGCTGCGTTTGTGGCAGAATCTTGCGCTGACGGCCTCCGCCTGAACGGCGCGATCGATATTTCTCACGGGGACGGCTGGCAGGCCTGCGGTCTTGCCGTACTATAGTTCCACCCCCACAGGCTGTTGATGCCGGTTTGGCCCAAGCCACGCTGTGCGCCATTTCCGGAGGTGTCTCCCGGCGGCAGCGAGCGCCCGGAGCCCATTGCGACGCCGTGGTGTGCCAGGCTTCTAAGGAGAGATACGTGACGCCAGCAATGTTCGATCATCTGGGGTCTTTGGCAAGCATTCTGGGCCTGCTGATCGGCATGCCTGCGGTTTTCCTTACGCTGTATCAGACATTCAAGGCCCGGCAGGAAGCGCAGCAGGTGCGCGAGGGCACCTGGCACAGCCGCGACTGCCTGGAGTTTATCGATGGCTCGGGCGAATGCATCAATGTGGTACCGCTGGTGACGTTGCACTCGCTGCCCAAGGCGGGCGACGTGGTGCTGCTGCCCGGGCTAGGCGTGCATGAGGGCGGGGAGTTTCTACCCGGCGCGTACCTGATCGAGTCGGTCGAGCACCTGTACTCGCCGGCGCTGCACCGGACGCACAGGAGGCAGGAGGCGCGGCTGACCAAGGCTGTGGCTCATGTGACGAGCCTGAATCCTCCAGCGATGGTGTGAGCGTGATTCAGACGAGAGGCGAGGCAGGACCGCGGCCCAGGAGGCGGTTCCATGCCCGCCACGTCATGCTGTGCATGAGCCATGCCTGCTCGGCCTTGAGCGCGGCATAGGACTGCTTCACATACACGTCGAACTCCGGCGGCCAGCCGATGATCGAGCGGCGCTCGGCGTAGTTGCCCTCGGCCCACTTGGCGAGCACGGCTTTGTAACCGACGACGTGCGTCACAAAGTCGAGCAGGCACTGCGGCATCTGCTCCTCAATGATGAGCGAGGCTTTTTCGATGATGATCTTTTCGCGAACATCGTTCAGCGGCGTGAAGATGGTCTTCATCCAGAGAACCCACTCCTGCATCTCCTCGTCGCGGATAGGGTCGCTCTTCGCCTTGCCCTGCCGCTCCAGCAACTGGCGGTAAGCGACGTTGCCGGCCTCGGAGGCGACATACAGTGGACCGTAGAACTCATTGAGCCGTTCGTTCACCAGCCGCAGGCGGTCCTGGCGGCGGGCCAGCTCTTGATTGCTAATGGAAGTGATGAGATAACCGGCCAGGGCGAGTATGACGGTGAGAACGATGGCGTTCTGCAGAATAGTGGGTACGGAAAGAATGTCCATGGGGCCTCGCGCTCCGTGGACGAGTATACGCGGACACAAGGTTGCGAACGGTGACCGATGACCGCCTAGTCTGGCACTGGCGCGGAGGCCTATTTGCGCGTGCGAATGCGCACAGGCTCGGCTTCCGGGACAACTTTGATCTCGAAGATGCTGGGCCAGAGCTTGCCGGTGACGAAGAGCCGGTCGTGCGCGGCATCGTAGGCGATGCCGTTGAGTACGGCCTCCGCGTTGGAGCGCTCGCTGGCGGGCAGCAGGCCGGTGAGATCGATCCAGCCGAGCACCTGTCCAGTGGACGGAGAGATGCGCGCAATGCGGTCCGAGTGCCAGATGTTGGCATAGATCTGCCCGTGGATGTACTCGAGTTCGTTGAGCTGCGCGACGGGCTTACCGTGGTCCTTGACCGTGATGTGGCGAAGTTCGCGGAAGGTTGCCGGATCGAAGAAGCGCAGATTCGCCGTGCCATCGCTGAGAATCAGGTTTCTGCCATCCTGCGTCAGGCCCCAGCCTTCACCGTCGTAGTGAAATGTGCGGATGAAGCGAAAAGTTGCGCGGTCATATACGAACGCGATATGCGCCTGCCAGGTGAGCTGAATGAGCGTGCTGCCCCAGTTGGTGAGCCCTTCGGCGAAATACTTGTCCGGCACACTGTAGAACTGCAGAATGCGGCCGGTGTCGAGATCCTCGGAACGCAGTGTGGACTGTCCGGCCAGGCCGGTGCTCTCGTAGAGCCGCCCGTCGAGATAAACAAGACCCTGGGTGAAGGCCTGCCGGTCATGGGGATAGACATGAACGACCCGGTAGGTATCGGCGGCAAAGGCCTGCGCCGAAACGCAGAGGAGAAGCAGACAACGGAGAAAAGAGCGCATCAACTGCGATTGTAGGATGCGGGCTGTACCGCGGGCCACTCAGCTTGCGCCGAGGTAGATGAAACGGAGCAGAAAAAGCGCGGCGAGGATATAGAGCAGCCAGTCCTGGCGGCGGTAATTGCCCGTTGCAAGGTGAAGCACTGCCCAGGCGATGATCCCGAAGCCGAGGCCGTTGGCGATGGAGTAGGTGAGGGGAATCAGGACCAGCGTGAGGAATGCGGGCACGGCGACCAGCGGCTCGTGCCAGCGAATCTCGGTGATGGTGGCCAGCATGAGCGAGCCGACAAGAATGAGCGCGGGCGCCGTTGCAGCATTGGGCACGACGCCCACAAAGGGCGCCGCGCCGACCGCGGCGAGAAACAGCAGCCCGGTAACGATAGCGGTGACGCCGGAGCGTCCGCCTGCGGCCACGCCAGCGGTTGATTCCACATAGCTGGTGACCGTCGATGTGCCGGTCAGGGAACCGAAGACCGTGGCCGTGGCGTCCGCAAGCAGGATGCGATTGAGCCGGGGGATGGAGTGGTCGGCGGCCAAGAGGCCGGCGCGCTTGGTCACCGCGACGAGTGTGCCGAGGTTGTCGAAGAGATCGACAAAGAAAAAAACAAAGATGATTTCGAGAAGGCCCTTGCTGAGCGCGCCGCGAATATCGAGCTGCAAAGCGGTCTGGGTGAGCGCGCGGATGCCGCCTCCGGCCGGGTTCCAGTGAACCAGATGCAACGCCCACGCAATGCCGGTGGTGACGAGCACGCCGATGAGGATGGAGCCGCGCACCTTTTTGATTTCCAGCGCGACCATGAGAATGAGCCCGAAGAGAGCGAGCGCCGTGGTGGGATTGCGAATGTTGCCGAGACCGACGAGCGTGGCCGGGTCGCTGACCACGAGACCTGCATTGCGAAAGCCGATGAAGGCGATGAAGAGGCCGATGCCGCTGGCGACTGCCGCGTAGAGCTCATGCGGAATCGAGCGTAGAATCATCTGCCGGATGCCCGCGGCGGTGAGCGCGAGGAAGATGCAGCCGGAGAGAAACACCGCGCCCAGTGCTGTCTGCCAGGGGATGTGCATCTTGAGGCAGACCGTGTAGGTGAAGTATGCGTTGAGGCCCATGCCCGGCGCGAGCGCAATGGGATACCGCGCGACGATGCCCATCAGGATGGAGCCGAAGGCCGCAGACAGGCATGTGGCCGCCGTGACCGCGGGCAGCGGCACACCAGCCGCGGCCAGAATGGCGGGGTTCACCAGGACGATGTACGCCATCGTCAAAAACGTGGTGACTCCAGCCAGAATCTCGGTGCGCCAGTTGGTTCCCAGACGGGTGAATTCAAAATAGCGTTCGAGCGATGTGCGCATAGGCGGGTTCTCTTAGAAAAGCACAGACCCGCCGCAACGCAAAGAGATTTGTGTACTCAGGCTGCTTTGTGCGCGGCGCTGCGTCGCAGCAGCCGCTGCATCGAGCTGCCCTGAACCACGATGGAGAAGACGACCAGGATGTAGGTTGCGCCGACGATCCACGACCGGCCCAGCGCCTCCGGCACGGAGAGCGCGAGCGCGATGGAGAGGCCGCCGCGCAGGCCGCCCCACGTGAGCACAAAGACGGAACTGCTGTGGCCGCGCCGGATCAGCCTCACCAGTGTCAGCAGCACGGCCACCACCGCGAGCCGCACAAGATTGACCGCCAGGATGGATGTCAGCCCGGCCCGCCAGGTGACCGCGGTGAGTGGGATCGACATGGCCTCAAAGCCCATGAGGACGAAGAGAATCGAGTTTTGTATTTCGTCGATAACCTTCCAGAATTCATCGATCTTGCCGTGCGCAATCCGCTCGTCCGGAACCCCGCAGTTGAACTGCCGCAGGGCGATGCCCGCGATAACGGCCTCAAGTGGCGCGGAGAGATGCAGCGCCTCGGCCAGCGCATAGCCTCCCAGGGCCAGCGCCGCGCTGAAGAGGATGTCCACCGTGTAGGCATCGACGCGGCGCATCAGATGCGACGTGATCCATGCGGCGGCAATGCCCAGCAGGATGCCTCCGCCGGCCTTGGCAACCAGCGAGCCGGCGACAGCGAGCGGAGTAGGCGTGTGGCCCGCGGCCAGGGAAAGCATGGTGATAAAAAGAACCGCGCCGAGTCCGTCGTTGAAGAGAGACTCACCTGCCAGTTGTGCTTCAATCCGCTTGGAGATGCCGATGTGCCGCAGCATTTCGAGCACGGCGATGGGGTCCGTGGGAGAAACCAATGCGCCGAAGACCAGGCACTCCATCCACGGGATATGTCCGCCGCTGAGCAGCGCCATGAGCGCCGCGACCAGGATGAAGCTGAGGCCGGTACCAGCCGTGGAGAACAGCGCGATTGCGAGCTTCTCCCGACGCAGTTGCGCGAGATCGAGCAGAAAAGCTCCCGCAAAAAGCAGCAGCGGCAGCATGCCGTGCAGCACCACGCTGCCGAAATCGATGTGCCCCAGAAGCGCCTGGGCATCATGATGCAGCGTGGGAACGAAACCCGCGGTGAGTGTGAGTGCGGCCGAGGCCACCACGGTAAGCAGCATGGTCCCGATGGTGACGGGTAGCCGCAGCCACCGCGCGCTGACGAGTCCAAACACAGCCGCCGTGGCGAACAGGACGCTCAGGATTTCAAGAACGATCATGGGTGCGGCCTTCTCCGGCTGCATCCATGGTAAACAACGCGCGATCGATGCTGCTAAAGCATGCGCGCGGCGTCCTTGGCGAAGTACGTGACGATGAAGTCGGCTCCCGCGCGGCGGATGCCGAGCAGCGACTCGAGCATGGCGCGGTCGCGGTCCAGCCAGCCCTTCTCAAAGGCCGCCTGCAGCATGGAGTACTCGCCGGAGACCTGATAAGCGCCGATGGGCACGCCGGTGCGCTCGCGCGCGGCGCGGACTACGTCGAGGTAAGGCATGGCGGGTTTCATCAGGATCATGTCCGCGCCTTCGGCAAGGTCGAGATCGATCTCGCGCATCGCCTCGCGCAGGTTGGCTCCATCCATCTGGTAAGTGCGGCGGTCACCGAACTGCGGAGCGGAGTCCGCCGCCTCGCGGAAGGGGCCGTAAAACGCGGAGGAGAACTTCGAGGCGTAGCTGAGGATCGGGGTCTGGTGCAGGCCGTCCTTGTCGAGCGCGGCGCGAATTGCGGCGACGCGGCCATCCATCATGTCGCTGGGTGCGACGATGTCCGCGCCGGCACGCGCCAGACTTGCGCCGGTGCGCGCCAGCAGCTCCAGCGAGGGATCGTTGTCTACGTCGAAGCCATCGGCGGTTTTGACCACAACGCCGCAGTGGCCGTGGCTGGTGTATTCGCAGAGGCAAACGTCGGCGATGAGGACGAGTTTGCTGGCCGCAGAGGACGCCTTGAGGGCGCGCAGTCCGCGCTGCACGATGCCGTTGTCGTCCCATGCGCCGGAGCCCTGCTCGTCCTTGGAGTCGGGCAAGCCAAAGAGCAGCAGTCCGCCGATGCCGAGGCTGGCGGCTTCTTCGGCTTCGCGCACGGCCTCGTCGACAGAGAGATTGAAGACGCCGGGCATGGAGCCGACTGGGTTGCGCACGCCCTCGCCGGGACAGAGGAAGAGCGGATAGATCAGATCGCCGGGGTCGAGGGTGGTTTCGCGCACCAGCGCCCGCAGCGGCTCGCTGCGCCGCAGCCGGCGCATGCGGCTTTCAGGAAAGCTCATAGCGCCATTTTACGGCAGCACTGGTGCGGGGCGTGGTGACCGCGGCTACAACTGGTTGTAGAGCGTGGTGTTGCGATAGCCCAGCAGCGTGACCAGCGTCCAGACGCCCAGCGCGGTGCCGAGGGGGATGTGGAGGAGCGAAAAGAATGCCGCCACGATGGCCACCACGCGGCCCCATTCGCTACGTTCCAGCAGGCCCCAGCCGGCGAGAAACATCAGGGCGCAGCGGACCACCGTAAAACCCAAGGCGAAGTGAAGCAGGCCATGCCCGAAGAATCCCGGGCCGCCAAGGAACCACGGGCCATGGGCCCAGGGGCCGAAGCCGTGAAAAAATGCGCCGGCAAAACCCAGGCCGAGGATACTCAGAGCCAGCGAGAGCCCGCCATAGATGAGCCACACAGTGCCCAGCGCGCGGATGCGGCTGGCATAGGTCTGCAACTGGAAGCCGAGGTTGGGGACCGGCGGCACCTGCGCCGCGGTGGGACGCCCGCACTGGGGGCAGAGCGGCTGCCCCGGGACCAGAGCCTGACCACATGCGCTGCAATACATGGTTGGCCTCCTTCGTCTTCGTTCACTGCATCATACGCGGCAACGGGCTGGCTGGTTCCCTTGAGCCGCGGCTAACGAGAGGCCTGCGCGGACCGTCGTTCCCAGCGCTCCTCGTGGCGGTCGTCGCGCAGTGTGAGCGCGATGATACGGCCCTCGGAGTCGCGCTCAACCGCGATACGGGTGATGCTGGAGCCGTTGGGGTAGAAGAGCAGGGAAACTGATTCAGCGGCCAGCTCGGCGACCTCGCCATGGATGTCGCGCTGATAAAGCTGGTCGCCCTGGCGAAAGAGCGTGACACCCAACCGGCCATGCTCGTCGTCGTAGTCGCCGGCAAAGCTCTCCAGTTGCGCCTGTGTGAGCCTGATCGCCGCCGGATGCAGCGGAATGACGATGCGCTCGAAGAATGGACCGGGCTCCTCCTTCGGGTCGCGGCGATGAGAGAGCAGCCAGCGGGGCAGGTCGGGCTCGTTAAAGGCGCGGGACCAGCAATCGTGGCCGAGGCCGAGATAGACCCAGTAGCGGATGTGGCCGCCCTCCGCCTTAAATGTGTCGTACATCTGCTCGTCGCCGCGGATGGAGACCACGGGATCGGAGCCTCCGTGAAAGATCCAGACCGGCGTGCGTCCAACGGCGCGCGCGTATTCGGCGGTCAGAGCGGCGGGGTCGTGCCAGCGCTCCGGCGCATAGCTCCAGAAGACGCTGCCGGCGGCGATGGCGATGGCAGCCCAGCGCTGGGGATAGGTGCGGGCGAGCTCCCATGCTCCGTAACCGCCCAGCGAAAGGCCGGTGAGATAGGTGCGCGTGGAGTCGGCGTGAAACTCTTTCGTCTCCTGGTCGAGCACTGCCATGGCGAGGGACATCATCTCCGGATCGGTCCAGTAATGGCGCTGCGGGCACTGCGGCATGACCACGATAAAGGGCCAGCGTTCGGGATGATCGCGCAACGCCTCGGGGAGACCGATTTGCGTTTGCCACATGCCTTCGCTGCCGCGCTCGCCGCGCCCGTGCAGAAACAGGATGATGGGCCACTGCCTGTGGTCGTCGCGCCGCCACTCCTCGGGCAGATAGACCTGGAAGCGATGCTCTGCGCCGCGGAACTCGATTGTGCGATTGAGAAAGCCGGTCTCCTGAAAATTTTTCGGGTGGCCCGCGCGCGCCGCGGCGTGCGCGGCCAGTGGGGCCATCAGGAGTAAAACGAGTCCTGCTGCCAGAAATCTCCAGTGCCTGTGCATGTGTGTTTCCATCATACGGTCCGGTGCGCGCCTTGCAGCAGAGCTTTGTGCGGGGCAGGGCGCCGCAAACCGCACTGTTTTCTTTCGATATTCCTGACGGCTTTCTTATGAACTCCCGTGCAAGAATCAGAAAAACGCAGTCAAGGAACGACGGAAGAAGCCATGAGCCCCACAGAGACAGGCCATCTGCAGCCCGGCGCGATGCTGGACCACTACAAGATCGAGGCGGTCATTGCGCATACCGGCATGTCGGAGCTGTACAGGGCCGTGGACACGCGCGACGGGCGCACGGTGGCCGTCAAGGTGCCGCTGCCGGAGATGGAAGCAGACCCGGTGCTCTTCGAGCGCTTCAAGCGCGAGGAGGAGATCGGCCAGCTTCTCGACCATCCGGGCATCGTGAAGACCTTCAACCATGAGGAGCGCAGCCGCCCCTACATGGTGATGGAGTGGGTCGAGGGAAGGCTGCTGCGCGCCATCCTGAACGAGCAAAAAAAACTGCCCGTAGAGCGCGCGGTGCGCATCACCATCGGCATCTGCGATGCGCTCGACTACATGCACAAGCGCGGTATTGTGCACCGCGACCTGAAGCCGGAGAACGTGATGGTCGGCCCCGACGACTCCATCAAGCTCATCGACTTTGGCATCGCGATGAAAGAGGACGCGCGGCGGCTCACCTTCGTCAATCTCTCCTCGGCATTGGGCACGCCGGACTATATCTCGCCGGAGCAGGTGAAAGGCCACCGCGGCGACCAGCGCAGCGATATCTATGCCGTAGGCATCATGCTCTACGAGATGCTCACCGGCCGCGTGCCGTTCGCGGAGCCCAATCCGCTGGCGGCGATGAACGAGCGGCTGATGCACGATCCCAAGCCGGTGCGCGAGATCGATCCATCGCTTTCACCGGCTATCGAAGAGATTCTGCGCCGGGCCCTGGAGCAGGATCCGCGCCATCGCTATTCCACGGCCCACGAGATGATCTGGGATCTGGAGCACCAGGAGCAGGTGGGCGTGGAGGAGCGGGGCGTCGTGACCGTGGGCCGGGGCGGACAGCGCAAGGTCAATCCCAAGCTGCTGCTCTACCTCGCTCTGGCCGTTGTGCCGCTGGCTCTGTTCGCCGCCATGCTTCTGCTTGCCAAGCGCTAGCGGTACGAGTCGTCGCGGTGCACGACAAATTCCGGATAGGCTCCGCCGCCCAGCTCATGCAGGTCCATGCCCAGCCGCTCGCCATCTGGCGCAACGCGGAAGGGAAGCACGCGATTGGTGAGCCAGAAGAGCAGGTAGACAACCGGCAGCACCAGGCCGAGCAGGGTCGCAATGCCCACAAGCTGCGCGAGCACCTGGCCTGATTGCGGCGCGAAGAGCCCAGCGGCGAAGAGTCCCCATAGCCCGCAGGCAGCATGCACGGTGACGGCTCCCGCCGGATCGTCGATGGCAATAGCGAGCTCCAGAAACTCGACGAGCAGCGGGGTGATCGCGCCCGCGACCAGGCCAACCAGGATTGCCGCAAGCGGCGCAACCACGGCGGCGCAGGCGCTGGAGGTGACAAGCCCCGCCAGCCATCCGTTGGCGCAGAGGCTGGCGTCGGGCTTGCCGAAACGCAGCCGGGTAATGGTGAAGGTGGCGGCAAGAGCGCTTGCCGGAGCCAGCAGCGTATTGACAGCGACCACCGGAAGCACGGCGAGGGGAGCGTCGAGCCAGAGCAGGGCTCCGGCCGCGTTGAAGGCCAGCCAGCCCACGGCCGCAACCGCGCAGCCAAAGAGCACATAGATGGCATTGTGGCCGGGCATGGCGGTCGAGAGCCCGCCCTTGGGGAACTTGCCGCGCCGCGGGCCGACGATCCAGATTGCGGCCAGCGCGCTGAGCCCGCCTACGACGTGAATGGTTCCTGCGCCGCCGATGTCGAGGAAGCCCGCGCCCAACCCGAAGTTAGCGCCGAGCTGGGCAAGCCAGCCCTGGCCCCAGCTCCAGTGGGCAAAAAGGGGAAAGACAACTCCTGCAAGCAGAGCCGCAGCAGAACAGCCCGCCATGGTACGCCAGCGGTCGGCTCCGGAACCCCAGGGAATGAGAACAACGAGAATGACAGCAAGGAACTTGAAGAGAACGCCAAGCTGCGCCCGTGCCGGGGTCTGGATGAATCCGCCGAGCAGAACCGGCCCGGTACCGGCCCAGTTCCAGAGCTTGCCGCCGAGGGAAAGCGCGTGGCCCGCGCCGGAAGCGCCGTCGGCAAAGGTTGCTCCCAACAGGGCGAAGACGAGCACGGCAGTTGCGGTCAGCACCAGCGAGCCCAGCATGGACTGCGCGGCAGAACGCGAACGTCCAAGGCCTACATTAATAAGGGCCAGCCCCGCCGGCGCCAGCGGGGCAACCAGCAGCAGGCCGAAGATAAGCGCAAAAGCAGTCGTACCCAGCGGCGCAGAACCGGTCATGGGCGATGCTCCCGATCCCGGCTCATGTGGCCGCGCACGGCAACGGCCAGCCCCATGGCTTCCACCGCGATGCCGCACAGCACAAAGGCGCTGCGCAAAGGCGCATCCGGAAACAACAGCAGTGCCGCAATGGAGAGAAAGAACCCGGCCGGCATTACCAGCAGCCCTGCATATTTCATCTTTAGGTTCCCTTTCGAGCCGTTGCCGGGGGAGGCATGGGCTGCGGGCACATGAAGCGTGCTGCAAAGCAGGGAGCAACCGTCCGATTGCCTTTACGAATTCTAAAGCAATCAATTGCTAGGCTGAAGAAGCATGTAGTGCGGTTCGCGTTCCATGCGCTGCGCCTGTCTTTTTGTCACTTTATCTGGAGGTGTGTTGGTGAACCTGCTCGACCGTCTGGTATCGAATCCATTCGGCGTTGTTTCTGTCCTGGCTCTGGCGGCATTTCTCGAGGCATGGGGAGACTCGTTCTTCCAGGTGAGCTTTTACCGCGCATCGGGCGTGGGCCGCATTCTGGCTTTTGCGGCGGGAGCGGTGGTGCTGGCCTGTTATGGGTCGGTGGTCAACACACCCCGTTGGGACTTCGGCAAGCTGCTGGGTGTTTATGTCGTGCTGTTTTTTGTAGTGGCCCAGGTGCTCGCCAAGGTTCGCTTCGGGCAATCGCCTACCCTGCCTGTCTATGCGGGCGGAGCGCTGATTGTTGCCGGAGGGCTGGTAATCGCGCTCTGGCGCGTGTAGAGCAATCGGCCCGCCTGTTCTTCAAACAGGCCAGTGGCCATGCGTATACTGGCTGCGCCTGAAAACGGCTCTCTGCCCGGGTATGCAGCGGGAAGCGCTGCTGGTTTCTCTGCTCCCGATTTGGTCACAACACCACGTCGTTTCAGCGGAATACAAAAATTTTTCTCAGAATGCTGTTTTTTGAATTTTGCAACGCGCTCGACGCTTGCGAAGGGGGCTATGACTGCTATATTGATTTTTCGGGGACAACCGATACACAGCTTCCCTCTGCATTCAAACAGAAAATAACCGCCAGGTATGTGACTGCCGGCACACCGCAGCCATACCGCGCTACGAAAACGAAGTAAACGAAGCAGGAAAGCATTCATGGCGCAGATATTTGATCGCAGCTCCAATGCCCTGGCTCGCGCGAGCCTGGTTCTGACGGGGCTGATTGTGATCGCATTGGGAGTCACGCTCGATCAGTTGCAGCGGTCTCCCTGGGTTACGCGGCAGGGCCAGCGTCCGGATCAGCCGGTTCCGTTCAGCCACAAGCACCATGTTCAGGGCCTTGGGCTGCAGTGCCAGTACTGTCACGTCACGGTGGAGAAGTCGAGCTACGCCGGAATTCCCCCTACCAAGACCTGCATGAACTGCCACGCGCAGATCTGGACGAACGCGCAGCTTCTGCAGCCGGTGCGCGATAGCTGGGCCAGCGGACAATCTCTTGTCTGGACCCGCGTGCACGACCTTCCCGATTTCGTCTACTTCAATCACTCCATTCACGTGAACAAGGGCATTGGCTGCGCCACCTGCCATGGGCGCGTGGACCAGATGCCGCTCATGTACGCGCAGAATACGCTGCAGATGGAGTGGTGCCTCGACTGTCACCGCAATCCGGCGAAGAACCTGCGGCCGACCAGCCAGATCTACAACATGGCCTGGGAGAAGCCCTCGAGCGACCGGCCAGTGTGGTGCGCGGTGGCCGATGAAAAGACCGGCGTGCCGACGGCTCAGAGCGTGGACTGCGTGACCAAGGATCCGGCGGCCGCGGGACCTGAGGTTGCCTCGCTGAACCTGCCCGCCCTTGGCGCAAAGAACCTGGCGTCCGATGTGGCCGGTATCAAGCTGCCCGCGCCCGTCGCCTACCAGAAGTTCACCAGCCAGGATGAGCTGGGCCACTTTCTGCTTGTGCATTACAAGATTCGCACGCCGCGCGACCTCACCAGCTGCGAGGTCTGCCACCGATGAGCCCAAGCGAGCGCAACGGAACAACGAAACCCATGGGGAACACCTTGGAAAACGAGAACAGCAAGGCTGCCGAGCCCGTGAACCAGACTCCGATGAGCCTGGATCAGGTGCGCGCCGAGCTCAAGGGCGTCACCGGCAAGCGCTACTGGCGCTCGATTGACGAGCTGGCCAATACGGAGGAGTTTCAGGCCGCCGTGGAGCGCGAGTTCCCCGGCGCGGCGCAGGAGTGGGTCGATCCGGTCTCCCGGCGCGGCTTCCTCAAGCTGATGGGCGCCTCGATGGCGCTGGCCGGACTGGCCGGCTGCACCAAGCAGCCCGATGAGCCGATCTATCCCTATGTGAAGGCGCCGGAAGACCTGGTGCTGGGCAAGCCGAACTACTTTGCCACCGCGCATCCTTTTGTGACCGGCGCGGTGCCACTGCTGGTGAAGAGCGATGAGTACCGGCCCATCAAGGTGGACGGCAACCCGGAGCACGCCTATAACCATGGAGGCTCCGATGTGTTTTCGCAAGGCACGTTGCTCGATCTGTACGATCCCGACCGCTCCAAGCGCGTTAGCTTCCGCGGCGAGAACCGAGAGTGGGAGGAATTTGCCGAGGCGCTGCGCGACAAGGCGCTGGCGTCGAAGGACGGCACGAGCCTCTACTTTCTGAGCGCCACCATCACCTCGCCCACACTGGCCCGCCAGTGGAAGGCCGTGCAGGCGGCCTATCCAAAGGCGACTCTGGTGCAATACGACCCGGCCATCGCGGGGACGTGGCTGGCCAAGGGCCTGAATGTGCAGTACGCGCTCAGCGGCGCGGATGTGATTGTCTCGCTCGATGCGGACTTCCTCTCCGGCGCGGCGTATCCGGGCTTCCACAAGCTGGTGGCCGACTATGCGGCGCGGCGCAAGAATCCGGCTGCGGGCATGAACCGGCTGTACGCGGTGGAAAGCTCGACCACCACCACGGGCATGAAGGCCGAGCATCGCCTCGGTCTGCGCGCAAGCGAGGTTCCGGCTTTTGCGGCGGCGCTGGCACAGGCGGTGGGTGCGCCGGGCGCTTCGGCTCCTGCGTATGCCTGGACTGCCGATCAGCAGAAGTTTCTTTCTGTGCTGGCTGCTGAGCTGAAGGCCAATGCCGGCAAGAGCGCGGTGATTCCCGGCCTCTATCAGGACGAATCGGTTGCGGCACTAGCCTTGGCCATCAATACGGCTCTCGGCAATGTGGGCAAGACGGTGACGGTCTCCTCCGAGCCGGCTGTGCCCTTGCCGAGCGACCAGATCGCCGACATGAAGGCTCTGGTCGCCGACATCAATGCCGGCAAAGTGGATTGGCTGGTCATCCTCAATAACAATCCGATCTACTCGGCTCCCTCTGACCTCGGCTTCCTCTCCGCACTCAACAAGGTTCCGACAGTGGCGCATCTTGGCACGCATGCCGACGAAACAGGCTCGATTGCGCACTGGCATATTCCCGCCGCGCATTATCTGGAGTCCTGGTCCGATGCCCGCGCCTACGACGGCACGGTCTCTGTGGTGCAGCCGCTGATCGATCCGCTCTATGGTGGCAAGTCCGCGCACGATGTGTTGCAGACGCTGCTCGACGAGCCGATGCTGAGCGCCTACGAGGCGGTTCGCCTGACACAGGAGGCGAATATCAAGGGCGACTTCGAGGCCGGATGGCGCAAGGCTCTGCACGATGGCTGGATTGCCGATACGGCCTATGTTGCGGGCGGTTCAAAGGCGGCGCTCTCGACCAAGGCACCCGCACCTTCCGCGAAGGATGCGGTCGAAATCATCTTCCGGCCCGACCCGAACGTCTATGACGGACGCTGGTCCAACGTGGGCTGGCTGCAGGAGCTGCCCAAGCCGGTGACCAACCTTAGCTGGGACAATGCCGCCATCGTCTCCGGCGCGACGCTGACCAGGCTGGGCCTCGAAGAGGACGACATCATCGAGATCACCGTGAGCAGCGGCAAGGTGCTTGCGCCGGTCATCGTTGCACCGGGCCACCCGGACAACTCCGTAACGGTGTATCTCGGCTACGGCCGCGAAGCTGCGGGCCGCGTGGGCTCGGCGGCGGGCTTCAATGCGTATCTTGTGCGGCCCACCTGGGCGCCGTTTTATGCAACCGGCTCCCTTGCCAAGAAGGATGGCAAGTGGGGCGTGGCCATTACCAAGAGCCACTACCAGGATCACCGCTCGGCAACTTTCGGCGGCGAGGGCAATGGCACGCACTCGCTTGAGGCCAATGAGGCGCTCGGGCCGCGCGGCATCATTCGCTATGCCACGCTCGACGAGTTCAAGGCGAACCCGAACTTTGCGCACGAGGGCGAGGGGCACGATACGCCCGACATGGGAACATCGCTGTTCCCTAACTGGACCTACCCCGACAACAAGTGGGGCATGTCGATCGACATGAACAGTTGCACGGGCTGCAACGCCTGCATCGTGAGCTGCTATGCCGAGAACAATATCGCCGTAGTGGGCAAGCAGCAGGTGCGCATCGGCCGCAATATGCAGTGGCTGCGTATCGACACCTACTTCGAGGGCGATCTGGCCGCGCCGCGGGCGCACTTCCAGCCCATGACCTGCCAGCAGTGCGAAAATGCGCCCTGTGAGCAGGTTTGCCCGGTGGGCGCCACGGTGCACACGCCGGAAGGCCTGAACATGATGGTCTATAACCGCTGCGTGGGCACCCGCTACTGCTCCAACAACTGCCCCTACAAGGTGCGCCGCTTCAACTTCCTGCTCTACTCCGACTACGAGACCGAGAGCCTGAAGCTGATGCGCAACCCCGATGTCACCGTCCGCTCGCGCGGCGTGATGGAGAAGTGCAGCTACTGCGTGCAGCGCATCTCGGCGGCCAAGATCGAGGCCGACAAGGACAACCGGCCGATCCGCGATGGCGAGATCGTGACTGCTTGCCAGCAGGCATGTCCGGCCTCTGCCATTACCTTTGGCAACCTGAACGACAAGACCAGCCGCGTGGCCAAGCTCCGTGCCGACGAGCGCAGCTACCAGGTGCTGGCCGACCAGAACACCCGTCCCCGCACCACGTATATGGCCGAGGTGTTGAACCTGAATTCCGAACTCGAAGAAGCGCCGGTGGAGCATGCACCGGCCAAGGGTTGAACTCACGATGGCAACCAAGGAAGTGAAAACCAGCAATCCCGGTGTGGATCCGGCGACAGGCGAATACCGGGTCGTCGGGCTCGGTGAAACCTTCAGGTCGGTTACCGAGAAGATCACGCGCATCGTGCTCACGCCGCACACACCGCTGGGGTGGCTCGCCCTGTTCGCGGTGGGCGGCGGCGGTGCCACGGTGCTGCTGGTCGCGGTCACCTGGCTGTTCCTCAAGGGCGTCGGCATCTGGGCCATTACCCAGCCGGTGGCCTGGGGCTTTGCCATCATCAACTTTGTGTGGTGGATCGGCATTGGCCATGCTGGCACGTTGATCTCGGCGATTCTGCTGCTCTTCAAGCAGACCTGGCGCAACGCCATCAGCCGTTTTGCCGAGGCCATGACCATCTTCGCCGTGGTCTGCGCCGGCATGTTCCCCCTGATTCACGTCGGCCGCCCATGGCTCGGGTACTGGCTCTTCCCGTATCCCAACACCATGGATGTGTGGCCACAGTTCCGTTCGCCGCTCCTGTGGGACGTGTTCGCGGTTTCGACCTACGCCACCATCTCGGTCGTCTTCTGGTACATCGGCATGGTTCCGGACTTCGGCACCTTCCGCGACCGCGCCCAATCCAAGGCGGCGCAGTACTTTTACGGTATGCTTTCGCTCGGCTGGCGCGGATCGGTGCGCCACTGGATGCGCTATGAGACGGCCTCGCTGCTGCTCGCGGGCCTTGCGACGCCTCTGGTGCTCTCGGTGCACACGGTCATCAGCTTCGACTTCGCGGTGGCGGTGCTGCCCGGCTGGCACACAACGATCTTCCCGCCTTACTTCGTGGCTGGTGCCATCTACTCAGGATTCGCCATGGTGCTGACCCTCGCTATTCCGCTGCGCAAGTTCTACCACCTTGAGGCGCTGGTCACCGAGCGGCACATGGACAACATGGGTAAGGTCATGCTGGCCACCGGCTTCATCGTGGCTTACGGCTACGGCATGGAAGCCTTCATGGCCTGGTACTCGGCCTCGCACTGGGAAGCTTTCATGTTTTGGAATCGCATGTTCGGGCCCATGGGCTGGTCTTACTGGGTGTTGATTACGTGCAACCTGGCGATTCCGCTGACAACGCTCTGGTCGCGCAAGCTGCGCACCAACATGACCTTCATGTTCATTATTTCCATCATTGTGAACACGGGCATGTGGTTCGAGCGCTTTGTGATCGTCGTAACCAGCCTCTACCGCGACTTCCTGCCTTCGTCGTGGGGAACCTACCGGGCGACCAAGTGGGATTACCTGACATTCATGGGTACCCTGGGTCTGTTCACCACGCTGTTTCTCCTGTTTGTCCGTTTCCTGCCCATGATTCCGATGAACGAAATTCGCATGATTCTGCCGTCGGCCAAGATTAAGGCCAAAGCGGCAGCCGAGGCTGGTGACTGATGCCGTCACGTGAAGGAACTTACGGCCTGCTGGCCGAATTCGATACTCCGGGCGATCTGGTGCGGGCAGCGCAGCGGGCCTACAAGGACGGCTGGCGCAGGCTGGACTGCTACACGCCCTATCCGGTCGAAGAGGCGGCGGAGGCCATCGGCTTCCATCGCAATAAGGTGCCGCTCCTGACGCTGATCGGCGGCCTGATAGGCCTTGCCGCCATGTTCTCGCTGGAAACCTGGATTTCGACGCTGGCCTTTCCGCTGAATATCGCCGGACGCCCGACCTACTCCTGGCCCGCCTTCGTGGTTCCGGCCTATGAGTGGACGATTCTGTGGGCTGGTCTGTCGGCGGCTTTCGGCATGCTGGCTCTCAACAAGCTGCCGTCGCTCTATCACCCGCTCTTCAACGCGCCCAACTTCCGCGATGGCGCGACGACAGATAAGTTTTTCCTGTGCCTTGAGGCGCTGGACCCCAAGTTCGACCTGACCGAGACGCGCGCTTACCTCAGCGAGATGAGTCCGGTGTCCGTAGTGGAGGTAGAGTACTGATGCTGGCGAATCGCCTCCAATCGAATCGCACCGCCGCGCACCGCATGTGCGCTCTGGCGGGCATGGCTGCGCTGCTTCTCGCGGCAGGCTGCCGCCAGGACATGCATAACCAACCCAAGATGTTTCCGCAGCGCGGCTCGGAGATGTTCGCCGATCATCGCGGCGCGCGTCCGCAGGTGCTCCACACTGTTGCCCGCGGCCAGTTGGACGAAGAGAGCTACTTCTATACCGGCGTGGTTCAGGGTGCGAACGGCTACAAGGAAGAGCAGAACCTGATGCCGTTTCCGGTGACGATGGATGTGCTGCGTCGCGGACAGGAGCGCTTCAACATTTACTGCACGCCCTGTCACTCGCGTGTGGGCAATGGCCTGGGCGAAATCGTCCAGCGCGGCTACAAGCCTGCCGCCAACTTTCATGACCAGGTGCGCATGGCTCAGCCGGTGTCGCACTACTTCTACGTGATGACTCACGGCTACGGCGCCATGCCCGACTACAGCGCGCAGTTGACGCCGGTGGACCGCTGGGCGGTTGCGGCCTACATTCGGGCGCTGCAGTTGAGCCAGGCGGCCACCACGCAGGATGTGCCCTCGGGCGTGACGGTGAGGGATCTGAAAGAGATTGCGGCGGAGAAGAATCTGCCGGCCAGCTATGCGGAGCCGTGGGCACTGCCCACCACCGCCGTGCAGGCGTATCCGCATGTCGAGAAGGAAGGCACGCCCGGCATGGCTCCGGCGAATCCGGCCGATCCATTGATTTCGATTCCAGCAAGCAAACCGGCCGCGCCGGCAACGAAGTAAGGACTGATACGGAATGGCTCACGAATCACATGCCAAAACGCTCCCCGCGGACCTGAGCGCACCGGCTTTTGTCAACGTCTGGCGCACGCGGTCTCTGATGGTGGGAGCGGTCTTCTCGGTGATCGCCGCGGTGCTCGCGTTCCTGGACGGCTCAATCGACCACCTGATGCGCGCCTGGGTGCTGGGCCTGCTGCTCACCTTCGGCTGGGCCGTGGGCGGCCTCGCGCTGCTCATGGTGCAGTACTGCTCCGGCGGCAAGTGGGGCCTGCTGCTGCGCCGTCCGCTGGAGGCCATGAGCCGCACGCTTCCCTTGGTCTTTGCTTACTGGCTGGTGACAGCGCTCAACGCCAAGCGGCTCTACATGTGGGCGCGGTTGACCAACGCGCAGGATACGGCGGCTGCGCTCAAGGCTGGCGTCATCACTGAGATTCAGGCCCACTGCCTCGACTTCAAGCGCGGCATGCTCGATCCCAAGATGTACTGGATCGTCAGCCTGCTCTGCTTTGCCATCTGGACCCTGTATTACATGCGCCTCAACGCCATGGGTGCCAAGCGCGATACGCAGGGTGCGGAAACGACGCCGTACTGGATCAAGAAATTCGAGAACATTAGCGGCCCCGGCATTGTGGTGTATGCGCTCACCATGACCGCGGCGGTCATCTACTGGGTCATGTCGATGGACATCACCTGGTTTTCTTCGGTATACGGCCTGCTTTTCCTCGTCGGCCAGGGCTTCCAGGTGCTGGCGCTGGGCATCATTGTTTCGCTCGCGCTCTCCAAGGATGAGCCCTACAAGACCATCCTGCGCCAGACCGAGCAGCACGACCTGGGCAAGCTGACCTTTGCCTTCGTCATGCTGAACATCTACCTGGCCTTCGGCCAGTTCCTCATCATCTGGTCGGGCAACCTGCCGGAGGAGATTCCCTGGTATCTGGACCGCATCCGCGGCCACTGGGGCATCATCATCACCCTCGACTTTATCTTCCACTGGCTGATTCCGTTCTCGCTGCTGCTCTCGCGCGACATCAAGCGCAACAAAAAGCGGCTCACCCTCGTCTGCCAATGGATCATCTTCGCCAAAGCCTTCGATCTGTTCTGGCTTATCGAGCCGAACTTCAAGGACGCGGCCCGCAACCTGCACTTTAGCTGGGGCATTCTCGAGTACGCCGCTGTGCCGGTGGCCCTTGCCTCCTTCTGGATGGCCTTCTTCTGCACGCAACTGAAGGCGCGTCCGCTGGTGCAGACCAACGATCCGCATGTGGCGGAGATTCTGGAGCCTGAACATGCACATGCATGAGCACAAACCGGAAGATCACAAACCGGAAGAGATTGACGCGTCGCTCGGTTATGAGCGCAGCGACATTCGCGTAACGGGAATCGTCGTATTTCTCACCGCGCTCTCGATCTTTGTCGCCGTGGTTGGCGTGCTCTCCTACGGTCTTGGCAAGCTGATCAACGCGCACATGGACAAGGAAGACGGGCCGACCAGCAAGTGGGCCAAGACGGTGGACGTGCGCCAGCTTGGCAACCTGCCCAACAATCCCGAACTGCAGCGCAAGATGGCCGAGCTGACGCAAACCTTTCCCACGCCGCGCGTCCAGCTCGATGACGGCAACCAGGATGTGGCCGATCTGCATCAGCGCGAGGATCTGCTGCTGGAGAACTATAGCTGGGTTGACCGCTCGCAGGGCAAGGTACGGATTCCGATCGAGCGGGCCATGGAGCTGATCGCGCAGCGCGGTCTTCCTGTGGCTCCGGCCTCGCCACAGGAGGTTCTGATGACCGGCGACCATAAGCCGACCGTTCAGGTTCCGCTGACCAACGGATTTGCCCGCACGGGGTATGAGCAGAATCTTGCCGAGTCGGAAGCCGCGGCAAAAGAGAAGTAAGCGCAGTCCGTGCAGCAGGGCGATCACCTGCTGACGCGGAAAGGCAGAAAAGCAAGGGAGAACCGCAAAGGAGCCGCAATCATGCAGTGCGCAGTCACAATCCGGAAGAGTTGGCAAGGCGCCGTTTGGGCCGCGACAGCCGCGATTGTGGTGTGCACGGCATTTCAGGCACCCCGGTTGCAAGCGCAACAGAAGCCGAGCGCCACGCAGGCACAGAACCCCGTACAGGGAATGTGGAGCTACGGCAACATGCGGCGGTCCGTCGAGGAGAAGACTGAGGGGCCGGCGAATACCAAGCCCGGCCTGCTGAATCATGTGGGCATCGACCAGCACCTCAACCAGCAATTGCCGCTCAACGCTGCATTCGTCGATGAGAATGGCAAGCCGGTGCGGCTGGGCGACTACTTCGGCAAGGTGCCCGTCATTCTTGCGCTCGTGTACTATCGTTGCCCGATGCTGTGCTCCGAGGAGATGGAAGGGCTGGCGAGCGCATTGCAGATGGTGCACTTTACGCCGGGCAAGGATTTCAATATCGTCTTCGTTTCCATTGACCCGAACGAGACGCCGGCGATGGCCATGGAGAAGAAGAACACGTATGTGAAGCTCTACGGCCGGCCGGAAACAGCCAACGGCTGGCATTTCCTTACCGGCCCTCAGGCCAGCATCGATGCTCTGGCCTCGGCCACCGGCTTCCACTACGTGAAGCTTGAGGTGCCCGGCAGCAACCTCACCCAGTTTGCGCACGCCAGCGCCATTCAAATCGTCACGCCCGAGGGCAAGATTGCGCAGTACTACATGGGCGTCGAGTACTCGCCCAAGGATATGCTGCTGGGTCTGAATGAAGCCTCGTCGGACAAGATTGGATCGCCGGTACAGAACATCATCACGTACTGCTATCACTACGATCCCCAGACCAACACCCACTCGCTTATCGTGGCGCGCGTGGTGCAACTGGGCGGCCTGGTAACGCTGCTCCTGCTGGGCGGATTCATGACCATCATGTTCCGGCGCGATTACAAGCAGGCGCACGGCAAGGACAAAAAGCCATCTGCGACTGAAGCAAAGGTGAACGGATAACGGAATGGACCACATTAGTCCAGTACTTTGGCAATACCTCGTCAAGTGGATGACGAACTTCGCGCTCTTTCCGCCGGAGGCGTCGAAGATCGCCCCGCAGATGGACGCGCTGTATTTCTTCATGGTGCTTGTCAGTCTCATCGGGCTGACGCTGGTCATTCTTCTGGTGACCAGCTTCTCGATCCTTTACAGCAAGCGCCGCCATCCAGTAGCCGTGCAGATCGAGGGCTCGACGCTGCTCGAGGCTACCTGGACCATCATTCCTCTCGGCTTGTTTCTCATCATGTTCGTCTGGGGCGCGCTCATCTACTTCCGCGTCTATACTCCGCCCGCCAACGCCATGAACATCTATGTCGTAGGCAAGCAGTGGATGTGGAAGATCGAGCACCCCGGCGGCCAGCACGAGATCAACTCGTTGCACGTACCCACGGGCCAGCCCATCCAGCTCACGCTCATCTCGCAGGATGTGTTCCATAGCTTCTCGATTCCCGCATTCCGCGTGAAGCGCGAAGCGATTCCCGGCCGCTACACATCGGTCTGGTTCGAGGCCACGACGCCGGGTACGTATCACCTCTTCTGCACCCAGTACTGTGGCACCGAGCACTCGCACATGATCGGCGATGTGGTGGTGCTTACGCCGGAGGATTACAAGAAGTGGCTGGCCGGCTCCACCAGCGGTTCTTCGCTTGCGCAGAACGGCGAACGGCTCTTTGCCAGCCTGAGCTGCAACGCCTGCCACAATACCCGGCCCGATGCCCGCGGCCCGAGCCTCGCGAATGTGTACGGTTCGTCGCTGACGCTCTCAAACGGCCAGAAGATCACCGTGGACGATGCTTATCTGCGCGAGGCAATCCTCGATCCGTCGCAGCATATTACGCAGGGCTACGCTCCGATCATGCCGACCTATCAAGGGCAGATCAGTGAAGAGGGCGTGATTGCCCTGGTGGAATATATCAAAAACCTCGACTCGGATTATCGCGTGCAGCAGACAACCGCAACCACGACTCTGCTGCCTGAAAGCGAGGGCAAGGCGGGCGCTAAACCCGCAGGACAAGGGATGGTGAAGCAATGAGCGACACAATCGTCAGTCTTCCCGACCAGGCCACGGCCAGGATTCCGAAGATGAACTACCTCAGCAAGGAGAAGGGCCTGCTGAGCTGGCTGCTTACGGGCGACCATAAGCGCATCGCGATCCTCTATCTGATCTCGATCAGTTTCTTCTTCTTCATCGGCGGCTCACTGGCCGCGCTCATCCGCTTGGAACTGCTCACGCCGCAGTCGGACCTGTTGGCCACGGACACCTATAACAAGGTGTTCAGCATGCACGGCATCATCATGATCTTCTTTTTCCTGGTGCCTTCGGTCCCTGCCACGCTGGGCAACTTCTTTATCCCCATGATGCTGGGGGCCAAGGATCTGGCTCTGCCCAAGATCAATCTGCTGAGCTGGTACCTTTACATGGCGGCCGGCACTCTCGCTCTCTATGCCATGATCTCGGGCGGTGTTGATACCGGCTGGACCTTCACCACGCCGCTTTCCACGCACTACGTCAATACGCACGTCATTACAACAGGCCTCGCGGTCTTCATTGCGGGATTCAGCTCTATCTTCACCGGTCTCAACTTCATTGTCACGATTCACAAGATGCGCGCGCCCGGAATGACATGGTTCCGCATGCCGCTCTTTGTCTGGTCGCACTACGCCGCCAGCATCCTTATGGTGCTGGGCACGCCCGTGCTGGCCATTGCGCTGGTACTGATTGTGCTCGAGCGCACCGTAGGCATCGGCGTCTTTGACCCCACCAAGGGCGGCGACCCACTGCTCTTCCAGCACCTTTTCTGGTTCTATTCGCACCCAGCCGTCTACATCATGATTCTGCCTGGCATGGGTGTCATCTCCGAGGTGATCTCCACCTTCAGCCGCAAGCGCGTCTTCGGCTATACCGCCGTCGCCTTCTCCTCGGTCGCCATCGCCGTCTTTGGTTTCTTCGTGTGGGCCCATCACATGTTCATCATGGGCATCTCGAACTATGCGGTGCTGGTCTTCTCGCTGCTTACCATGCTTGTTGCGGTGCCCTCGGCCATCAAGATCTTCAACTGGGCCTTCACACTCTATAAGGGCTCGATCACATTCGAAACGCCGATGCTCTATGCCTTCGGCTTCATGGGGCTGTTCACCATCGGCGGCATGACCGGCGTTTTTCTCGGTGCCTCCGGTACGGACATTCACCTAACCGAGACCTACTTCATCGTGGCGCACTTCCACTTTGTGATGGTGGGCGGCATGCTCATGGCGTTTCTCTCGGGCCTGCACTTCTGGTGGCCCAAGATGACCGGACGCATGTATCCAGAGAAAATTTCACAGTTGGCCGCGGTGGTTACCTTCATCGGCTTCAACTTGACCTTCTTCCCGCAGTTCATCCTGGGCACGCTTGGCATGCCGCGGCGCTATGCGTCGTACCCGCCGGAGTTCCAGGGGCTGAACGTGCTCTCGTCGGCAGGCGCATCCATCCTGGGCGTCGGCTACCTGTTGCCTGTGCTGTATCTCACCTGGTCGCTCAAGTATGGCGCCATTGCCGGAGACAATCCCTGGCAGGCCACTGGCCTGGAGTGGCAGGTGCAGTCGCCGCCGCTGACAGAGAACTTTCCTGAGATTCCTATTGTGGACCACGAAGCCTACGACTACGAGTGGCTCGAGCGCCAGAAAGAAAAAGAGGTAGCCAGTGTCGGATAGCACAGCCATCGCGCAGGGAGTGGATGCAGCGCATCACGAGCATCCGCCCTACCAGCGCCACCACTTCGAGACTATCGGCCAGCAGAACGACGCCACGAACTTCGCCATGTGGCTCTTTCTGCTGACGGAAATCATGTTCTTCGGCGGCCTCTTCACGGCGTACCTCATCTATCGCAACTGGTACTATCCGGCCTTCGTTGAGGCTTCGCACCAGTTGCAGATCGGCTGGGGCACGGCAAACACGGCCGTGCTCATCAGCTCGAGCTTTACCATGGCGATGGCCGTGTGGTCGGCCGAGATGCGCCGCAAGAGTCTGCTGGTGTTCTGCCTTGTGGTCACGTTCCTGCTGGGCTTGGTCTTCCTCGGCATCAAGAGCATCGAGTACCACGAGAAGTGGGAGAAGCATCACGTTCCGGGCATGCACTACAGCATGCAGTCGTTCCTCAATCCGGCTTCGGACCCCGAGGTCTACAACGAGTATCACGACAAGCCGCTGCCACTGGACATGGCGCGCCACACGGAGATTTATTTCTTTCTCTACTTCGCCATGACCGGCATGCACGCGCTACATATGATCATCGGTATCGCGATTCTCGGCTTTATGATCTTCCGGGCGCGAGCCGGAGCATATACCACGGGTCACGTCACGTTTGTTGAGAACTTCGGCCTGTACTGGCACTTCGTCGATATCATCTGGATTTTCCTGTTCCCGCTGCTGTATCTCATCAGCAGACACCAGTAAAGGATTGCAGCATGAGCGAGCACAACGATAACGAACATCATATTGTGAGCCCGAAGATTTACCTGGCAATTGTGGGCGCACTTCTGGTGCTCACGGGCCTTACCGTGTGGGCCTCTTACCAGGAGTGGGGCGTCTTCAACCCGATTGCCGCTCTCGGTATCGCCGTCGTCAAGGCCACGCTGGTCGTGCTCTTTTTCATGCACGTCAAGTACAGCACCAAACTCACCAAACTCACCGTTGGCGCAGGACTGTTCACCTTCATGGTGCTCGTCGGCATGACGCTTGCGGACTATTTTACCCGTGCGTGGGGCCGCTGGTGAATTCATCCCGATCGAATCACAGAGAGGCCGCCCAGAGGCGGCTTTTCTGTTGTGCGCATACCCCGCAGAACGCTTTTATACAATCCACAAATCGCCGATAGATTGTTCAGGCTGCGCGCAGACCGATAAACCCCATGATCGAATAAAGTCAGAATGTCCAATCTGTACGCAGGTTTTCCGGAAGAGTTCACGCGGTTGGCAGACCAGCCCCGTATTCTGGTGCGGCGCAAGGGCGACCTTCGACTCGATGGCAAATGCGTCGTCTACTGGATGCAGCGGGCCATGCGCATCCTCGACAATCCTGCGCTCGACATCGCCATCAAAGCCGGAAACCTGCTCAATCTACCCATTGTCGCTTTCTTTTCGGTGATTCCAAACTACCCGAATGCGAATCTGCGGCACTATCACTTTCTTACCCAGGGATTGCACGATATTGCCGAGGACGCAGCCGAGCGCGGTGTCGGATTTGTCGTGCGCCGCCATCCGGATAATTCGCTGGCCGCATTTCTTGAAGAAGTTGGCGCGGCCATGCTCATCGGCGATGAGAATCCCTGTCGCGAACCCGAGAGATGGCGCAGAGTTCTGGCCGGCCGGCTTCGCATCCCGTTCTGGACCGTCGATGCCGATGTCGTTGTGCCGTCGCGCATCTTTGGCAGGAGCTTTTTTCTGATGCACCACTTCCGGCCGCATCTCAAAGCGGAGCTGCCCAGGTATCTACAGCCTACCCGCACGCTCAAGCCTGTCTGCCCGTCGAAGCCGGAATGCGCAATCGAGAGCTTTGCTCTCGATCAGGACATCACAGCAGGATTTTCCAAACTGGACCGTCGAATCGGGCCGGTCGATAGTTTTACCGGCGGCACGCATGCGGCGCTTCGGCAGCTCAGGACCTTTGTCGCGTCTAGTCTTGCCGCATACGACGAGCAGCGCAACCATCCCGAAGTGCACGGCACAAGCCGGCTCTCGCCGTATCTGCATTTTGGCCATATCGGGCCGCTCACCATCGCGCGCGCCGTTGAGCAGGCCGTTCAGCAGGGCAAGGCTGCGCCCGCAGCGCGGGACCGCTATCTCGAGCAACTCATCGGCTGGCGCGAGCTTTCCGTGCTCTTTGTGCGGCACAATGTAAACTACGATTCTTGGGAGTGCGCCGAGCCCTGGGCCCGCCGGACGCTACTTGAGCATGCCGCCGATAAGCGCCCGGCACGCTACACATTCGAGCAACTGGAGCGCGGCGAGACTGGAGACGATCTCTGGAATGCCGCGCAGCGCGAGATGATCCAGACCGGATGGATGCACAACTACATGCGCATGTACTGGGCCAAGAAGATTCTCGAGTGGAGCCCGGATCCGGCCCGCGCCTACGAGTGGGCCGTGACCTTAAACGATCGCTACGAACTCGACGGGCGCGATCCGAACGGCTATGCGGGCATCGCGTGGGCCATCGTCGGTAAGCACGACCGTCCCTGGTTCGACCGGCCCGTCTTCGGCCTTATTCGTTCCATGAGTGGAACTGCGCTGGTCAAGAAGTTCGACGCGGAGACCTATCAGCAGCAATATCAGCGGTATGAGAGCTGATTGATGATTTCTTATAAATCGATAATTTTCATAAAATATAACTTTTAGAGAAACAAAGAAGTGTCCTAAAATGGGTCACAATCTTATTCCCGGAATCTGCCTGTTTCGCGCAGCGTAATTCATTGGAATCCGCTTAAGTCCTCCTCGGACTATGAGAGAGAGGAGGCGGGTAAGAGCCCGACAGCGCGTGAATATCAGGAAGCATGTGCAGTTTTTAAGAGCATTGATCCGTCGTACTGTTGTTTCTGCGCTATTTCGCAGCGGGAGATATTTCGCGCTTGTCTGTGCGGCTGTGTTTGTTCCGGGAGCTGCCGCGCAACAGCATGTTCCGCCGCGCGCCACTCTTCCGCCTCAAGCCGCCCAGGCGCAGCAATTCCTGCAACAGAGAGGCGTTGCAGGCGCGAATTCTGGCGGCGCTGTTCCGGCAAGATTGCGGGCAATGGCCTTGTGTGCCCGTGCCGTTATGGCGATTCCGTCTGACGAGTCTACCACCCCGCAGTGGGAGCCGCTTGGCCCCCTGGCGGTTTCGACCGCGAGCTACGGCCTAGTAAGTGGCCGCATTACGTCGATTGCTTTCGACCCCAGCGATTCCTCCGGCAACACGGCGTACATCGGCACAACTGGCGGCGGTGTCTGGCTCTCGCAGAATACGGCTGCTTCCAACGCTGCGGACGTCACCTTCCGGCCCCTGACGGACAACGTTGGTGTGTTGTCTTCGGCGCTGGATGCGTCGATCAGCATTGGCGCGGTCACGGTGCAGCCAGGGGGAACCGGCGTTGTGCTGGCTGGGACCGGCGACCCCAACGACGCGCTCGATTCCTACTACGGTGCGGGCATTCTGCGCTCGGCAGACAACGGCGCAAGCTGGTCGCTGATCCACACCACATCGGATGCTCTGTGGTCGTTTACCGGAGAAGGCATTGCAGGCTTTGCCTGGAGTACGGTGAATCCGCAGCTTGTGGTTGTGGCGGTGTCGCAGGCGTATGGCGGAAGCACGGAGAATGCCGTGAACCCCGGTGCCAGCTATGAGGGCCTGTACTACTCGACCGATGCGGGCGCTACATGGGCTCTGGCCACCATCACAGACGGCCACGGCGCCGACGTGCAGGGGCCGAACGATCAGTTCGTAGTGCCGGATGGCAATGCGGCGACGGCAGTCGTGTGGAATCCGGTGCGCAGGATATTCATTGCCGCGGTGCGCTATCACGGCTACTACCAATCCGTCGATGGCGTGACCTGGACCCGCCTTGCCACGCAGCCTGGCACAGGGCTGACCGTGCAGGCCTGCCCCACAAACTCCGGAACCACAGGTTCGATTGCATGTCCCATCTTCCGCGGCGCGCTCGCCGTCAACCCGGTCACGGGAGACACCTTTGCCTGGACTGTCGATGCGGACAATCAGGACCAGGGCATCTGGCAGGATCCCTGCGCGATTAACAGCGGCGTATGTGGAAATCCGACTCTGGCCTTCACCGCGCAGATTGCCACCGCACCTCTGGAGAGCGACGAGCCTCTTGAAGGCCCGGCGACGATTGAAAACGGCGACTACAACCTGGTTCTTGCCGCTATGCCTTCCGGGCAGGACACGCTGCTTGTGGCGGGAGCGAACGACCTGTGGAAGTGCAGCCTAGCCGCCGGCTGCACTTGGCGCAATACGACCAATGCCGCTACATGCATGAGCGCACAGGTGGGCGAGTACCAGCACGCGCTTGCGTGGAGCAGTTCCAACCCGGACGAGATTTTGGCCGGCAACGATAGCGGCCTGTGGCGATCGATGGATGCGATCGGCGAGACGGGTTCGGCCTGCAGCGCGGACGACGCGACACACTTCCAGAATCTCAACAGCGGCCTTGGCTCGCTGGCGGAGGTCGTCGATGCGTCGCAGATCACGACATCGCCGTACACAATGATGGTCGGCTTGGGCGTGAATGGCATTGCCGGTGTGAAGAGCACCACCGGACCCACGGCGCTGTGGCCGCAGATTCTCGGTGGCGAAGGTGGACCGGTCGCCATCGATCCCACGAACCCGGCGAAGTGGTATGCCAATAACGGCGCCGGCGTCTCGATCCATTTATGCAGCCAGACAAGCCCATGCACCGCGGCGGACTTTGGTTCGGCTCCCCTAGTGACCGATGCGGATGTGGGCGGCGATGGATACACGATGTTCGAACCGGCGCCATTCCTCGTTGATCCCCTCGATCCGTCGCAGTTGCTGGTTGGCACATGCCGCGTGTGGCGCGGACCGGCGGATGGCTCCACGTGGGACAGCAGCGATGCCATCAGCTCCTTTCTGGATGGTGTAACGGGCAATGCATTTTGCAACGGCGATGCGCTCATTCGCTCTATGGCGGCAGCCGCGCTGCCCGGCGGCGGAGAGGTGATCTATGTGGGCATGTATGGCGCGCAGGATGGCGGCGCCACGCTGGCCGGTCATGTGCTGCGTGCGGTGTATACGCCGGGTTCGACGCCCGTGTGGCAGGACCTGACGCTGAACCCGGTGACCAATGACAGCCTTGGTCTGAATGCCTATGGTATGGACATCTCGAGCATCTACATTGATCCGCATGATACAACGGGCAATACCGTGTACCTAACTGTGCAGGGGGTGCACAGCAAGCCGGAGGCCGTGCGCACGGTGTACCTGTCGACGGATGGCGGCGCGCACTGGGCGGACCTCTCGGAGGGATTGCCTTGGCTGCCAGCGAACAGCATCGTTGTCGATCCGCAGGACGCGAACACGGTTTATGTTGCGACGGATGGCGGCGTTTTTATCACGCGGCAGATCGCAACCTGCGCGCAAGCCGCCGCAAGCTGCTGGTCGGCTTATGGCGCTGGCCTGCCCGCAGCGCCGGTGACGCAGTTGCGCATCGCGCAGGGCGCGGTATCTCCCAGCGTGCTGGTAGCTGGCACGTATGGTCGCGGCATCTGGCAGATTCCACTCGTGACCGCCGGCGCGCAGATCACCACGGCCACGGTCGACCCTGCCAGTCTGAGCTTTGGGACCGAAGCGTATGGGACTCCCAGCAGTCCGCAAACGGTCACGCTCGCCAATACGGGCGGCATCGCTCTTGCGGTTTCATCTATCTCCGCGACCGGAGACTTCAGCGAGACCGACAACTGCCAGAGCGCGCCGATTACCGCGGACGCGAGTTGCACAATTCAGGTAACGTTTACTCCCACGCAGGCCGGCAGCCGCACCGGGCAGCTTACCGTGAATGCCAACGTTGCGGGCGGCGCGCTGAGTGTCGCGCTCAGCGGCACGGGCGGCGCTCCGGCCCCGGTGTCTCTGCTTCCGGCGGAGCTGGACTTCGGGCTGGTTGCGCTTAACACCACGTCGAGTGTGCTGCAGGTGACCGTGCAGAATACACAGGCGACCGCGGTTTCCGTCAGCAGTGCCGCAGCCAGCGGCCCCTTCACAGTAGCCAGCAACGCATGCGGAGGCTCCATTGCCGCCAACATCAGTTGCCAGCTCACGGTAACCTTTACGCCCACGCAGGCCGGGGCCGCTCCAGGAGTGCTTACGGTTGTCGACAGCGCAGGCACGCAGACTGCCGCGTTGACCGGGACCGGTGCGCATCCTCCTACGGACACGCTGTCGCCCACGTCGCTCGCATTCTCCGGAACGGTCGTGGGGCAGCCCTCCGCGGCGCAGGCCGTCACGCTCGCCAACAGCGGCGATCTTCCGCTGCAGTCGATTGCCGTCTCCGCCAGCGGGCCCTTTCAGGCATCGAGCACCTGCGGATCGCAGCTTGCCGCGGATGCAAACTGCGCCATCAGCGTCGTCTTCAATCCATCGGGCACCGGCCAGCAGACCGGGACTCTGACAGTGGCCGATGCTCAGCGGACGCAGACCATTCCGCTTGTCGGAACCGGCCTGCAGCCGCCGGTGCTCTCGGTTAGCCCGGCTTCGCTCGTCTTTGCCGCGCAGCCGATTGGCGCGGCCAGTGCACCGCTCACGCTCACCTTCAGTAACACAGGCGGTGCGCCCATGAGCAGCCTGAGCTTTGCGCTCTCCGGCCTGTCGGTGGGGAGCTTTTCCGTAGCTTCCTCGACATGCAACAGCACGTTGAATGCCGGCGGCAGTTGCACGGCGCAGGTCGTCTTCACGCCCTCGGTGGCTGGAGGCAATGTGGCTTCCCTGGCCGCAACCTCGCCCACTCCCGGCGTGAAAGGCCTGACCATTGCGCTGAGCGGAACCGGAACCGCGGCAACCGGACTGAATGTCACGCCGGCACAGCTTGCATTCACGGTTGCCGCGCTGGGGCAGTCGAGCCCGGCGCAGACGGTAACCATTGCCAACGCGGGCACAACCGCTGCCACTGCGCTGGCGATTGTAATAGCGGCGCCATTCAGCCTCACGCAGAATGCCTGCGGTTCAACGTTGGCGGGCGGCGCAAGCTGCACGGTGGGCATTGTCTTTACGCCCATGGTCAATGGCTCGGTCTCGGGCGCGCTGAGCGTCACATCCGGCAATCTGAACAGCGCAGTAGTTGCGCTGACCGGCTCGGGTGGCGCAGCGGGCTCTGTGCAGTTGCAGCCAGGCTCGCTGGCGTTTCCGGTGACAGCCGTTGGCGCGGCCAGCACGACTCAGTCGATCACTCTCACCAATACCAGCACGGTCCCGCTCACGGCTCTTGCGCTCAGCGTTTCCAACGGCTTCACGCTCACAGGGAACTCCTGCACGGCCACGCTGGCCTCCGGCGCAAGCTGTACGGCAAGCATCGCTTTTGTTCCCTCCAGTGTGGGTGCACAGACCGGCGCGTTAACCGTTGCCAGCAGCGCGTTGCCTTCAAGTGCAACCGCGTCACTCTCCGGTACCGGCTTCGACTTTGCAGTCGCTGCGAGCGGCCCGACGAGCCAGAGCATTGCCAGCGGCCAGATGGCGGACTACACCGTGAGCCTCACTCCCCTGGGCGGCTCGGGCGCCACATTCACGTATACCTGCAGCAACCTGCCCGCACACGCGGCCTGCAGCTTCAATCCCTCGAGCGAAACCATCGGCGCGAACACCTCCGGCAGCGTTTCCGTGCAAGTGAGCACAGGCAATGCGACAGCGGCGGCACATGTGCCCGGCCTCTTTCCCTGGCGCTCCGGGATCGCGCTCTGCGGTCTGGTGCTGTTGCCGCTGGCCTGGCGGCGCAGGCATCGCCTATGGGTTCTGTGTGCGCTGCTGGCCATTGCGCTGGGAGGCGCTGGCGGCTGCGTTGCTTCCGGCGGTGGTACGGAAATAGGGCCGGGAAACTCGGGCTCCACCACGCCGCCCGGCACGTATACGGTTCAGGTCACGGTTTCGGCCAATGGCATTGCCCATGGCGTGAGCTTTTCGCTCACGGTGGATTGAAGGAGAGCCATTGAGCGCCGCGATAGCGAGGCAAAAGGCGGATGGATACGGTCTATACTTGAAGTTCGAAGCGCAAATGATAGCCAGCCGTGCATCGCGCGGTCCAAAGCGTGAGGAAGACAGTCCGATGACTGCCAAAGTATCTGTTGACGATGTCAAGCGTGTGGCCGAGCTCGCCAATCTCGAGTTGGAGGCGGACGAGTCGGCGCGCATGGAGCACGACCTGAACGCCATTCTCAATTACGTCGCGCAGCTCAACGAGCTCGACACGGCAGGCGTCGAGCCGCTTGCGCAGGTCAGCGAGCTGGAGGGTGCGGGCGGGGCCGCATCGTTGCGGCAAGACATGCGCCGGCCGTCTCTCGAACGCGCCGCAGTCATGTCGCAGGCGCCAGAGACCGACCAGGCGTTCTTCAAAGTGCCCAGGGTGATTGAACGCTAGCGCAGCAGCGGGAGCCGGACGCTCCGGAGAGGGAAGCGGGATTGCCAAGCGAAACCACATCGTATGTTGAGAAGCCGAAGAGTCTGGCCGAACTGCGCGAAGGCATCTCCGCGGGTAGCATCAAGGCTGTCGATCTGGCCTCGAGCTACTACGACCGCATCGCGGAGATCAATCCGCATCTCAACGTCTATCTGAGCCTGACCAGGGAGCGCGCGATCGAGCAGGCGGCGCGCGTGGATGCGGCCGCGGCAAAGGGCGATCCTCTGGGGCCGTTGGCTGGCATTCCCGTAGCCATCAAGGATGTGCTGGTGATGCAGGGCGCGCCGGCCACCGCAGGCTCGAAGATTCTTGAAGGTTACCGGCCGCCCTACGATGCGACGGCGGTGAGCCGGCTCGATGCCGCAGGCGCGGTGCTGCTGGGCAAGCTCAACTGCGATGAGTTCGCGATGGGCTCCTCGAATGAGAACTCGGCTTACGGGCCGGTGCGCAATCCCGTCGATACGGAGCGCGTCCCCGGCGGTTCCAGCGGCGGCTCGGCGGCGGCGGTCGCGGCCAACATAGCCGTGGCCTCGCTTGGCACGGATACCGGCGGCTCCATCCGCCAGCCGGCCAGCTTTTGCGGCGTCGTCGGCGTGCTGCCCACGTATGGGCGCGTCTCGCGCTATGGCCTGATCGCGTTTGCTTCTTCGCTCGATCGTATCGGCCCCTTTGCGGGTAATGTGCGCGACGCGGCCACAATGCTCGGCGTCATTGCCGGGCACGATCCGCAGGATGCCACCAGTTCGCCCGCGCCGGTGCCGGATTACGCGGCGGAGAGCGACAAGTCGGCGGAGGGCCTGCGCATCGGCGTACCTGCCGAGTACTTCGGCGAGGGCCTCGACACCGAGGTGCGCTCGGCCATCGAGCGGGGAATTGACGCGCTCAAAGCTGCGGGCTGCTTCATCAAGCCCATCGCGCTGCCGCATACGCACTATGCGGTTCCGGTGTACTATCTGGTGGCTACAGCCGAGGCCAGCGCCAACCTGGCCCGCTTCGATGGCGTGCGCTACGGCTACCGCTCGCCCGCCGCGGAAACGCTTTCGGCCATGTATCGCCGCTCGCGGGACGAGGGCTTTGGCGCGGAGGTCAAGCGCCGTATTCTGCTCGGTACCTATGCGCTCTCGGCCGGCTACTACGATGCCTATTACCTGAAGGCGCAGCAGGTGCGCCGCCTGCTGGCCGAGGAGTTTTTGCGCGCCTTCGCGGAGGTGGATGCCATCGTCACGCCCACGTCGCCGGTGCCCGCCTTCAAGCTGGGCGAGAAGACCGGCGACCCGCTCGCCATGTATCTTGCCGACATCTACACCGTTACCGCGAGCCTTGCGGGCATCTGCGGGGTCACCGTGCCTTGCGGCACCACCGGTGCGGGCCTGCCCGTTGGCATGCAGGTGCTGGCTGCGCATCTGAATGAGAGCACCGTATTCCGCGTGGCGCGCGCCGTTGAGGCGGCGAAAGTGTAAATGATGCGCGCGCAGGTCTTGAGTGCAACTGTGGCGGCGGCGATGCTGGCCGCGGCGCTTGCCGCGCATGCCACGCCGCGCAAATCGCACACGGTCTATCTCGCCGCGGTCAAGCGCGTTCCATATTCCAAAGCTGGCGACCCTGCGGGCGCTGCTCCCGGCGAGACCGAGCTTGCCATTCGTGCTCTCGTGGTGGACGGCCAGACGAAGGAATGGACGACCGGCGACAAGCATGATGTCACAGACCGCAGCTTTGTGATTCGCCGCGCGACGCGCCTGAACGATGCTCTACCGGGCGATGCCTCCACGGCAGCGAAAGACCACTGGGTGTGGCAGCGTGGACCCTGGCTACTGGTGAGCCGCGCCACCGGCCGCATCACCGCGCTCAAACTTCCCGACTACGACCCCGGTGTGAGCCAAGTGGTCTGGTTCCGCGACTACGGCGCATACTGCGGCATTACTCCCAGCGGCAAAAGCCTGCATGCGGTCGTGGCTCAAATTGGCGTGCGCAAGCTGGCACTCTCGCGGAAGCTTGCCGCATTCGACGCGGAGAACCCGCCTGTTTCCGTCTGCGGGCCGGTCGAGTGGCAGCGTGAGCCACTGCGCGTCACGTTTCACCCCACCGGCCACGATGCCGTGAGCTTCGATCTCGCTCCCGGCTCCGCCGCACTCGTTGAAGACTCGGAGGATGAGCCCGACACCACGCCTCCCGACAAGCCAAATTAGGCAGCCAGCACCTTCAGCGATTGCGCCAGCGTGGTCGCCGCTTCCTTTCAAGGCTTAGATGCCACAGCACCCAGAGCAGAAAGGCCAGAGCCGCCCCGAATACCAGTAGGAACAGCAGATCGACGATGGATACACTCAACACGGAAACGCTCTCCATTGCAGCCGCCAACCCCTTTCGATTGGAGCGCCAGCCTGTATTCAAGGAGAGCGCTCTGCCCGTAAAGCCGGAGCAGGCAATCCGTAAAGACTTCCTAAGTGCAAAACTGCCTTGCCGCAGGCCAGGGAAGGCCGCGCGCAGCCTTGACACACCTGCCGTTGCGCGTTTCTTATCTTGCTAGGACTTCTTTGGGCATTTGGCGCTGCTTTTGCAGCGAAAGCTGTGCAGTCCGGCAGGCCAGATGCGCGGGGAAGGCTGTGTCGAACAGGAAGCATACGGTAGCTGGGTTCAGGGTCTGCGGGCGCGCAAAGCATCTGGATGCGCTGACCTAGCAGTCTCACCCGCCTTCCAGTTTCTGCGCCGGACCGAATCGGAGGCCAGGAACGTTCCCGGAGACAAATCTCTGTGCGGGCAGCCGGCCCTGAGCCGTGCGCCTATGTTCTGAACGCTGCGGGATTGAGTCCGCACGGCGGAATAAGTAAAGGATGAGCGTGGCAACAGGTTTGGCTTTATGGCTGGCAGCGCCCGCGGGGGGCGGCATTTCAATGCTTCTGCCCCTGCTTCTGATTCCGGTGCTGTATTTCATCATGATCCGCCCGCAGCAAAAACGGCAGAAACAGTGGCAGCAGATGCTGGGCGATCTTAAGACCGGCGACCGGGTGACCACGGCCGGAGGCATTCGCGGCACCATTCTTTCCATCAAGGACGATGCCATTATCATTCGTGTGGCTCCGGACAATCTAAAGATCGAGATCGCGAAGAATGCGATCGCGTCCGTCACTACGCAGGAGAGTTCGTCGGCCTCGTAAGCGGGCCGCGATGATTTTTGACTCGAGAACTGAGGCAATGAAAAAGAATCTCAATGGCAGAATCGCCCTGATCGTCGCGGTTCTGGTGGTCTTCATCTACGGCATCTTCGGCATTCCCTCCGGGTTCTCCGGTCAGGCGTTGCTGGCAAGCATCACCAAGCGCATTCACTTGGGCCTCGATCTGCGCGGCGGTGCGCACCTGATTCTTCAGGTGGTTGTTTCCGAGGCGGTCAGCGCGGAGACAGACAGCACCGTCGGGCGCATACAGCAGAACCTCAAAAGCGGGAACATGACCTTTTCCCAGGTCTTCAAGCCCGACCCCAAGAAGCCGGAGATCATTCACATCGAGGGCACTTCGGCCGCGCAGTCCAGCGATATTCGCTCACTGCTCGATGCCAAGTACTCGAATGAGTACGATATCACCGGCGGCGCGGATACCGGCTTTACGCTGACCATGAAGCCGCAGGTGGAGCAGACTCTTGAAAAGAAGACCGTGCAGCAGGCCATCGAAACCATCCGCGATCGAGTGGATACGCTCGGTGTCAGCGAGCCGGTGATTCAGGAGTACGGTCTGGGTGAAAACCAGATTCTGGTTGAGCTGCCCGGTATTGAAGATCTGGACCGCGTGAAGAGCATCATCCAATCCACCGCGCGGCTTGAGATTCACCCCGTGGTCGGCGGTCCCTACCAGGACGAGCAGTCGGCGCTGGCCAGCGTAGGCGGCGCACTGCCGCCGGATGAGATGATGACGCACTACTCCGGCATGCAGGGTTCGGATGCCGACAGTGTGTACGTCCTCCAGCGCGTGCCCGTCGTTGCCGGCAGCGACTTCCGCTCTGCCGACCCCACCACCAGCGATGGCGGCTTGCCCGCGGTGCGCTTCACGCTCACCAACGAAGCGGGCGATCGCTTCTATGAGTTCACAAGCGCGAATGTAGGCAAGGCCATGGCCGTTGTTCTCGGGGGCCGCGTGCGAGAGGTCGCCAACATTAAGAGCGCCATCCGTGACACCGGCATTATTGAAGGCAGCTTCTCGCAGGACGAAGTCACGGTTCTCTCCAAGATGCTGCGCACCGGCGCTCTGCCAGCCTCGCTCAACTATCTTGAGGACCGCACCGTGGGCGCATCGCTCGGCGCCGATTCCATCAAAGAGGGCGTGACTGCCGCTGTCGTCGGTGTGCTGCTGGTCATGGCCTTCATGCTGGTTTACTATCGCGGCTCGGGGATCAACGCCGATCTCGCCCTTTTCCTGAACCTGGTGATTCTGCTCGGGTTCATGGGGTTCTCCGGCGCCACGCTTACGCTGCCCGGCATCGCCGGCGTCATCCTCACCATCGGTATGGGCGTCGACTCGAACGTACTGATCTTCGAGCGCATCCGTGAAGAGATTCGCGCGGGCAAAGCGGCGTCGGCCGCTGTCGATCAGGGCTTCGATCATGCCTGGCACACAATTTTCGACACGCACGTCACCACCATTGTTTCGGCCGCCATTTTGTTCCTGTTCGGAACGGGACCGGTGAAGGGTTTCGCGGTCACCCTGACCTTTGGTCTTGCGGCCAACCTGTTCACGGCTGTGTACGTTTCGCGTGTCATCTTTGAAGCGCACCTGAATAAGCTCAAGCCGGGGCAGATGGTATCGATTTAGGCGCGATCTCCTAGCGAGGTCGGCGCACAACAGCTTGCCGGAGCCGAAGTCGGTTCAGGCCCAGGAAGGTAGAGAACCAAGTGGAACTGTTTCACAGCGTGAATGTGAACTGGCTGGGGAAGAAGTGGTACTTTCTCGGCTTTTCGTTGATCTTTAGCGTGGCCGGCGTCATTTCGATGGCCGCTCACTGGGCCAAGATCGGCAGCCCTGTTCCCCTGGGCGTCGACTTCCGCGGCGGCACCCAGATCCAGGTCCAGTTCAAACAGACCCCGGACGAGAACCAGATTCGTGCGGCCATGAGCGACGCGGGCATCAAGGACGCGCGCATTCAGGCCATCCGCAATGTGGAACAGGCTTCGAGCAATGATGTTTTGATCAGCCTGCCAGAGCAGACCAACGAATCCGCCCTCGATACCGGCCGCGAGCAGATTGTGAGCGCCCTGCAGGCCCACTACAACAACCCCTTTGAAGTGCGGAACGTACAGGTGGTCGGTCCTACAGTCGGCAAGCAGCTTGAGAAGCAGGCCACTCTGGCGACGCTCTACTCCATGGCCGGCATGCTCATCTACCTCTGGTTCCGTTTCCAGCTCATCTACGGCGTTGCCGCCGTGGTCGCCTGCTTTCACGACACGCTTATTACCGTGGGAGCTTTCGCGCTGACGAACCAGGAGATCAGCCTGACGGTCATCGCCGCGATCCTGACCTTGGTTGGCTACTCGATGAACGACACCATCGTCGTCTTCGACCGTGTTCGCGAAAACCTCCGCATGAGCCGCCGCGAGCCGCTGGCCGATCTGGTGAATCGAAGCATCAACCAGACGCTGAGCCGAACTGTGCTGACCTCCGGCCTGACCTTCCTGACGGTGCTTTCGCTGTACGTGTTCGGCGGGCAGGTACTGCGAGGCTTTTCCTTTGCACTGGTGGTGGGCATTCTCATTGGTACTTACTCCTCCATTGCCGTGGCTGCTCCCATGTTGGTGGCGTGGCAGGAGTGGCGCGCGGGCAAGGGAAGCACAGCGGCATTGCCGGCGGCCAAGCGTTCACGCGCTTAAAGAATTTGCCGGCGAATTGCACCAGTTTTAGGGCATGTTTTGCAACCCACGTGCACTTCTGATATAGGTGAAGCACACTACGGTGGTACAGTTTAGGCGCGTGGGAACATTTGACGAATCTCTGGTGTCTAAATTGAGGTAACCAAACCCGATTCGAGGCTGGCCATGTTTGAAGATTCCACATTTGAATCCGGAGGAAGAATCAAGAGTAAGAGCAAGTATTGGATGATGGTTACGTTCATCGTCAATGGCTCGATTCTGCTCCTGTTGATTCTGATTCCCTTGATCTATCCTGAGGCGCTGCCGAAGGCTGCCATGCAAACGCTCTTGGTTGCACCTCCGCCTCCGCCTCCGCCGCCTCCGCCCCCGCCTCCGCCTGAGGTGCATGTCGTGCACGTTCAGTCCGAGATGATGAACAATCAGCTCATCGCTCCCACCAAGATTCCGAACACCATTAAGCAAGTGGCCGAGAAGGAAGCTCCGCCCTCGAGCTTCGGCGTCGCCGGCATGGAAGGTCTTGGCGGCAGCAGCAGCGGTGTGATGGGCAGCGTCTTCGGCAGCGGCAACGCGCCGAAGGTGCAGGCCGCACCACCCAAGAAGGTCAACATCTCGGCTGGCGTCGCCGTCGGCATGTTGATCCAGAAAACGCAGCCGATCTATCCGCCAATTGCCAAGGCGGCGCGCGTTTCGGGCACCGTGGTCCTGCAGGCAACCATTTCCAAGAGCGGCACCATCCAGAATCTGGAGGTGGTCAGCGGTCCAGCCATGCTGCAGCAGGCCGCGCTGGATGCCGTCCGCACCTGGCGCTATCGCCCTTACCTGCTCAACAACGAGCCGGTCGAGGTCCAGACGACGATCAACGTGATCTTCAGCCTGGGTGGATGAGATTTCTTCTGGCCCTTTCTCCGGTTTCCGGGAAAGGGCCATGCTTTTGACCTGAATGCGAATCCGGAAAGAGCCGCATTCCCAGCTATCCGCCGCGGCGGACCATCGCAGTTCACAAGAAAACTCCTTAGGAGGAACGATTCAGTGATTCTCGCTCAGCTCGCACATTTCGCTTCACACACGGTCAGCAGCCTTGCTTTTCTGCAAGAGGGTGATCAGACCGTCAGCTTCAGCCCGATGGGACTGTGGGAACACATGGGCAATCTGGCCCGGGCCGTGGCCGTTATCTTGTTCATCGAGTCCATCTGGTCGCTGGCCGTCATGATTGACCGCTACCTCTACTTCTCCGCAGCCCGCAAGCAGTCGCGCGAGTTCGCCCC